>NZ_JBIWKB010000028.1:0-116052 GCF_044765425.1 Streptomyces sp. NPDC102462 | reverse complement strand
CGGTGGCCAGACCGATACCGGAGCTGCCCCCCGTGACCACCGCCGTCTTGCCTTCCAGCTGTCCCATGTGGGTGTCTCCATCACTTTCTCGTAGCCGATCCATCCGACATCGATAATGCGGGAGCAGCGGAGTACTATCCATGATGCAGAGTCCACAGTTCTTTACGTATCGTCCAGGAGGTGTCGTCGGTGCTCGGATTCCGGGATCCGGTGGCTGACGCGATCGGTCTGCTCCGGCCCCGCACGGTGATCGGGCCCAGTCTCCGGGCCGTGGGTGAGTGGGCGTTGCGCTTCGACACGTTCCTGCACGTGCGGATCGGGGGCCTCGTGCGCGGCACGTGCTGGTTGATCCTCGATGGGCACGAGCCGGTGCTCCTGCGTGAGGGTGACACCTTCATGCTGGGCAACCCGCCGCCCTACGTGCTGGCCAGCACGCTCGACGCGAGCCCGCGCCCTGCGGAGCAGGTGCTGGCGGGTGCCGAGGACGGGTTCGTGCGGATCGGCCCCGAGTCCGAGGACGACCTCTACCTCTGTGTCGGGCACATCGCGTTCGACGACCAGAACGCGGCCCTCCTGACGGATCTTCTGCCGCCGCTGGTGATCGTCCGCGTGGGCGATCCTCATGGCGGGCGGCTCGCGCAGCTGATCGATCTCCTGGCCACCGAGGTCGGGATCGCCGCCGCCGGCGGCCCGCTGGTGCAGAACCACCTCGCACAGATCCTGCTCGTGCACATGCTGCGTGCTCACGCCGGCCAGACGGACCGGCCCACCGGCTGGCTCGGCGCCCTGAACGAGGACGGCATCGGTGCCGCCCTGCGTGCCGTGCACGCGGACGTGGCCCACTCCTGGAGCCTCAAGGAACTCGCCGAGATCAGCCACATGTCGCGTTCCGCGTTCGCCCAGGCCTTCAAGAGCCACGTCGGGGTCCCGCCGCTGGAGTACCTGATCCAATGGCGCATGAGCCTGGCGCGCGACGCCCTCGCCCGCGACACCCTGTCGATCTCCGAGCTGGCACGGGCCACGGGCTATCTGTCCGAGAGCGCGTTCAGCACCGCGTTCCGCCGCGTGGTCGGCTCATCGCCCGCACAGTTCCGGAACCAGGCACGGCAGCCGGCGTACTCAGCCGCGAACGGAAACTGAAGGAGGCGCCCTCAGTTCGGCTGCGCCGCTCAGGCCGGCGACGAAGACACCGGCACAGCGCCTGCCGGCACCACTACCAGCGGCCCGGCGACCTGGCCGGCGGCAACCCGACGCGCAACTTCACGATGTACACCGCTCGTACGGCACCACCCGCGCGAGGCGCCGGACTCGGAGAAGGCGACGCCGACTTGCAGTGGCGCAACGCGTGGCAGCGGAGGTCAACGGGAGGACGCTGGACGCCGCCGCGTACGTACTGCTTCAGGATGCCCCGGCACGGTTGTCGTAGGTCCTGCAGCAGGCCGGCTTCTGGTGAGGAGGGTGGTGAAGACGGCGACGACGATGAGGGCGGTTCCGGCCAGGACATGGGGAGTGAGGGGTTCGTCCAGGAAGAGTACGCCGGACAGGACGGCGATCACCGGGGTGATGAAGGCGTAGCTCGTGGCCAGAGCCGGGCTGGTGTGGGCGGTGAGGTGGCGGTAGGCGGCCATCGCCAGAAGGGATCCGAAGACCACGAGGTAGGCGAGGGCGAAGACGGCGCCCCAGCTCGGCCGCGGCGGTGAGGCGAACTCGCCCCGGACGGCGGCCGCCACCGCCAGCACCGCGCCGCCCGCGAGCATCTGCGCGGCTGGTCCACGTGTTCCGGCAGAGTGGTCGTCCAGATGGGAGCCCAGTACCCAGCACATGGCGGCCGGCAGGAGGATCGCCGCGCCCGTCAGCTCGCCGCGTCCGAGTCCGGCCGACAGCACGGCGACGCCCGCCAGGCCGAGCCAGACCCCCGCCCATTCCGTGCCGCGCGTCGGCCGTCCCCTTGCGGTGTTCAGCAACACGCTCCACAGCGGAACCGTGGCGATGAACAGGGCCGTCGTGCCCGAGTCGACATACTCCTCGGCCAACGCCACGCCGCCCATGCCCACGGAGAAGAGCAGTACCCCGACGAGCGTGGCCCGCCGTCGCCGAGGTGCCGTCAGCCGCGGCTCGTGGCGGTGTTCGGCCAAGCCCCACAGCAGCAGACCCGCCGTCAGAAACCGGACCGAGCTGAGCGTGAGGGGTTCCGTGCCGCGCAGCCCGAACGCGATCGCCAGATAGGTTGTTCCCCATACCAGCCAGGTGACGGCGAGAGGAACGGCGGTTCCTCCGAAGGCCGGTGGCACGGATCTCATGGCGAGGAGCGGACTTCGGCCAGCCGATCAGCTGTGACGGTGCCGGGCCGGATCCAGGTTCGCTCGGCCATGTCGCTCACTTCGACCGCCATGTGACCTCCTCTTGGGGCCGATTCCGCTCGACCCGACGGGAGTTGCCAGTCAGGACTACGTCATCCTACTTCGACTAAGTTGATAGATCAACTTCACCTCTGCGGGTGAGTTCGCGTCGCCGAATGGTCCTAGTACTCCAGCCGGACTTCTGTATTTCTGCTGGTCAACGGCTTGGCGGTGGGGAATGTAGCGGGGGTTGGGCATGCGCGGGACGGACTTGGACAGGTCGTCCCGCCAACCGCGAGATCGATCGGCCCGCAGGGGGTGGCGATGTGTTGAAGCATCTGAGGCGCCTTTCACGTAAGGTTGGTTCGATGACTGGCTATTTCGAGATGTCATTTGATACATTCTCGAACTAGTTTAGCGTTGTATCATTTCAGAGGAGGTCGAGTGCCGGCAGACGCCGCACGGCTATGGACGCTGAACCACCGCCTGCTCACGGTCGTGCTGGATGCGTGCAGTGGCGAGATGGCCGAACTCGGTCTGGAGACGAAGGAGTTCTTCGTGCTCGCCGAGGTGGCGGCGTCTCCGTACCCGGCCGAGCTGGCGGCGAAGCTGGTCATTCCCAAGGCGAGCGTGACGGTGTACGTGCGCAACCTCGTCGCCAAGGGCTTCATGTGGCGGGAGATCGACGATACGGATCTGCGCCGGCATCGACTCGTGCTGACTCCCGAGGGTGAGGCCGCTCGGGATCGCTCTCTCGCCGCCCTGGCGGCGGAGTTCGATCGCAGGCTGGCGCGGATCGTGCCGCAGGATCGCACCGAGCTGCAGCGAATCCTGCTGGCGATGCTCGAACCAGAGGAGTAGCCAGGTCGGCTCGCAAACCGGCTCGACGCCCTGGCCGCCGATATCCGCGCCGAAGGGGGTGCCGCGACTGGCGCCGCCACGGACGTCTCGCGGCGGGATGCGGTTCATCGACTTGGAGAGGACCGGTATGAAAACGGAACCGCTGCCAACTCGCGCTTGGACCACGGCCGAATTGGCTGACCTCGACCGCTCGCCGCTGATACGCGTCGCAGGGGCACGGGCTGACGGCACTCTGCGGCACTTCGTGCTCATCGGGCACGTCCGCATCGGCCACGACGAACTCATCCGCTCGCTCAACGGCACCGGCGGCGCCTGGTACCGCGGCGCCACCCGCACGGGACATGGCGAGATCGACATCGACGGCCGACGGACCAGGGTCGCATTCATCCGCGACTCCGGGCGCGAAGCCGAGGTCGATCAGGCACTGCGCGCCCGCTACGGCAATGACTCCGGCGTCCGACAGATGACGAGTTCACCAGCACGGGAGGCGACCCTCCGGGTGGTTCCGCTCGCATGAGCCGCCCCTGCACGCGATCGTCGTCGGTGGATCACTGGCGGGTCTTGTCCGCCTCGCTCGCGTTCGCCCGCCGGGGCATCGACGTGACGGCGCCGACGAGCCTGAGGGAACACGCCGTCGTACGGGTGTACGCCCGCTCGGCAATCTCCCGCGCCACCGCGTCGGGGCTGTGGTCGCCGCCCTGCCCGTAGACGTTGGCGAAGCTCATCGCGCCGAAGCCGATCGCACCGACCTCCAAGCGGTCGGGTCCCATGGACCGAGTCGGGGTGCCCATCTGCTCCCACTCCGTTCACAGGACTTGTCAAGGTCAGGCCCGTGGTGGCGTCACGCGGGCAGGTGCTCGTGGTAGAAGGGTACGAGTCGTGCGATCGCCTGGTCGACATAGTCGGGTACGTCGTACATCTCGTAGTGCCCGGCGCCTTCGACGACGTACAGGTCGACGGGGTTCGGCGCCTTCTCCCACAGCTGCATGCCTGCCTCGTAGGAGCCGGTGTTGCCCTTACGTCCTGCCAGGATGACGGCGAGCGGCTGTGTGAGCAGTTCCTCCACATGTGCGAACGCGTCGTAGCCGAGGATGAGGGAGTCGCTGCGGGAGAGTCGGCGATTGGTGGAGTGTTCGCTGTGCCCACGTGAAGTGCGGTAGTACGTGATCGCCTGGGTGCTGTCTATGTCGGTGAGGCCGATCGCCGCAGCATCCTCAAGAGTGTCGGGCAGCCAGTTGTCGCGGTTCATCTGCCCGCTGAGGATCTCCTGTGTGCGTGCTTTCGCCAGTTCGTCCAGTGCGGCGGCAGGACCGTTCGGGGTGAAGCTGCGGAACGATGCGCCTATGTTGCCACCTACGACAGTGCCCACGGCCTTGATGCGGTGATCGGTGCGGGCCGTATGCACGGCATAGCCTCCACCGGCGCAGATGCCGAGGACGCCGATGCGGTCCGGGTCGATGCCGGGGACAAGGGTGAGCGCGTCGATGGCGTAGGAGATGTCCTCACCGCGACGGTACGGGTCCTCCAGGTCCCTGGGCTCACCGCCGCTCTGCCCCTGATAGGCGGGGTCGAACACGAGCGCGACCAGGCCGCCGTCCGCGAGCCGGGCGGCATAGTTCGCACCGATCTGCTCCTTGACGCTGCTTCCGGGCGTGGAGAGGACAACCGCCGCGTGCGGCTGCGCGGCATCGAAATCCTCCGGCAGATACAGATGGGCGGCGAGCTCGAAGGGGCCTCGTGGGATGGCGATGTGCTGGATCGGCATGAGCTGAGAACCTTCCCCTGTCCTGTACAGAAGGCAGCTAATTCACTGACTTCACTAGTTCATTATCAAACTAATACGAAACTGTATCACTACGGAGCGAGGTGCGCGATCCCCTCGGGCGGCGCGGCGCAGATGTGGGAGCTGAACCAACACCTGTCGGCCGTGGTTATGAACATGTCAATCCTGGAGGTGTGGAGACGATCTATTTCGACGCGACTGCTGTACCGGTTTCCGGCAGTTGCAGCTGCTCAAGGTCGGCGAGCAGTTCGTCCGGCAAGGTGATCGGCCCGGACTTGTCGGCGAGGACGATGGTGGCCTCAGCCGTGAGCTTGTCGAAGCGCGAGAAGCGCAGACCAACCCGGGGGTGCTCGAACAGACGCGACAATGCCACCGTGCTCGTCGTGCCGTCCGGTGCGAGGTCGCCGAAGCGTTGCACCACCTGCTGGTGGTCAGGAAAGTCGTCCTCGGCCAGTAGCGCGGCGTTGGACTGTTCGCCGATGGTCAACGGTTTTTCCTGATCCTTGAGTAGTGGCTCCGGTTGGCCTGTGGCTGTCCGGACCGTCGATGAGGTGAGGTTCGTGGCGGTCTCGTGGGCATCGGGCTGACTCCTGTTGGTTTCCGGTCCCGTGAGACCTTCTGAAAGAGCGGTGGCGCCCGGTGTCTTCAAGCCGCTGCGAAACTCACCGGCCTGTGCCGGACGCTGATCGTCGTGGTGTGAGCCCGCCGCACGGTGGCCCCCTCCGACTCCGCGAGTCGTTTTCGAGCTCTGACTGAGACCAGGGCCCGCGCGGTGCGCTGGTGCCGCGAATGGCTGGTGAGATGGCGGACCGTCGAGTCCTGGGATTACGCGTTCACGAAGCTCGGGCGGGTAGGGGGACGGGCGTGCCATGGCTCGATCCCCTCAGGGAATCGAGCCTCCATCAGGCCCGGAGCGGTTCATGTCGAGGGCGGATCGACCAATTGGCGTATCAAGTACTGATGTTAATGTAGGTGACGTATCACCAACTTGCTCCTGGCGGGCCGCTACTGATGCCGCGGACCGTCGCTATACGGAGACCGTACCGGTTCGTGAAGCGATACCAACCGATTCGGCGTGAGTGGCCGGTTCAGCCTCAGAGGCGCCTGTACGGACCGGTTCGGCCGCATCGACGGCGCCGAGATCCACGATGTCCCGTCTGAGCACGCAGACACAAACACCAGGAAGGGGATCTCATGAGCAAGGAAGCAAAGCCCGGACTTCAGGCACTGCTGACGCCCGAGGAGAGCGTCGTCGTCCTGATCGACCACCAGCCGTTCCAGTTCGCCAACCTGCACAGCCACGAACCCACGATGATCGTGAACAACGTCACCGCCCTCGCCAAGGCGACCAAGGTGTTCGACGTACCGACCATCCTGACGACCGTGCTGGAGGAGCGCGGCGGCTACCTCATCAAGGGACTGCAGGACGTCTTACCGGAACAGAAGCCGATCAACCGCACGCTCATCAACACCTGGGAAGACGAACGCGTCGTCGACGCCGTCAAGGCGACCGGCCGCAAGAAACTGATCACCGCCGGTCTCTGGACAGAGATCTGCGTCGCGATACCGCCCGTGCTGGGTGAGTGGCAGCGCGACTGGGCCCGCGAGAAGACCGTCCCGGGCACGGTCGAGGTTCAGGCTCAGCACGGTGGCGCCTCCGGCATCGCTTTCAGCTGGGAGACGCAGTTGCTCACGGTCGGCGATGGAAGCGAGGTCTGACATGGCCGCGGAAGAGGCTCCCATCCGCATGGGGTACTGCCTGTCGCTGACCGGTCCCCTCGCGGGCAACAGCCGGTCGGCCCGCCTCGCCCATGAGATCTGGCGCGAGGACATCAACGCTCGCGGTGGACTGCTCGGCCGTCCAGTCGAGTTCGTCCGCTACGACGACCAGGGAGACGCCTCTCTGGTTCCCGGGATCTACGAACGACTGATTGACGAGGACAAGGTTGATCTAGTCATCGGTGGTTATGGCACCAACACCCTGCTGCCAGCCATGCCGTTGGTGATGGAGCGGCAGCGCTTCTTCGTCGGGCTCATGGGGCTTGGCGTCAACAATGCGCTCGTCTATCCGAACTACTTCGCCATGATCCCGACCGGGCCGGATCCGAACGCCGCGCTCACCGATGGGTTCTTCGAACTCGCCGCGCAGCAGAATCCGCGGCCCACGACCGTGGCGCTCGTCTCCGCGGATGCCGAGTTCTCCCGTAATCCCATTCTCGGCGCCAAGGCTAATGCTGAGAAGTACGGGATCAAGGTCGTCCACGAGGCCACCTACCCGCTGTCGACCGAGGACTTCACGCCCGTCATCGACGCCGTCGCGGAAACCGGCAGCGATCTGCTCTTCCTGTGTTCCTACCTGGACGACTCGATCGGCCTGGTGCGGACCATTCGATCTCACCACTACCGGCCGAAGATGGTCGGCGGTGCCATGATCGGTCCGCAGAACACAGCGGTGAAGACGACACTCGGACCGTTGCTCAACGGCTTCGTGAACTACGAGTACTGGGCTCCGGTCCCCAAAATGATGTTCCCGGGTGTTCAGGAACTGCTGAACACATACCAGGCACGGGCCGGCGAAGCCGGTGTCGACCTGCTGGGGCATTACATGGTGCCGCTCGCGTACGCCCAGATGCAGGTGGTCGCTCAAGCCGTCGAGGCCACCGGCGGTTTCGACGACGAGAGCCTCTCGGAGTACACGCGAGAGGAAGCCTTCCCGACAGTGATGGGTGATGTCCGGTTCGGCGTGAAGGGTGAGTGGTCACAGCCGCGGGTTCTGCAAGTCCAGTTCCAGGAAATTGCCGGCCATGAGGTCGGTCAGTTCCAGAACGGGTCGCGGCAGATCGTGGTGTCGCCACCGGAATCGTCCTCCGGTGAGCTCGTTTTCCCCTACGCGGAAGCTCTCACGGCCGAGTAAGGGCGCCAACCGCACGCGGAACAGCGACTCAAGCGACCGAACTCCCTGACGGACTCCGGTCTCCGCGCGACAAAGACGCCTCGGCAGAAGAACAGGAGCGCAGAGCACCTCCGCTGATCCAAGAGGTGAAGGAGCCATGCACCCGGTCGTCGTGGACGGGCGGCCCGGCCTTGCTGTTCTTGCCCCGGCCCCTTCGCTTGCCGAACGCGCTCCACCAGCCGTTGTCCCGGCAGATCCGCCAGGCGGTCCGCTCGGCCATCGGCTCACCGGCGGCGCGGGCCTCGTCGAGGAGGAAGCGGTGCCCGAACTCGGGATCGTCGCGGTGGGCGTCGAAGAGGGCGTTGGCGCGGTATGCCTCGGCCGTCTCGGCGTCGGTGACCGGCCTGGCCGGCCAGCGGTAGTAGGGCTGGCGGGCCGGCCCGAGTACCCGGCACGTCACCGCCACCGGCACCCGGTAAGGGGCGTCAGCGGCGGCCGGCTCGCGGACGAGCGGGTACATTTGGCCAGCGGGTTCGCCTGCGGCAGATACGCCGCAGCCCTCCTGAGTTCCTTCGTTCTCCTGCTCCGGCAGCCGGATCAGTTTGCTGCAACATCCTTCCAGGCCGCCTCTCAGCAGGCCAGGTCAGGTGTCACCCAACCCCTGCAGCGGTCCCGGACGCACTCATTGCAGATTGACAAAGCATCCCACCGTGCCCTTGGCATCCGGCTTCCGCTGCTCGTCCTTGAGCTTCCCGTCGACGTAGATACGGCAGACTGTGCCCGGTGCCGCGTCGGTGACGGCGACGTCGTTGAAGCCGTACCCGACGTTCTGGCTCTTGCTCCAGGGCAGCTTCACACCGTTCTGCGACTTGCCGTCATTGTCGCCGGAGAAGGCGTAGCTGACGTTACCGCTTCCCTCACCTATCACTTCGAGCCTGACGTCCCAGCTCCCTCCGAACACACCACAGCCAGTGACGGCGGTCAACGACAGGGCTGAGGCTGTCAGCAGCAACTTGGCGACGGGGCTGGTCAGGGAGGGCATCACAGCAACTCCTGTAGGTAGGTGGTTCGCTTGTCGTGCACGGCCTATCTTTCACGCACGACGGCCCGGCCCGGTTCGGTCAGAAGGAGGAATGTGAGGCCTGGAGGCCGGCCGAAAGTACGAAGCTCTCCGCCGCCGGGATACCTCACCCTCCCGGCATACCGAAGCCCACAGGAGCCATCACGACCCGACGTGACCCGCACCGTAGTACTGCAATCACGGTTAGGGGGTCTGGTGTGATTGAGGGTCCTGGTGTTTGTGGATCTCGGTTGGGGATCAAGTCGAGTCGTGGCGTGAGGTGTTGGCAGGGTTGCACGTCGGCGACAAGAACGCGGTGCTGATCGGTGACGACACCGGGTTCTTGAAGAAGGGCACCAGGTCGGCCGGCGTGCGGAGGCAGTACTCCGGCACTGCAGGGCGGACGGGGAACTCCCAGATCGGCGCCTTCCTCGCCTACGCCTCTCGGCGGGGGCGGGCATCCCGGACGATGTGCCGTTCGCTACGAAGACCGAACACTTCCAGGCCATGCTCCAGCGCGCTCTGGACGCGAAGGTGCCGTTTGCCTGGGTGACCGCGGACGAGGCATACGGCCAGGTCGAGCGACTGCGGTACTGGCTGGAGCAGCGCGCGGTCGCGCACGTGCCGGCGACCAAGGTCGACGACACCGTCATCACCAGCGGGGCGCCGAGGTCCGGGTCGACGCCTTGGTGTCCGGCCTGCCCGGGCAGTCGTGGAAGCGGCTGTCCGCCGGTCCGGGCGCCCACGGACAGCGGTTGTACGACTGGGCCCGGGCGCCGATCCGGATCTGGTTTCCCACCGAGATTGCCTACTACGTCTGCTACGGCCCGGTCGGCACACGGCTGAGGGACTCACGGTCTTCGCTACCTGGCTGAATCTCATTGGCAAAGGTTGATGCATCAACGTAAGTCTGATTCAGTTGATGGCTCAACTAGATTGCTCTCCACTCGGACAGGGGTAGCTGGTATGAGCGACAAGAAGGTCATCGCGGTCGCCGGAGCGACGGGCGCACAGGGTGGTGGCACCGCGCGGGCGATCCTCGCCGATCCGGACTCGGGCTTCACGGTGCGCGCGCTGACCCGGAACCCCGACTCGCCTGCGGCCAGGGAGCTTGCTGAGCTGGGGGCGGAGGTTGTCCAGGCGGACTTCTACGACGAGCCGACCGTGCACCAAGCGTTCGAGGGTGCTTACGGCGCCTTCCTCGTCACCAACTTCTGGGCGCATGGCTCGGCGGCCAAGGAGACCGAGGAAGTCAACGTCCTGGTCCGGGCTGCCAAGGCCACGGGGCTGCGTCATGTGGTCTGGTCGACGCTCGAGGACACGCGCGAACTGCTGCCGCTGGACGACGATCGGATGCCCGTCCTTCAGGACAAGTACAACGTGCCGCACTTCGACGCCAAGGGTGAGGCCAATGAGCTCTTCACACAGGCCGGGGTGCCGACGACCTTCCTGAACACCACCTTCTTCTTCCAGGGCTTCCTGCAGGCCATGGCTCCTCAGCGCGCCGAGGACGGCGTGCTGACCCTGACCCTGCCGCTGGAGGACGGCAAGCTCCTCGCCGGGGTGGACGTGGCGGACATCGGCCGCATCGCGCACGCCATCCTCAAGGGTGGTGAGCAGTTCGTCGGCACCACCATCAGCCTGGCCGGCGACCACCTGACCGGTGCGCAGTACGCGGAGAAGCTGGGAGCCGCGCTCGGCGAGCCGGTGCGTTTCCAGTCGGTGCCCTACGACGTCTTCCGTTCCCTGGACATCCCGGCGGCTGCGGAGATCGCCAACATGTTCCAGTATTACGGCGACTTCGACCAGGAGTTCACCGGCGCCCGCGATCTGAACCGGCTGCGCGAGATCAACCCGGCACTGAAGAACTTCGACGCCTGGCTGGCGGAGAACTCCTCGAAGATCGAGGTGAAGTGAATGAGCGCGACACGTACGGCGTCTCATGAGGGCTCGGCGGGAAAGACGAGCGGGCCACTCAGCGGCAAGGTCGCCTTGGTCACAGGCGCGAGCCGTGGCATCGGTGCGGCCATCGCGCGTCGCCTCGCCCGTGAGGGCGCGGCTGTCGCCCTCACCTACCACTCGTCACCCGGCCACGCCGACAAGGTCGTCGCCGAGATCACGTCGGACGGCGGCAGGGCGGTGGCGCTGGCGGCCGATTCAGGAGACGCCGAAGCCGTCCGCGCGACGGTCACCGGCACCGTGGAGGCCTTCGGCCGCTTGGACATCCTGGTGAACAACGCCGGAGGCGCCCACCTCGCACCGATCGGGGAACTTACCGTCGACGACTTCGACCGGGACGTCGCGGTGAACGTACGCTCGGTGTGGGTGGCCACACAGGAAGCCCTGCGGCACATGGGCGACGGAGGCAGGATCATCTCAATCGGCAGCGTCTTCGCCGAGCGGATGCCGATCCCGAACGGCACGACGTACTCCCTCACCAAAGCGGCCATCGGCGGTTTCACCCGAGCGCTGGCCCGGGAGCTGGGGCCGAGGGCGATCACGGTCAACAACATCCAGCCGGGCGCGATCGCGACAGACAGCAATCCGTCCGAAGGGGACCACGCCGATCTGATGATCGGGCTGACCCCGGTCAATCGGTACGCGTCTCCCGATGAGTTGACTGGCCTGATCGTCTACCTCGCCGGCTCCGAGTCGGCCTACGTGACGGGCGCGACGATCAACATCGACGGCGGCTACACCGTCTGACTGCCAGGGCCTGCCACCTTGACGCCCGCGCCGATTCCGGCGTCAAGGTGGCACCAGAGTCCCGTATGCGGACAGAGGGGATCGGTGAACCGTTCCGGGTTTGATCGAGACTCCAGGTCCCACGGGTGCTGTGCAGCCCGTAGCTGCCACGAGGGCGGCGACGGTGGACGTGTCCTCACATCTACCGCCGCCGCCCTCGCTGCGGCCCGTTCGCCGCGGGGGGTGCCGGCTCACTTCACCAGTCGGGCGAACTTCCTGACCTCCTGGGTGAACAACTGAGGCTGCTCGAACGCCGCGAAGTGGCCGCCGTAGGGGATCTGGTCGTTGTAGTAGACCAGGTTGCTGTAGGCGCGCTCGGCCCAGATCTTCGGGCTGCGGACCAGTTCGTGGGGGAAGACGCTCAGCCCGACCGGCAGGTCGAGCTTGGTCAGCTCGGCGGCGCCGTGGTTCTCCCAGTACAGGCGGGCGGAGGAGGCGGCGGTGTCGGTGAGCCAGTACAGGGTGATGTTGTCCAGCATGTCGTTCAGTGACAGGACACCTTCGGGCCGGCCGGTGTTGTCGGTCCAGTCGAGCAACTTCTCATAGATCCAGGCGGCTTGTCCTGAAGGAGAGTCGGCGAGGGCGTAGCCGATGGTCTGCGGACGGGTCGACTGTTCCAGGGAGTATCCGGAGAGCTGGCTGAAGAAGGTCTGGATCTGGGCGAGTGCCGTCTGTTCGGCGGGAGTGATCGTGTCGGTGACCGGCGGGCTGAAGGTGTACTCGGGGAAGTTCAGCTGCACTCCCAGCAGGCCCTTGGGCCGCAGCTTGCCCAGTTGGGTGGTGACGACGCCGCCCCAGTCGCCGCCCTGGGCGATGTACCGGGTGTAGCCCAGGCGTTCCATGAGGGTGGCCCAGGCCGCCGCGATGCGGGCGTTGGTCCAGCCGGTGGTGGCGGGCCGGTCGGAGAAGCCGAACCCCGGCAGCGAGGGGACGACCACGTGGAAGGCGTCCTGTGGGCTGCCGCCGTGCGCCGTGGGGTCGGTCAGAGGGCCGATCGCCTTCACGAACTCCACGAAGGAGCCCGGCCAGCCGTGGGTGAGGATGAGCGGCGTGGCGTTCGTGTGCCGGGAGCGGACGTGCAGGAAGTGGATGCCCAGGCCGTCGATCTGCGTGCGGTACTGGCCCAGGGCGTTGATCTGCCGTTCGAAGCGGCGCCAGTCGTACTGAGTGCGCCAGTACTGCAGCAGGCCGGTCAGCTTGGCGAGTTGGACACCCTGGGAATTGTCGGTGACGGTCTCCTGCTCGGGCAGCCGGACGTGGGCCAGCCGTTGGCGCAGGTCCGTCAGCAGGGCCTCCGGGACGCGCAGGTCCAGCGGTGTGATCCGGCTGGTGGCCTTCGGCAGGTTCAGCGGGCCGACGGCGCCGGCGGAGGTGGTGGCGGAGGCGAGGTCCGTGCCCAGGGTGGCCGGTACGGCGGTCGCCAGTCCGGCGATGGTGGCGGTTCGCAGCAGGCCGCGCCGGGACGTGCCAAAGGAGGGCTCGTCCGCGACCGGACCGGGGTGATGCTGTGAACGCATGATGTGCTCCAACTTCGAAGGGGCGCCGGCCGGCGGAGTACGGACTGCGCGCGGGGAGGTCTGTAGAGGGGTGGCGGGGAGCGGGGTGCTGTTCTGTCCCTGGGGCCGCGGCGCCCGCGGGCCACTGATGCGGGTGGCGGCCACGCACCTGAGTGCGTGGCCGCCCGCAGGGGTCAGGCCGAGGTGCCCAGGGCTTCCTTGAGGCTGGCGACCGCGAGCAGGACCGCATGCTTGGCGCTTCGGGACTGCCGTGCGCCACCTGCGAAAACCCCTCGGATCAGGGCAGGAAAACCACAGATCGGGACAGGAGTGGCGAAAACCCGGGCCTGCCCTGCGCAGGCCGGTCAGGTCACTGGCCGAGCGCGGCCTCCAGGTTGGTCAGCACGCCCAGCCGGCCGAAGAGAACAGTGCCCGAGGGGTAACAGTTGGACGACGCAATCCTGCCGTCGTGCACCCGGAACACGTCACAGCACGGCACCTTGATGGTCTTGCCGCGATAGGTGATGCCGACCGGCTGGTCCGTGAAGGTGCCGTCCTCGGTGAAGGAGGCGATCCGGCCGGGGATGTCCTGGACCTCGGCCACCAGGTAGGCATCTCTGATGGTCTTCTTCGTCGACGTCCACCGGTCCTCATCTCCTGGGAAGATCGCGGGAAATGCGAAAACGCGCGATGGCGTCGGTGCAGCGTGTGATGCCCTCGCCAGGCTCACCCTAGGGAGCACATACATGACACGTCAACCACTTCCTCTGACGCACCTCACACGACGGTGAGGTCGCCGGCGCGGGTACGGGCAAGTCGGTCCGTGGGCCTGGTCACTTCCGGTGGGTGGTGGCGAGGACGGAGGTGAGGTCGTTGACGAGCGCGGTGTCGCGGCTGTCGCCGCTTGCCCAGGCGACGTGACCGTCGGGGCGGATGAGGGTGGCGCGTATGCCGGACCAGTCGGCCGGGAGCAGGTGGGGGGTGCCGGTGTGCACGCGCAGGCCGGGCCGTGCGAGGTGGTGGAGGGGTCGGTCCGGGCTGCTGGTGAGGTCGAGCAGCAGGTAGCTGTCGGCGCGCAGCAAGGCGAACAGGCCGGTGTCGTCGACGGCGAGGTCGCCGGCGCGGGTGCCGGTCAGTCGATGGGCGTCGGGCACGGTCGGCGGGTAGGTGACGGCGAGGGAACTGACCTGTGCGGCGAGTCGGTCGTTGAACTCGGGCAGGGTGGTGATCAGTTGGCTGAGCAGGCCGCGCAGGGCGAGTCCTTCCGGGGTGAAGGCGGTCATGAGGGCGACCTGGGCGCGGCTGGTTTCGGTGAGGTCGACGCCGACCGGGTGGCGTTCGGCGTGGTAGGTGTCCAGGAGGGTGTCGGGGGCCCAGTCGTTGAGGGTGGCGGCGAGCTTCCAGGCAAGGTTGGCGGCGTCCTGGATGCCGATGTTCATGCCGACTCCGCCGGCGGGGAAGTGCTGGTGCGCGGCGTCGCCGGCGAGGAACACGCGGCCGTGCCGGAACTGGGTGGCCAGACGGGTGGCGTTGCCGAAGCGGGAGAGCCAGACGGGATCGCGCATGCCGAAGTCGGTCCCGGCCACGGTGATGACGTTCTCGCGCAGCTCCTCCAGGGTCAGGTCGCCGGGCCAGGTGGTGGTGATGTCGCGGGGGGCGATGCCGACGAGGCGGTGGAGGCCGCCGGGCATCGGGGCGGCCATCAGGGTGCCGGTCGGGCCGAAGTAGCTGTGGCCTGGGGCCGGGGGCTCATCGAGGACGACGTCGCCGAGCCAGCCGAGCACGGTGGACGGAGTGCCGGGGAAGCCGATGCCGGCTGCGTTGCGCACGGTGCTGTGTGCGCCGTCGCAGCCCACCAGGTAGGCCGCCTCGATGCGGGAAGGGCCGTCGGGGGTTCGGAGGTGCACGCGGACCCGGTCGGGCCCCTCGCTCAGGCCGGTGACCTCGTGACCGCGCAGGATGGTCGCTCCCAGTTCGAGAGCCTGCTGCTCCAGCAGGGCCTCGGTGCGCTCCTGCGGCAGGGCGAGCGTGTAGGGGAAGGGGCTGGGCAGGCGGCGGAAGTCCAGCCGGGAGTCCAGTAGGCCGAAGTGCCCGCCGGGCAGCGGCATTCCCTCGCTGATGAAGGGGTGGTGCACGCCGCGGGAGGCGAACGTCTCGATGGTGCGGGGGTGCACGGTCAGGGCGCGGGAGCGGGCGTCGCGCTCGGTGCGCGCTTCGATGACCGCGACGGTGATTCCACAGCGGCGCAGTTCGGCGGCCAGCCACAGGCCCACAGGGCCGCCTCCGGCGACGACGACCTGGTAGTTCATGGTTCTTCTCCCTCACTCGTTGTCTTGGTCGGTGACCAGGAGGTATGCCGAAGTAAACTAGGTCAGTGACCAATAGGCAAGGCAGGGAAGACACCTCAGGCCAACTCACGCGCGCGGCCGTGGTCGACGCCGCGCTGCACGTGCTGGAGGACCGGGGGCTGGACGGCTTGTCGACCCGGGCGGTGGCCGACAGCCTGGGGGTGCGCATGAACACCGTCCTGTGGCACGTGAAGACCAAGGCGCGAATGCTGGAGCTCATGGCCGACGCGGTCGTGGGCGAAATCGGCTATGCGGGCCTGCCCTCCCCGCCGCGGCAACGGGCGCGGGAACTGGCTCGCCGGTACCGGCGAGCGTTGCTCGCACACCGCGACGGCGCCGCCCTGGTGACCGGGACCTACCCGGCCGAGCCGCACACCCTGCACTTCGCCGACCGCCTCGTCGACGCCCTGCTGGAAGCGGGAGCGGACGAGGAGCAGGCGGCCTGGACGGCGTGGACGGTCATCTACTTCCTCCTGGGGCTGGTCCAGGAGGAACAGGCCGCGCCCGACCGGTTCGACGACCGGCTGGCCCGGGCCGTGGACGCCGGCACGCACCCAGCACTGCACCGGGTCGCCGCGCACATGCGGCAGGATGCCTTCGAGGACCGCTTCGCCTTCGGCCTGGAGGCGATCCTTGCCCGCCTGCCCGAATAGGACCGGCGAACGCTCCCGGCCGATGTCCGCCCCGATCACCCGCGCGAGAACCGGCTCTTCGCCGAACCGCCGGCACGGCCTGACCGTGCACGGCCACCTCACCGCATCCAGGACGGCCACTTCGTGCCGCCGCCACGCTCACCGTCCCGCAGGATTCGCCACGCCCTCGCTACGCCACTCTGCAATTTGCCGATGGCTTATAGGTATATGCATACTTGGCGTAGGCTCTTTGAGGGTGAGTGATGGCTATGGTTCGGGCAGGACTGAGCCCGGAGCGGCTGACGCTCGCGGGTGCGGAGCTCGCCGATGAGGCTGGTTTCGACCAGGTGACCCTGTCGGCGCTCGCCCGGCGTTTCGACGTGAAGCCGGCCAGCCTGTACTCGCACCTGAAGAACTCCCACGAGCTCAAGACCCGGATCGCGCTGTTCGCGCTGAAGGAAATGGCCGACAGGGTCGCATACGCCGTGGCAGGCCGCGCGGGCAAAGACGCTCTGACGGCCTTCGCGAACGCCTACCGGGACTACGCCCGCGCGCACCCCGGCCGGTACGAAGCAGCCCGATACCGGCTGGACCCGCAGACCGCCGCAGCCAGCGCCGGCCCCAGGCACGCGCAGATGACGCGGGCGATCCTGCGCGGCTACAACTTGGCCGAGCCGGACCAGACACACGCGGTCCGCATGCTGGGCAGTGTCTTCCACGGCTACGCCGCCCTGGAGGCAGCCGGCGCCTTCGACCACACGGACATCGCCGCACAGGAGTCCTGGGCCTGGACCCTGGACGCACTCGACGCTGCACTGCGAGGAGGGTCTGCCCCCTGACCTGCCATGTTTCTCCCGGTGGCGGGTCCTCACACCGACCCGACACCCCACCCGGAACCAAGAGGCTTGAGGCCATGAGCACCGTAGCCGGCGACTCCGACTCCCTCACCCCCCACGACCTGCGACACCCCGAGCTGACCGGCATGACCCGTGAACAGCTCAGCGACCTGACCCACACCCTGATTCCCCGGCTGGATGAGCACCGCGAGCGGGTCCGCCATGCAGCCCGCGGCGGACCACGCCGCGTCGCCCGCGGCTCAGGCCGCAAACCGACCCTCACACCCGCCGACCAGATCCTGGTCACCATCCTCTATCTGCGGAAACACTCCCGCCAGGAGCTCCTTGGCCGACTCTTCAACACCACCGCCATGACCATCAGTCGCGCAGTGAAAAACGTCCGCCCGCTCCTCGAAGCCGACGATCTCACCGTCACCGCCTCCACAGCCCGATTCCGCACACCGGACGACATCACCGCGTTTCTCGACCCTGACGCATGCGAGATCGAACCAGCATGTTCCTGCGGCCCCGGACGCGACCAGTCGAACTGACGGCCTGAACCGTCGACCGCCCACTGGCGCAGCGCCGCCTGGATCTTCAGTACCCGGCGTTCGGCCTTCCACAAGGCCCACTCCGGAGCGTCGGGAGTTCGACGCCGAGGCGGCGGTGAGTCGCGCTGATGCCGTCCGGCTCGGACTCGCCGACGACGCCGCCGAGGTGACCGCCAGCCAACTACGCTAAGGAGTCGGGGGCTTGATGCACCGTTGAGTTTCTGATCAACAAGGGAAGTGGTCGCTTCGCCCACGCCCCTGGCGACGCCGACGTGTCAACTGCCCACTCGGGCCGCCGTCCCCTGCTTCAGGATGAACTTCCCGTTCCGTCATGATGGCGCGCCTCGGTGAGGCAGTCGTGCAGCCGCCTGCGCGCGTCCCGCAGGTCCGTCAACTGCCGGTCGAGGCGGTCGCGTTCGGCCGCGAGCAGCTCCAGCAGTTCCGGTGACGCCCCACCGGAGTCGGCGAACGGCAGCACCTTGCGAATGGTTCTGCTGGTCAAGCCCATGGAGTAGAGCTGTCGGAGCAACCTGACCCGTTCGACGGCATCGTCCGGATACCGGCGCTGGCCACCGGGATTTCGGGAGGATCGGAGCAAGTCCTGCTGCTCGTAGTAGCGCAGCGCCCTGACGCTTACGCCCGCCTTCGCGGCGACCTCGCCGATCCGCATCGCGACCTCCCGACTCGACTCCACGTCCCGCTTGCACCTGACGTAAGCGTCAGGTTTTAGCGTAGCGGACACCGGTACGAACCATCCCGTCCGAGTTCCGGAGCACGCCTGTGACCAGCACGTCTCCGAACTGACCTCGCAAGACCTCAGGAAGGATCAGCAATGTTCATCAAGAACACGGTCGTGATCGCCGAGAGTGCAGCGTGGCCGGCGTGACCAACATCAACAAAACCGTGGTCGTGCTGGGCGCTACGGGGCAGCAGGGAGGATCGGTCGCCGCGGCGCTGCGGGCCGACGGCTGGGGGGTGCGCGCGGTCGTGCGGGACCCGTCCGGCGACCGGGCCCGGTCCCTGTCCGCCGTCGGCGTGGAAACCGTGCGCGGTGACCTCGGTGATTCGGACTCGCTTCGCGCGGCCTTCTCCGGCGCCCATGGCGTCTTCAGTGTCCAGCCGAACTCCGGCCAGGCCGGCGCCGACGTGACCAACGAGGACGAGGTCCGCTTCGGCGCGGCCGTGGCCGAGATCGCCGAGCACTGCGGCGTCGCCCACCTCGTCTACAGTTCGGCGGTCACCGCTGGTTCGACAACGGGCGTCGCCCATCTCGACACCAAGAGCCGTATCGAGGCCCATGTCAGGAACCTGGACATCGCCGGCACCATCATTCGGCCGGCCACGTTCATGGAACTCCTCGTGACCCCCGGAACGGGCCTCGACCGGGGACATCTGTCCTTCCTGATGCGCCCCGACCAGGCCATGCAGTTCATCGCCGTACGCGATATCGGCCGCATCGTCGCCGCGGTCTTCGGCTCACCCGATCGCTACGCCGGCCGCACCATGGAGCTTGCCGGTGACGCTCTCACCGGCAATGACCTGGCCGAGCACCTGACCCAGGCCGCTGGTCGGACGATCAGCTACAGCCGCCTGCCGACGACGCTGTCGGCACAGGACGAGGTCATCGGCACATTGAAAGCACTCGTGGACGACGGCAGGCTGGCGGGAAACGCGAACCTCGACGCGTTGCGCGCGGAGTTCCCCTTCCTGCTGCGCTTCGACCGCTGGCTGGCGGGCCCTGGCGCGGGCCCCCTCGCTCAGGCGCTCCGTGCCTCGGACACGGGCATCGCCCTGCGCTGACGAGGCTTTTCCGGGTGGGCTCGGCCGTAGTGGGCGGACGGTGGCCGTCCGCCCGGTTGGCCGCGACGGCCTCGGCGGCGTCCTGCGACCAGTCGGCCAGGCCGATCGCGTCAGCCACTGGATCCCGGAATCCGAGCGCCGCCGACACCTCCTGGACGATACGTAAAGAACCGTGGACTCTGGATCATGGATAGGTGTCCCCGATCTCCCGCAACATTGATGTCGAACGGATCGGCATGGAGCGAGAGTTGGAGACACCGCGGGGCAGCCTTGGCCCGGCGGACTGAAGACATTTCCCGGTAGGCCCGACCGGAATCGGTGCCAGTGCATCGACCGCATATTTGGGAGTTTTACCTATGTTTGTCCGCTCTGCGGCTTTCACGTTCACTGGTGCTTTGACGCTGCTCGCCGGAGCCGCCGCGCCCGCGCCCGCGCCCGTGGCCCATCCCGTGCACAAGCCTGCTGACGCCTCGCAGGCGCAGCCGGTTTCCTACGGACCGCAGTACGCGGCGGCCCATGTCTACCTTGAACCCGGGACCATGCCCGCCTTCGTCCGCAGCTGGGAAGCCACGTTCGGCGGGTCCCACTACGACTTCGTGGACGATGTGAATGTGACGCCCACGCCCAGCAAGGCACTGTCGACCTTCATCACCTCCCCGGTCGGGCACTTGAGCGTCTTCGACTACCACACCCCCAAGCCGCACCCCTTCGGCGAGGAACGGACGGGATGGGGCGTCACGGACGTCGACAAGGCAGTGAAGGCAGCGCAGCGCAGCGGGGCATACGAACTGGTCGCGCCGTTCGACGACCCCGTGGGGCGGGACGCTGTCATCCAGTTCCCCGGCGGACTCAACACTCAGCTGTGGCTGAACTTCACCTCGCCCACGCTGCCCGAGCTGACCACCACGCCGGAGAACCGCGTGTACATCACCGCAGGCACCCTTCGCCCCTTCCTCTCCTCTTACCTGCAGTTCACCCACGGCCGGATCGTGAAGGACGAGAAAAGGGCCGACGCCGCCGAGGTGGGGGAGCCGAACCAGGTCATGCACCGGATCAGCATCACCTCCCAGTTCGGGAAGACCGTGGTGTTCGTCACCGATGGGCACCTGCCGCACCCCTACGGTGAGGAGTCCATCGGCTACGAGGTCGCCGACCTGGACAACGCCATCGCGAAGGCGAAGGCGACCGGCGCCGATGTCCTCGCAAAACCGCACACCGCGAACGGACGCACCAGCGCCGTCGTGCGCTTCCCCGGCGGCTACGTTGCCGAAGTCCACCAGAACGTCTCCTGAACATCCCTCACCCTGCCGCCTGGCCACCGGAGTTGCTTCGATGGCCCCCGGCCGGCGTGAGGATCACAACGCCCAGGCGGACAGGTCGGACGCGGCTTGGACGAGAGGATTCCGGTCCGGGCGCCCCGAGCCGCCGACGGGCGTCGAAAGTCGTTCAGTGCGGCGGCCCCGCCTGTGAAGGCGGTCCCTCCGGCGGAGAGGAAGTCAGCCCACGGGGAAGTTGTAGTTGACGATCCCCTCCACCATGAGAGCGACCGCACCGGCCAACGGGTTGGCGGTTCCTGCGCCCACGACGTTGGGCAGCTTGTGCGCCTCGCTCTCGGCGACGGCCACCATGCCCCAGAACGCGTTGAAGCCCGAGGGATCCGTCGGCTTGTCGGTGGCCGCCCCCACGGTCAGGACGCCCCCCGCCTCAGTGACGGCCAACGCGCCCATCTGCCGGAGCGTGTCGTGATCCCGCTCCTCGGCGGCCACCACGATCCAGCCCGCCACCTCCACCTGCCGTAAGGCGTCAAGGAGCGTGCCAGGCGTGTCCGCCCCCGAGACAACGATGTCGGGCAGGACGAGGGCCACCGGCCCCTGTGTCATCGGCAGGGCGGACCGGATCGCCCCGTCGAGACCAGGTCCGAACGACTCGTCCTGGTAGACGAAGACCATCTGGAAGGTGTCGGCATAGCGAGCGAGGTAACTCACCGTGTCCAGCTTGTGTGTTCCGAACACCCACGACCAGGCGCACACTGAGTCCGCTCTTGGCAAGCTCGACGACGGCTTCCAGGCTGCGGTCCAACACGGTGACCCCGGGAGCCAGACAGTGCAACTCCTTCGGGTAGGGCGCCCCGAAACGGGTTCCGTATCCAGCGCAGGGCAGGATGACTGAGACATCAGGTACGGGTGTGGATGAACTCGGCATCGAGTGGCACTCCGGTCGTGTGGACGATAGGGGAACTTGCACACCTCGCCGAGCACAGACTGCCCAGAGCCGGCCGATGCCGAACCTCCGGCTCCACGTGCGCCCGAAGGCACAAGTCCGCTGCGAAACAGTCGAGTTGAGCGACGCAACCAAGCATGATGGTGCGAGACGACCATCGCTCGCCCTGGCCGCCACGCGGCCTACACTGCTGCCGGTCATTTCCGACGACCACCGAGACGACGACTGAAACGCATGGAAGACCCCACGAGGGAGGACACCGAATGCGGGTGCTGTTGTCCACATACGGGACACGTGGCGACGTCGAACCGCTAGTGGCACTCGCCGTGCGGCTACGGGCGCTCGGCGCGGAAGTGCGGATGTGCGCTCCGCCGGACGAGGAGTTCGCCGATCGGCTCGCGGGTATCGGTGTGCAACTGGTGCCGGTCGGGCCATCTGTCAGGGAGTTGATGCGCGGGAAGACCCTGCCCTCGGCGAAGGACCTGGCCCGCTACAGGAACGAGTTGGTCGAGACACAGTTCGACGCCTTCCCCGCGGCGTTCGACGGATGTGACGTGGTGGTGGCGGCAGGCCTGGGGCAGGTCGCCGCGCGATCCGTGGCCGAGGCCGCGGGCATCTCCTACGTGTACGTGAGCTATGCGGCGGTCCATCTGCCGTCGCCGTACCACGCGCCACCACCGCGGCCGGGCTGGCCGGAGCCCGAGGCCGCCGACAACCGGACACTGTGGGAGTCGGATGCCCAGAACGTCGACGCGCAGTTCGGCGAGGCACTCAACAGCCACCGGGCAGCGCTCGGTCTGCCGCTGGTGGACAACGTGCGCGACCACATCCTCACCGAACGTCCGTGGCTGGCGGCGGACCCGGTCCTGGGGTCGTGGCGGGAGACGCCCGGCCTCGACGTCGTACAGACAGGCGCATGGACGCTCGCGGACGAACGGCCCCTCCCGGCGGACTTGGCGGGGTTCCTGGACGCGGGCACCCCACCGGTCTATGTCGGCTTCGGCAGCATGTTCCCGGCCGAAGGCATCGGAGGCATGACCGTCGAGGCGATCCGTGCTCAGGGGCACCGCGTGCTCGTGTCCCGCGGTTGGGCGGACCTGGATCTCGTGGACGACGGGGACGACTGCTTCGCCATCGGCGAGGTCAGCCATCAGAACCTGTTCGGCAAGGTGGCCGCCGTGGTCCACCACGGGGGTGCGGGTACGACGCTGACGGCGGCCCGCGCGGGTGTGCCGCAAGTGGTGATCCCTCTCCAACTGTCGGACAACCCTTACTGGGCCGGCCGGGTGGCGGCACTGGGCCTCGGTGCGGCCCTCGACGCACCGACCACGACCGTCGAATCTCTGGGCATCGCGCTCAAGGCAGCCCTGTCAGCCGAGACCCGGGCGCGTGCGAAGTCCCTGGCCAGCCGGCTCCGCACCGACGGAGCGGAGGTGGCCGCGCGTCGGTTGGTCGATGAGTCCCGCTGAAGGACGCTGGACCGTACTGCTCGGACCGATCCGGCCGGAGGAGCCCTGGGCGGGGCGAACCCGTCCGGGGCTTCGGCAAGTGGCCACCGTGGCCCTGCGATTGCTCGTGCCGCGTCTGAACCGCCCCTCGGTTGCTAGCGTTCGAGATCATGGATGACGGCGTGTACATGGGCAATGCGGGCAAGGACGCGACAGTGAACCGGGGGTGGCTGCTCGGGCACTTCATGGAGCAGGGCGATCTCCGCCACAGTGACGCGGTCGAGGTGAAATGGGGTGTTCATCCACGAGGTGAGCAACGAGCACAGTGGGTGCGGGGCGAGGTGCGGACAGCTCTGCTGGTTCTCATCACCGGACGCTTCCGTATGGAGTTCCCCGGCCGCAGCGTGCTGCTGGAGCGGCAGGGCGACTACGTCGTCTGGGGCCAGGGGGTGGACCACTCCTGGTGCGCCGAGGACGACTCCGTGGTCATGACCTTGCGATGGCCTTCTGTCTCTGGGTACGCCGTCCCCTGATGCCGCATGCCGAGCGTAGCGTCTGCGGGCTGGAGGCTGACCTGGTAGGCGGTTGAGCCGGCTGACCAGGCGGCGGGTGGCGCGGGTCTTGCCGGTGCGTTCGAGGAAGTGGTCGCCACCGAGGTCGGCGTACTCGATGTCGCGGGCGAACATGTGCCAGATCGAGACGAGGATGGAGTGCTGCAGGGCGACCAGCGCCCGTCGGCGGCCGCGGCGCCCGACCAGGCGCCGGTAGCGGGAGGCGAGGTGGCCGGACGAGGGGAAGCGGCTGATGTCCGCGCCGATCTCGGCGAGGACCACCTCGGCGGTGTGTGCGCTCACCCCGGGAATGGTGGCCGGCAGCTCGACCGGCCGCTGAAAAGGCCTGAGTCCGCTCAAGGTTCACCTCGTCGCGGGGGCCGTCATTCCTCCGCGTCGCGGACCAGGAGCGCGATCTGTACCCGGTTCTCGACCGCCAGCTTGGCGAACAGGTTGCTCGTGTGTGCCTTGACGGTCGCGATGCTGATGTGCAGCCTCCGGGCGATCTCCGGGTTGCCCAGCCCGTCCGCGATGGCCCGGGCGGTTTCGAGTTCTCGTTCGGTCAGCGTGGCCAGCTGTCTCCGTGCGGCTTCGCGGGTCGAGTCGCGAGCGTAGGAGGACCGTGGGCCGGTGGCCGCGGCGATCACCCGTGCCGTGGCCGTTGGAGACAGTACGGGGTTGCCCTCCGCGACGGTCCGCACCGCATCGAGAATCCGCGGCGGTGGGGTGTCTTTGAGGACGAACCCGAGTGCTCCTGCCTCCAGCGCGCCGAGCACCAGAGCATCGGAGTCGAACGTGGTCAGCATGAGCACCCGGGGTGGCACCCGGCGGGTGAGGATTTCCCGGGTCGCGCTGAGACCGTCACGGCCGGGCATCCGCACGTCCATCAGCACGACGTCCGGCCGCTGCTCGTCCACCACGGCGATCGCGGCGTCCCCGTCGGCGGCCTCCGCGACGACGGTCAGGTCCGGTTCGCCGTCGATGACAAGCCGCAGCACCACGCGCACCAGCTGGTCGTCGTCGACGATGACGACGCGCACCGGCTCCCGCTCGCTGTCCACTCAGGTTCTCTTTTCGTGCGTGGGGTTCGGCCAGGGTAGTCGTGCGGTGAGGATGTATCCGTTGTCGGGCGTGGGGTGATGGTCGAGTGTTCCGCCGGCGAGGCTGATTCGTTCGCCGAGGCCGAGCAGACCGAATCCCGATGCCGGCGGTCGCACGTTTCTTGTGATGGCTGGGGAGTTGCGGACACTGACCTCCAGTTTGTCGCCTTCTGTTCCTTCGAGGGTGATGTGTATGTGTGCGCCCGGGGCATGTTTGGCGGCGTTGGTCAGTCCTTCTTGGACGATCCGGTAGCAGGTTCGCCCTACGACGTCGGGCGGATCCGCCGTCAGACTGGTGGTGAGCGCGACGTCCAGTCCGGATGCGCGGGCGTCGGCCACCAGGCCGGGGATGCGGTCGAGGGAGGGCTGTGGTGGTTCCGGGCGGGTCGGGTCGGCCCGGAGCACACCGAGGACATCCCGTAGTTCCTCCAGGGCTTGATGGGAGCTGTCGGCGATGGAGCGGACCAGCATGCGGTTCTCCTCGGCTGTGAGGTCGCCGCGGTGGTCGAGCACCCCGGCCTGCATGGCGACCAGGGAGATCCGGTGCGCGAGCACGTCGTGCATCTCGCGCGCGATCCGGTTGCGTTCCAGGGCCCGTGCCTGCGCCGCTCGCGCGGTCTGTTCCCGTTCCGCGCTCTCCGCCCGGTCCCGCAGGGACCGCACTTCGGCACGCCGCGCGCCGATGGCCATGCCCACGGCCGCCGCGATGCCCGCGGTCAGTGCCGAGAACGCGAGCTGGACCCACCACGGGCTGGGCGGGCTCGGGCCCTGGACCGGGTGGAGACCGACGGCGAACTGTGACGCGGTCACGTAGGCCAGCCCGACGACCCCGATCTCCACCGGACGGCGACGGGTGGAGACCGAAGCCAGCGCCACGAGCGTGGCGCCGGTGGCGAGTGCCGACGCGGTCGACGCGATCGCGACCGTCATGGCGACGGCGAGCGGGAACCGCCGCCGCCACACGAGCGCCGTCAAGCAGCCGAGCGCCACCAGCGGATCACCGATCAGGAACCAGGAGCCCGTTTCGGCCGCCTGCCACTTCAGCAGCACACCGGTGGCGAGCCAGACCGGTATGCCCACTGCCGCGGCCGCTGCCAGCCGCCAGGCATGCGGCCACCATCCTCGCCATGGTGCGACGTCCGTGTCCACCTGGCCATTATCGCGACACCGTATGTCCGGTGAGTCGGGCCGAAGGATGATACGCCCTGGACCAAAGTCGAATGACCGTCTCGCCTGTGGTCGAAGGCCCTTCGAGCCGTCGGGCTGATGTCGTGGCCGCGCCGCACGGACAGACTCGTTCACGTGCCGAGACAACCGGACACGAGACGGAGAAGCGCGATGCGCAAGGGTGGCTTCGGAACCCTTGAGGCCGTGGGGATGGTGATCACGGCCCTGGCCGCCCCAGCGGTGATCCGCGGCCTGCTCAACCGGGACTCCGAGCTGCTGTGGGGCATCTTCGACTGGGTCCCGGGCGGCCTTGCCGGCCGGATGACTCTTCTCGGATCCATCGCGCTCGTCGCGATGGTGCTCGGTGGCTGGGCACACACCCACCGGGAACCGGACGCCGGGCGGGCCGGTGATTCCGGAGAAATCCGCTGCCGAGAAACGGCCTGACGCAATCCGGCACGCGGCCAGGCCCTGTCCGCCGGCCGCCACGGGCCGGCCGGACCTGACGGCGGGCGTTCCGAGCCCTCGTTCCGGCGTCCCCATGCGCCCCTTCAGGAGGACATCAGATGCGCAGAACACTCGCCCTCGCCCTTGCCGCCACCGCGGCGGCGGTGACCGCGATTCCGGGAGTGTCGTCGGCGACGACCCCGGACACCGTGCGGTGGGGCCCGTGCCCGGAGGGCATCGCCTCGCCCCGTCTTGAGTGCTCGACGCTCGAAGTCCCCCTGGACTACCGGGATCCCGACGGCCGGCAGATCGAGATCGCGATCTCGCGACTGGCGAGCGAGAACCCCTCGCAGCGCCGCGGCGTGCTGCTGACCAACCCGGGCGGCCCCGGCGGTACGGGACTCGACTACCCGGCCCTTCTCGCCGGCGCAGGGCTGCCCCAGAAGGTGCTGGACTCCTACGACGTGATCGGCTTCGACCCGCGCGGCGTCGGCCGCAGCACGCCGGTGACCTGCGATCTGACACCGGAACAGCAGGCACGCCGCAACTTCCCGCCGTACGCGCACACCGCGGCCGATGTCGCGCGGGAGGCGAGGTACGCGCGGACCGTCGCCGAGCAGTGCGCCAGCTCGCGGACGGCGTGGATGCTGCCGCACACCACCACCGCGAACACCGCGCGCGACATGGACCGGATCCGGGTGGCGCTGGGTGAGCCGAAGCTCTCGTACCTCGGTCATTCGTACGGCACCTACCTCGGTGCGGTGTACGCGACGATGTTCCCCGAGCGCGGCGACCGGGTCGTGCTCGACAGCAGCCTGGGCCCGGGCGGTTACGACGTCACGGCCATGCGGTTGTTCGCGCGTGGAATGGAGGACCGGTTCCCGGACTTCGCGGCGTTCGCGGCCGCGCGTCCCGAGTACGGTCTGGGCACCACGCCGGAGCAGGTGACAGCGAAGTTCTTCGACCTCGCGAAGCGGTTGGAGGCGAAGCCGGTCCAGGGCATCGACGGGACGTTGTTCCGCGGGCTCACGTTCGAGTACCTCTACAGCGATGCGACCCTGCGCCTGCTGGCCGCCACCTGGCAAGCTCTTGAGAGGGACCGGCCTCTGCCCACACTGCCGTTGCCGGAGAACATAGAGAACAGCATGGCCTCCCGCTTTTCGGTGATATGCGGTGACACACGCTGGCCGGGGACGGTCCGGGACTATCAGCGCAACGTCGCGGTCGACCGGCTGAAGTACCCGATGCTGGGCGGGTCCACGGCCAGCATCGGACCGTGCGCGTTCTGGCCGGACAAGCGGGTCGAACCGCCGGTGCGCATCGGTGACCGGGGCCCGTCGAACGTGCTCATGGTGCAGAACGAACGCGACCCGGGGACACCGCTGGCCGGCGCCCGGAAGCTGCGGAACGCGTTCGGGGAGCGGGCCACGATGGTGACGGCCGACCAGGGCGGGCACGGCGTCTATCCGTTCGGCGCCAACACGTGCGCGAACGACACGGTGACGGCATTCCTGACCACTGGGCAACGCCCCCCGCAGGACCTCGCCTGCACGCCGGAGCCGACCAAGTAACGGAAACCGGGACACGTTCGAAGAGCGGCGGCGTCGCCGGACCGCGCGGCGGACCCAGCCCGGGGACGGGCGAGCACTCCTAACGAACAGTCTTTTCGGTGGTTTGTGGGTCCTCGTCTCTCGGTCCGGTGGCATAGGCCAGCGGGGGTGCGATGGCTTGGGCATCGGCTCCCTCGCCGATCCATAGCCCGATGAAGAGTGCCGCGGTCGCCTCCAGGAGTCCGGCTCGTTCGAGAGAGCCGCCGGCCACGGGTTCGCAGCCGACTTGCCGCACCAACTGGTGTACGAGGACGAGAGCCGTTTCGTCGTCTCCACAGACCGGAACGGCCAGTCGCCGCCCGTCAAAGATGGGCGGCGACATACGCCACACGTCCTCGTGGCAGAGATTGAACGCCTTGACCACATGGGTTCCCGGTGCCGCCGCGGCCAGTTGCTGTGCGGCCGAGAGGCCGCTCTGTGTCAGCAGCCGGAAGCCCGGACCAACCGGATTGGAGCAGTCGATCAGCACCTTGCCGTCCATGACCGCTCGTAGTTCCCGCACCACGCTCGTACCGGCGCCGAAGGGCAGCGCGGCCAGCACCACCTGACCGAACTCGGCCGCCGCATGCAGGCTGACAGGCTTCGCGCTGCCCCCGAGGCGCGTCGCGAGTCGCTCCGCCTTGTGCATGTCCCGTCCTCCGACGGCCACGTCGTGCCCGGCCCGGACCCAGTGGGTGGCGAGCGCGTCCGCCATGTTGCCCGTGCCCAGTACGCCGATTCTCATCACGCATTTCCTCCCACGACCTGCTTGGACCATTCGCAACGACGCTAGAGGGCCTGTCGGGCACCATGTGGTACGTGACGACCGACGCTTTCCTCGCCGACTGCCGTGCTCGCCTGGCCTTCGACCTCCTGTCCAACACCTGGAACGCCGTGGTGCTCTGGGCCTTGCGCGACGGTCCCAGACGTCCGGTCGAACTACGCGAGCAGATCGGGGGGATCAGCTCCAAGGTCCTCACCGAGACTCTGCGGCGCTTGCAGTCCAACGGGCTGGTGAACCGGCGGGCACACCCCGGAGCGCCACCGCGCGTTGACTACCAAATCACCGCCCTGGGACGGACTTTGTTGGCGCCCATCGACGCAGTCGGAGCGTGGGCCTTCGAGCATGGCGATGAGGTCATGGCAGCCCGGGAAGCCGAATGCACCGAGGCGGCTGGTGTTACGGGTTTTCCTCCATCCCGCGCAGAGCCGTCCGCAACTCGGCCCGGCCGTTGATGCCCAGCTTGCTGTAGCTCCTCGTCAGGTGGCTTTCGACCGTGCGTCGTGTGACCTGGAGGAGATGGGAGATCTCGGTGTTCGTGTGGCCCCGGGCGGCGAGTTCGGCGACGCGGCGCTCACTTCCCGTGAGGGATTCGGACCCTGTGAATGACGCCGAGGGACGGCGGACTCCCACGGTGCGCAGATCCCTCTCAACGTCGGTACGCAGACGCACCGAGCCCAGCCGCTCCGCATGACGGGCTGCCTCCTGATAGTGCTCGCGCGCCTGCGTCCGCCGGCCCGAGGCAGCCAGCTGCCGACCGTGACTGAGCAGTGCCGAGATCAGATCCCGGGTGTCGGGGGACTGCCGCAGGATACGTACGGCCTCCGCTCCCAGTTCGAGCCCGTCCCGTCCCGCGGTCGCGACGGCTACTGCGTGCAGCGCGCGTCCGACGGACCGAGGAGTGTTCCATGCCCGAGCCAGACGGAGCTCTTCCCGTGCCAGGGCCAGCGCCGCAGAGCGGTCTCCTCTGGCGAGCCGGCACATCGCCGCGGCCGTACGCCACGGCAGGAGAAACGGGCTCATGCCCGCGGCTGCCGAGAGTCGGCGGCCGCAGTCGAGGAAGTCGTGCAACGCCCCCGAAACGTCGCCCTGAGCTGCTCGCAGGACACCACTGGCGTACCGGAAGCGGCTCAGCTCCCACACGTCGCCCCCCGGGTCCAGATCCCCGTCCTGGACCAGCCGTCGCGCCTCCTCGAAGCACCCCAGTTCGGTGAGGGCCTGCAGCGCGAAGGAGCCCGGAGCGGAAGATCCCGGCCGCCGGTCCTGTGCATGGTCCGCGAGCAGCCCCTTGTAGTCCCCCCGGATGAGTGCGATCTCGGCCCGCACCGCGTGCAGTGCCTGTCCGGCAGGGTGCAGACGCATCCAGGAGGACGTCGCCAGTCCCCGCTCCGCGAGGCAGTCTGCCTCATCGAGTTCGTCCGCCCACAGGGCGACGGTGGCCGCGGCGCTCAGGAGGAAGGGCTCCGAGAGGTCGTCGGTGGGCTCGCCCAGTAAGGCGCGCATCTGCGTCATCGCCTTCTGGGCGGTGATCTCTCCGGCGAGAGCGGCATGGCGGACGAGCAGGGCCCGCCCGGCCGAAGGCGCCACGCAGTCACGCATGGCGTCCTTCAGCATCTTCCGGTGCCCCGCCCCCCGCGGGCTCTGATCACGGTCGGTCAACAGCAAAGTGGCGGCCTGTACGCTCCAGGCCGCCGCGGGATGCGTGCCGAGTTCTCGTTTCGTCTCGCGCAGCAGGTCCACGGCGTCCTGGATCTCACCCCGTTCGGTCAGCGCGGTGCCGAGCGCAATGGCGGTCCGGGCCCTGTCCTGCGGTGCGGCGGTCACGAGAAGCGCCTCGTGAAGCTGCTGGAGTCCTGCGGATGCGTTGCCGTGCCGGTACTCCAGGATCCCCAGTTCCTTCAGCAGCCGGTGGCGTGCCGTGTCGGAGTCCGTCTCCGTCAGCGCTCGGCGCAGATAGCGGATCGCGTCCTCGGGGCGGTCCCCACCGGTGGCGGTGCTCGCTGCGTCTTCCAGCGCCCGCAGAGCCCAGCCCTGGCGGACCGGGCCGCTGCGCAGCAGTTGGCGGGCGACTGCCTCCACGTGGTCGCCTCGGCGGAGCATCGTGTCGGCGAACGAGCCGCTGACCGCCTCCCGGCGTTCGCTCGGCCAGTCTCCCAGTACAGCGTCTCGGAGGAGAGGGTGTGCATAGCGCACGGAACCGTCCTCTCCTTCGCGAACCATGCGCAGGCGCCTCATGGCGGTGAGCCAGCCCAGGGTGCGTGCCGGGTCGGTGCCGCACGCCGCGGCGAGGAACCGGGCCAGTTCTCCTGCCGGCTCTCGCAGCCCGTCGTACTCCGCCACTGCCAGGGCCCGGGCCACTTGCCTGGTGACCGCTCCCGCGCTGTTCAACCACCAGCCGACGGCCGCCGGGTATGAGCCGGGATAGAGAGCGGCGGACATCTCGGGAAGGGGTGAGGAGGACTCGGCACCCACATCCTCCAGAAGGGCCTGGAGGAGAAGCGGGTTGCCCGCGCCGGCGCGCACGCAGTCCGCCACCCACGTGGCCGCGGCGGTGGGGGCGGCCGCGCGAACGAGTGCTGATGCGGCGGAGGCGGTGAGGGGACTGAGTGTGTGTGCGATCGCCACGGACGCCGGCAGCGCCCGGTTCAGGCTCGGCGGGGGGAGGGGGATGTCGTACTGACTGCGCTCGGTGACAACGAGGAGGATCCGTGCGGAATCGATGCGGCGGACCGTCTCCGTGAGCCAACTGCGCGATGCCGGGTCGGCGAACTGCACATCGTCCACGGCCAGCAGGACCGGAGATTCGTCGGTGATGGCGTGCAGTGCCTGCCGGAACTCCGCGCCATCCGGCTGTTCTGTCCGGTCGGGTTCCGCTCGGTGTGACATCGTGACGGAACCCATGAGGTGGGAGACGGTGCTGAGAGGCGGCGGTGTCTCCTCGGGTGAGCAGCGCACGCTCAGTACGCGGAACCCGCTGTCTTTCGCGTGCTCGATGGCGGCCTCCAGCAGAGCCGAGCGGCCTGTGCCCGAGGCACCGCGCAATACGACGAGACGGCCGTGGCCGCCGGCGGTCCTGCGTATCTCCGATGCGAGCAGGGCCAGCGCGTCGTCGCGTTCCAGTAGATGTCCCATTGCTTCGTGCCTTCGGTGGTGCCGATCGCCACTGACGGGAGTAGGGGGCGGGCGGTCGTGCGGGTGACCGACATCCCGCCTGAAGTGCAGCAGCAGTTCAGACGTGGTGGCCCGACGCCGCGCGCCGCCGCATGGGCTGCTGCGGGCGGCGCGTTCCGACGCCCACCCAGGTGAGGGGCTTCTCCTCGAACAGCACGTCGTGATCGGCGAGGTCGTGTCCGAAGAGAGGGAACGACATGGTGGGCTCCTGCGCAGGCCGCTCGGTGAGTGTCAATCATCCGCTGATTTAATTGATGTGTCAACCAATGGGGAAGTGGCGGTACTCCGACCGCGTCCGAAGTTGACCGCCCACCGCAGGTTCGTGACCAGGAACCTGATGCGGGCACGGCCGTAGGCCACCAGTCGTGCGGCCGGCATTGCGCCGGGGCCCAGGGGTGGGGGGCCGTAGTGGACTCGTTCCCGGAAGGCGCGCTCGTCGTCGTCCAGGAGGGCGTGGAAGATGCCGGCCCGGCTTCGGAAGCGGCGGAAGACGGTGCCTTTGCCCAAGCCCGCCCGTTCGGCCAGGCCGTCCATGGTCACCTGCTGCACGCCGGTCTCGGTGATCATCTCGCGGACCGTGTTCAGCAGGAGCTGTCGGTTGCGGGCTGCGTCGGCACGCTCGACGACCGTGGTGGTGGACGACTCGCGCATGGTGTGCCCTTCGTGGGGTGTGGGTCAGCGGGTCGAGGGGTGCCGGCGCGGTGTGACGACGGCGTTCGGCAGGCGGCCGGTGCGGAAAAGCGGCCGCCGGGAAAGTCCTGGCCCCGACGGCCTGTGCGAGTTCGGGTGCGTAGCGCTGTCCCTGGGGCGCGGCGCGACCCACGACCGGGTGCCGTGGACGATGGTGGTGTTCGGGGATGGAGACCGCCGGCTCACCGGGGGCTTCACGCGCCGGCAGGGCACCGGCCCGGGGTGCTCCGGTCGGCCGGTCGCCTTCGACGAACGCACCGCAGCGCTGCGGCACCGTGTTTCCACGTTGCTCACCGGGAGTACCTCCCACGCAAATCTGGTTGTCGTATCAACTATGGTGTCACGGGGGCGGGTCGATGGCCACAGCACCCGCACAGACACAGGTCACTTCGAGCCGGGCCCGAAGAGGCTCCGGCGTGACACTCGTCGAGTGTGGTCAAAGCCAGTCGTGTTCGCGGGCGTACCGCGCCGCTTCGTGCCGGGTCTGGGTCTGGGTCTTCCGCATCGCGTTGGAGAGGTAGTTGCGGACCGTGCCCTCGGCGAGATGGAGCTGACCGGCGATGTCGGCGGCGGAGTAGCCGTCGGACGTGGCACGCAGGACGTCGATCTCACGGTCGGTGAGGGGGCAGTCGTCGATGAGGGCGAGTGCGGAGACGTCCGGGTCGATCCAGCGCCGTCCCTCGTGCAGGGTCGCGATGACGGACGTGATGTGCGCCGGTTCGGCGGACTTGCTGACGAATCCCTGGACGCCGAGCTTCAGTGCCCGGCGCAGTACCCCGGGCCGGGCATGCCTGGTCAGCATCAGGATCACCTGGTCCGGCCGGACGCTGCGGATCGCCGAGACGGCGCCGAGCCCGTCGACGCCGGGCATCTCCAGGTCGATGACCAGCACGTCGGGCCGGTACCGCAGGGTGGCGCGGACGGCGTCCTCGCCGTCCTCGGCTTCGGCGAGGACGACGATGTCGCCCTCCAGCGGCAGCAGCGCCGCGAGCGCCTTGCGCAGCAGTGCCTCGTCGTCGGCGAGTACGACGGTGGTCATCGCGCCTCCTGTGCCTCGGGGCCGGACGACGGGAAGGCGGCGGCGGTCAGGAAACGCCCGTTCTTCTGCTCCACTGTGAGCTTGCCCCCGTTGTCGGCCACGCGTTGTTCGAGGACGGCGAGACCGCTGAGTTCCGGGAGCGGCGTGTCCGGTGCGCCGTCGTTGGCGATGGTGATGCCGGACTCGGACAATGTGATCCGGACTTCCCGGGCCTGGGCGTGCCGCAGGATGTTGGTCGTTGTCTCGCGCAGGACTTGGCCGAGCAGTTCGCCCGAGCGCCTGTCCGTGTCCGCGACGCTGCAGATGTGTACCTCGATGCCGGCAGCCTCGAACAGGTTCTTCGCATTCTCCAGCTCAGCGGGGAGGGTGAGCCGCCGCTGCGCGTAGACGAGTTCCTTGGTCTGGGTGATGGTGTCGCCGACCAGCGAGTGGATCTCGCGCAGTTCCTGCTCCGCCCGGCCGGGGTCGCGGTGCACCAGCTTCTGCGCGAGGGCGACCTTGAGCTTCACCACGTGCAGGGTGTGACCCTGGATGTCGTGCAGGTCGCTGGCGAACCGCATACGCTCACGCACGACGGCCAGCTCCGCCTCATGCCGACGCGACTCCTCCAGGTCTTGGACCACGTCGTAGAACCGCTTGTTGGGGAACATCAGCCCCGTCACGATGGCGGTGACGCCCGCGGGGATGATGACATATGTGATCAGCACGTCGCGCGGGTCGTCGTCCGTCATCAGGAGGCGTGCCGCGCCGACGACGGCGACGTAGGCGACCAGGGCGACGGCGGCCGCGCCCCGATGGCGGCGCAGCCGCGACACGACCAACGGGCCCACGATGGACAGGCCGAAGATCGCCTTCCCGCTCCCGGCCACCAGTACACCGAAGAGCCAGACGCCCGCGGTGAGGAACAGGCACGCCGCGGCGGCCCGGGCCAGACTGCCGGCCGCCCAGGATACGAAGGCCACCAGTGCCGCGAGCACCCCCAGGCCCAGGACCACAGCGTCCGACCAGGACTCGGCGTCCAGCGCCACCAGGAGGACTCCACTGGTAGTGAGCACCGGGAGCAACATGATCAGGTTGAGCTGGCGTAGGCGTCCCTGTGTCATCGGCTCGGTAATGTCAGACATGGTTCAGCCAGTATCCGTGCGGAGCTTCGGGTGGGCCAGTGACACTGCGTCATGCATGCCTGCCAGGAATGTCATGGTGCGGACGTGATGCGGTGCCACTACCGAGAGCGCGTCACGGGCACTGGAATCGCGGCATGTCCACCGCAGCAGTCATCGAGGTCGAGAAGCTCAACGTCCGCTACGGCGATTTCCATGCCGTGAAGGATCTGTCGTTCCAGGTGCGGCGTGGCGAGTTCTACGCCTTGCTCGGCACGAACGGCGCAGGCAAGACCTCGACCCTCGAGGTCATCGAGGGACACCGGTCAGCCGAGTCGGGCACCGTCCGCGTCCTGGGACGAGGCCCGCGCGACCGCGCTGCTGTGCGCTCGCGGATGGGCATCATGCTGCAGGAGAGCGGCTTCTCTCCGGATCTCACAGTGAAGGAGTCGGTCCATCTGATCGGCACGCTGACCCGGCGGCGTGACGACGTCGACCGCGTTCTGGGCGTCGTGGGTCTGAGCCGCAAGGCGAGCACCAAGGTGTCGCAGCTCTCCGGCGGTGAGAAACGCCGTCTGGACTTCGCCACCGCCGTGTACGGCGGGCCCGAGCTGGTCATCTTGGACGAGCCGACGACCGGCCTGGACATCCAGTCCCGCGACGCGCTCTGGGCCGCCGTGGACAGGCTGCGCGACGAGGGATCCACGGTGGTGCTCACCACTCACTACCTGGAGGAGGCGCAGCAACGGGCCGATCGTATCGGGCTCATGCACCAGGGGACCTTCCACCGTGAGGGGACCGTCGTGGAGCTGACGCATACCCTGCCGTCGGTGATCACCTTCGCTCTCCCGGCCGGTGCTCCCGAGCCGCCGACGGGAGCTGTGCACGTGGACGGGGCCTTTCGCGTGGAGACCTTCAGCCTGCAGGAGGACCTCTACCGGCTGCTGGGCTGGGCTCACGACGCCGGGGTGGACTTCCGGGAACTGCAGGCCGGTCCGACCCGCCTCGACGATGTCTTCCGCGCCATCACCGGCGGCTGAACCCACCCACGATTCGCCGCGAAGGGACCCGACCCCATGCTCATGATCGCTCGCAGTGAGCTGATCCAGATCTTCCGGAACCGGCTGGTTCTGGTCACCGGCCTCATCGTGCCGGTCGCCGTCAGCGCGTTGTTCGTCTACCGGCACGAGATCTTCGAGGATCTGGCCGGCCTCGGCTACATCGCGGCGATCGTGATGTTCACCGTGATGGCCTTCGGGCTCTACACCACGGCCGTGACCACGCTGGCCTCGCGTCGGCAGAACCTCTTCCTCAAACGGCTGCGCTCCACCGCCGCCGGCGATGCCGGCATCCTCACCGGGCTGCTCCTGCCGGTCACGGTCATCGCGCTGGTCCAGGTGGCCACGATCCTGATCGTGCTGGGCGCGGTCGCCACCGAACCGGCCCAGATCCCGCTCCTCGCCGCTGCGGTCCTGGCCACGCTGGCCATGATGGTGGGCCTGGCACTCGCCACGGCGGGACTCACGAACTCGCCGGAGCATGCTCAGGTGACCACGCTGCCCATCAGCCTGACGGTGATCGCGGTTGCCAGCTGGGTAGGCATCACCGGAACCGAAGACCTCGCCCTGCTCAAGCGGCTGCTTCCCGGTGGCGCCGCCACCGAACTGGTCGTCAACGCCTGGGAGGGCAACGTACCCGTCGCGGACTCCCTGATCCTGCTGGTCCCCACACTGAGCTGGGTCGTCGTTGCCGTTGGGCTGGCGTCTCGCCTCTTTCGTTGGGAACCACGCCGATGAGATCGGCCGGGAGCCGCCGGCCCGCGGAAGCCGGCCGGCCCGCACGCACAGGGTGACGCCGCTCATCACCCTGTGGGCCCGGTCCTGGCTTGACTCTCTCCCCGTGGGAGGGTTCAGGGTCGCGGTCATGAGCAGCGATGATCTCGATGGACGGCTTGCCGTGGTGGCGGGCGGCAGCAAGGGGCTGGGGCTGGCGACGGCACACCGGCTCCGGGACGCAGGGGCGCGGGTCGTCACCGTGGCCCGTACGGCGTCGAAGACGGCCGACCCCCTTTTCGTGCCGGCCGACCTCAGCACCCCCGAGGGGGTCACGGCCGCGGCCGCGGCGGTGGCCGAGCGGTGCGGCGTACCGGACATCCTGGTGCATGTCGTGGGCGGCTCCCGCGCTCCCGCCGGCGGATACGCGGCCCTCGACGACCAGCGGTGGCAGGAGGAGCTTGCGCTCAACCTGCTCCCGGCGGTCCGGCTGGACCGGGCGCTGGTCCCCGACATGGCGGCCCGCGGGTCGGGCGCCGTCGTGCACGTGACCTCGATCCAGCGCCGTATGCCGCTGCACGACTCGACACTGGCGTACGCGGCGGCCAAGAGCGCCCTGGCCACCTACAGCAAGGGGCTCGCGAACGAGCTGGCGCCTGCCGGGGTCCGGGTCAATTCGGTCGCCCCCGGCTTCATCCGCACGGACGGCGCCGAGCATCTGCTGGCACGCCGGATGAGCGAGGGTGGCATCACCCGGCAGGCCGCGCTGGATGACCTGATGCAGGTGCTCGGGGGCATTCCGCTGGGCAGGCCCGCCGAGCCGGAAGAGGTCGCCGAGCTGATCGCCTTCCTGGCCTCGGACCGGGCGAGCGCGATCACCGGCGCCGAGTACGTCATCGACGGCGGCACCGTCCGCACCCTTTGAGCCCGCTCCCCACGACGACACAGGACAAGATCATGCAGAACATCCAGCGGTTCGCCGAGGAGTACTTCGCGGCGGCGACCGACACGGACCGCGAGCGCTGCTTCGCGCTCTTCGGCGACGACGTCGTCGTACACGACGACGGACGAAGCCACCGGGGGCTCGCGGCGGTGCGGCAGTGGCGCACCGCGGTCCCGCCGGTCCGTTACGACCTCCACGAGGTCACCGGCACGGCCGCCGCGTGTCAAGCTGTCGCAGAGGTCTCCGGCGACTTCCCCGGCAGCCCGGTCACCCTCCGCTTCACCTTCGAGCGCGACGCGCAGGGGAAGATCACCCGGCTGGACATCGCACCCTGAACCCCGGACCCGAGCCGGTCCGGACGCGCAGGACGAGGAGGGCGTCATGGCAGAGCGCTGGACGATCGGGGAGTTCTCCCGGATCACCCATCTGAGCATCCGTGCGCTGCGCCGCTACCACGAACAGGATCTCCTCATCCCCCAAGAGGTGGACCCGGCCACGGGCTACCGCTACTACACACCCGCACAGGTCCGGCCGGCGCTGACCATCAGGCGGCTGCGCGAGCTGGACCTCCCCCTGGCGGATCTCCGGCTCTTCCTCAAGGCGGAGGCCGCAGGCGGGGACGGCACGGACCGTGATGCGGCGCAACGGATCGTCGCCGCCCATCTGCGCCGGCTCGAAGACCGGCTCGGCCGCACCCAGCGCGCGGTCGAGGCCCTGCGGGAACTCCTCGACCCGCGGGCCGAGCGGACGGTGAGCCTGGAGGTCCTGCCGCCCCAGCGCGTCCTCGCCGTCGCTCTCGACGTCCCGCGGAAGAGCGATCTGAGCTGGTACGACGCCGCGATGCGCGACCTGGACGCGGCAGCCGGCCGGCGCCCCGTGCTCCCGCCGGGTGGCCGCTACGCGCACGAGCTGTTCACCGAGGGCCACGGCCGGGCCACCGTCTACCTCCCCGCCGAGACGCCGCTGCCTCCGGGCGCACCGGTCACCGTGAAAGAGCTACGGCTGCCCGAACGGACCGCCGCCGTCGCCACCCACATCGGTCCGCACGACGACCTCGACCTCACCTACAGCGCCGTCGGCTCCTTCGCCGCACACAACGACCTGCGCTCCCAGGACGTCGTCGAGGAGATCTATCTGGTCGGCCCACGGGACACCGCCCAGCCCGATCGCTGGCGCACCCTCGTCGCCTGGCTGATCGACCCCACCCCCGTCCGCCCACCGACGTAGGCACGGCACACCTCAGCCCCCTGCGGGGAGGGGGCCCGATGGTGCCAGTGTGTTCTCGTTGAGGTCAGCGACGGTGGTGCAGCCGGTCAGGGCCAGGGCCAGGTCGAACTCGGCCAGCAGGCAGCGCAGTACGTGCCGTACCCCGCTGCGTCCGCCCAGTGCGAGGCCGTACTGGTAGGGGCGGCCGAGCAGCACGGCGTCCGCGCCGAGGGCCAGCGCCTTGAGTACGTCGCTTCCGGTGCGCACGCCGGAGTCCATCAGCACCGGGACGGTGGGCCCGACGGCCGCACGGACGGCCGGCAGACAGTCCAGCGCGGCCATGGTGCCGTCGATCTGGCGCCCGCCGTGGTTGGAGACGATCACACCGTCCATGCCGTGGGCGAGGGCCAGCCGCGCGTCGTCGGGATGCAGGATGCCCTTGAGCAGGATCGGCAGCGCCGTCAGCTCGCGCAGCCAGGCAAGCCCGTCCCAGGTGAGGCCCGGGTTGGTGGAGATGGCCGCCCAGTGGGCCCGTACCGCCGCCGCGTCGGCGTCCGGGGGCAGAGCCGCACGGAAGGCCGGGTCGGTGGTGAAGTTGGCGAGCCCGGCGCCGTGCAGGAACGGCAGATAGCCGTGGTCCAGGTCCGCGGGCCGGTAGCCGAAGTGGGGGCTGTCGACGGTGAGGACCAGAGCGGAGTACCCGCCGGCTTCGGCGCGGCGCACCAGGGACTCGGCCACCTCGGGCTGCGACGGCCAGTACAGCTGGAACCACCGAGGCTGATCGCCCGCGGCCGACGCGACCTGCTCCATGCTGTGGCTGGAGAACGACGACAGGACGAAGGACACCCCTGTGTCGGTGGCGCCGCGCACCGCCGCGAGTTCGCCCCCGGGATGCACGATGCTCTGCGCGGCGACCGGCGCCAGCAGCACCGGCGCGGACAGGCGGTGACCGAGCAGGGACACCGTCAGATCGCGGTGCGTGACGCCGCGCAGCATCCGCGGCACGATGCGCCACCGGTCGAACGCCTCACGGTTGGCGCGCAGGGTGGCACCGGCGCCCGCGTCGCCCGCGACGTAGCCGTACGCGGTGGGTGTCATGACCGTGCGGGCCGCGTCCTGGAGCGTCGTGAGATCGGTGGGCGGCCGGGAGGCGCGACCGTCCGCACCGGCGAGGTAGATGTCGCGGACCAGGCCGGCCGGCGGCTCCGCGGGCCCCAGGGCCAGGCCCTCGTGGATGTGCCGGACGAGCAACGGGGCGATGCCGCCGGTGCGTTCGGTCAGCGCGAAGTGCCCGCCCGCGTGGACCTCCACGGTGTGCCCCGCGGTGGTGTGCCGGCCCCACTCCCGGACCTGCTCCAGCGTGTTCTTCGGATCCTCCTCCCCGAGCAGCACGGTGACGGGAACCGTGAGCGTGGTGTGCGGGTCGCAGTGGTAGCCGCGCAGCACGTTGTGGTCGGCGCGCAGCAGGCGCAGCACCTCGCGGCGGGAGCGCGGATTGCGCAGCAGTACGTCGGACACGCCGCCGAGGCGCCGCAGCCCGGCCACCACGGCGTTGTCGTCCAGGGCGTCGAGGTCGGGCTCCTGCCAGTCCTGCGCGGGCGGCCGGGCGGCGGACACGAACAGCCCCGCCACGCCGTCCCGCTCCTGAAGCAGCCGGGCCGTCTCGAAGGCCGCGATCGCCCCCAGGCTGTGGCCGAGCAGGAACAACGGGAGACCGGTGTACGGGGTCAGGGCGGCGGCCGCTCCGCGGGCGAGCGTGGCGATGTCCTCGGCGCAGGGTTCGCCGTCACGGTCCTGCCGGCCGGGGTACTGCACCGCGAGCAGTTCGATGTCGTCGGGCAGCGCGGCGGACAGTCTGCTGAACGCGGTGGCGGCGCCACCGGCGTGCGGGAAGCACGCCAGGCGGACGCGGGGGCGTTCCCTGCGGTGGTAGGTCCGCAGCCAGCGAGGCGTGCCGTCCTGTGGCGCCGACGGGCAGGCGGTGCGGGGCTCCGCGACAGGGGCGGGTGCGATGGTGCGCTCGGTCATGTCCTCGGTATCCCGTCATGGGTGGTGGAAAGCGGTGGAACGGATCGATGCGGAAACGGGGCCGGCTACCAGTCGACGAGGAGCCGTGACAGCCCGCGGACGGCCATTCCCTCCTTCCAGGTGACCGGCTCCTCGACGGCGGCGAGCCGCAGCGTCGGGAAACGCCGCAGCAGATGTTCGAGGACGATGCGGACCTGGAGCCGGGCCAGGGGAGCGCCCAGACAGCGGTGCACGCCGTGACCGAAGGTCAGGTGCGCGGTGTCATGTCCGGTCAGGCGCAGGGTCTCCGGTTCGGCGAACACCGTGGCGTCGCGGTTGCCGTGCAGCGGGGCGACCATGACGGCCTCACCGGCCTGGACGGTGACGTTGCCGAGCCGCACCGGCTGAACGGCGACCCGCGGGAACGTCAGCGGTGTGGCGGGGTTCAGCCGCAACAACTCCTCGACGGCGGGCGCGATCCGCTCGGGGCGTGCGACGAGTTCCCGGTACACGTCGTGGTCGGTGAGCAGCGACAGCACCGAAAGACCGAGCTGCCCGACGGTGGTCTCATAGCCGGCCATGAGCAGGGTGAGCCCCATGGTGATCAGTTCGTTCGTGGTGAGGGCGCCCCGGTCGTGCGCGCCGATCAGCGCGGTGAGCAGGTCGTCCTGGGGCTGCCTGCGCTTTCGGTCGACGAGGTCCTTCATATAGGTGGCGAGCGCGGTGCGCCGGCGCGCCTTGTCCTGGGGGCTGTCGTCGGTGATGTCGAAAAGGACCTCGACCCGGTCGCGGAAGCGCGCGCTGTCCTCGGGCGGTACGCCGAGCAGTGAGCACAGCACGGCCAGCGGCAGCGGCGCGGCGAGCTGCGCGACGAGGTCGGCTCCGGGGCCGTGCGCGGCGATCTCGTCGAGGTACTGGTCGGTGAGCCGTTCCACGTCGGATGCCATCGCGGCGATCCGGCCGGTGGAGAAGGCGCCGCTGACGATGCGGCGCAGCCTGGCGTGCCGGTCGCCGTCCATGCTCATCATGGAGTCCGCGGCCGGCTCCGCGTCGTTGAACTTCGGCCCGCCGGGCAGCGCCGCGCGCGCCCGGCTGAACCTCTTGTCGGTCAGCACCGCGCGTCCCAGCGCGTAGCCGCGTACCAGCCACATCGTGTCGCCGACGGGTGTGACGAAGCGCACGATGTCATCAGTGCCATCGGTGCCGTCGGTGATGAAGTCCGGAAGCGGCCCCAACGGGGTGTCCGTGCGTGGCGTCGTCATGCGGATCGTCTCCTTGCTCGTCGGTGTCAGCCGCCCAGGACCCGGCGTCCGACGTCGTGCAGCAGGTCGGTCTGCCGGTTGAACGCGATGCGTACGTACTGTTCGCCGCGGGCGGGATCGGCGAAGAAGGCCGGGCCGGGCGCCAGCAACACCCCGGCCTCGTCGAGGAGTTCGAGGACGAACCGGTGGCTGTCGTACCGCCCTGCGGTGAGCGGGCCGACGTCCGCGAACACAAAGCACCCGCCCTCGGCGGGCGCGAACTTCATGCCCTTGCGGGAGAAGATGTCCTGGACCAGGTCCCGGCGCCGGCCCATCTCCCGGGCGGCGGTGCGCAGGTCCATGGAGAGCGCGGCCGTGCCCACCGCCACCTGGAGCGGTGTGGCCGCGCCGTTCGTGGTCACCTCGTGCACCCGCCGCAGCGTCTCGGTGCGGGCCGCGTCGGCGCGCAGGAAGCCGAGCCGCCAGCCGCTGACGGCGTGGCTCTTGGAGAGGGAACCGACGACGATGCTGCGCCCGGCGAGTTGCGGCACGTGGGTGACGGACAGCCGGGGCCGGCCGTCGTAGACGAAGGTGCCGTACACCTCGTCGCAGATGACGGTGGCGTCCCAGCGTTCGCACAGCGCGGCGATCTCGTCGAGTTCCGTGCGCTCCAGGACGCGTCCGGTGGGGTTGGCGGGTGAGTTCAGCAGGACGGCACGGGTACGGGGGCCGAAGGCGGCCGCCAGGTCGGCCGGGTCGTAGCGCCAGCCGGGCGGGTGCAGGGGCACGAAGCGCGGCACCGCACCGGCGACCGCGAGCGCGGCCCTGAACTGCTCGTACCCCGGGTCGAACAGGACGACTTCGTCGCCGGGATCGACGGTGGCGAGCAGCGCGACGCACAGCGCCTCGGTCGCGCCGACGGTGACGGTCAGCTCGGTGCGCGGATCGGTCCCGGGCACCAGCGTCTCGGCGATCCGCTGCCGCAGCGGCAGGTCGCCCGACGGGTGGTCGTACTGGTTGCGTCCGGACCGCATCGCGTCCACGGCGGCCTCGATGAGGTCGGCGGACGGTTCGGGATAGCCGGGTGTGCCCAGGGCCAGGTCGATGGCGCCGCGTTCCCGTGCGAGCAGAAGAAGCTCCCCGAGACTGCTGCCCTGCAACACCGCGGCCCTCGACGAGAGCGCCGGCCGCCGGGCCGTGGATGGGGCCATGTGTGTCCTCCTCTTCACGTGGGTGAGCGGTGCACCGTGTCAGCGGGGCGGCAGCAGGAGCGGGTCCGGGTCGGTGCGCATCCCGGGCAGTTCCTGTACGACATCGCCGATGTCCTCGGCGTACCGGTCCACGGCCTGCTCCAGCACATCGTCCGGGGCGGTCGCCGGGAGGCCGTCGCCGGTGCGTACGGCGTCCAGGGCGCGCCGCAACCCGAGTTCGGCGACGTGCCGGGCGTGCGGCAGGTCCGGTGTGCGGTGGCGCAGGGCGCCCGCGGCCAGGGTCCACATGAGGGCCGTGGCCACCCCGGCGTGCGCGGCGTCCGGTGCGCCGTCCCGGCCGGTCGGCCGGTTCGCGAGGGCGTCCTCGAAGCGCCGCGTGAGCTGCGCTCCGCTGTGGTCGCGGAGCATGGCGGTGACCTGGCCGGTCTGCCGCAGGGCCCGCCGGCCCAGGAAGTCGCACAGCGCCTCGGTGGGCCCCTCGAAGATCCGGTACACGCGAAGGTCCCGGTACATGCGCGCGGCCGTGTTCGCCTCGTCGTAGCCGCGTCCCCCGAGCAACTGCATCAGCCGGTCGGCCGCCTGGACCGCCCATTCGCCACCCAGGACCTTGGCGGCGATGAGGGGTTCGAGACCGACGGTCTGCCCGGCGTCGAGCCGGTCGGCCAGGTCGTACACCAGCGCTTCCAGGATGTCGGTGCGGGCGACGGTGTCGGCGAGCCAACCACGGGTCACGGCACGGTCCTTGAGTGTCATCCCCGAGGTCGTCCGGCGGCCGGCGAAACGCAGTGAGAGCTGCGCGATCCGTTTCAGCGCGCCGAGGGCGAACGCGGACAGGGCCAGGCGTGAGGCACACATCGAGTCCATGGCGACGCCACGGCCGTCGCCGTCCGCGAGGACGTGACGGTCGGGCACTTCCACGTCGGTGAAGCGCATCCTGCTCTGCACCATGCCGCGCTGCCCGAACGACGCGTGTTCCTCGCCGGGGAAGACACCCCGGTCGGCGGTGGGCACGGCCAGCGCGATCAGCGAGGACCGAGCGGTGTGCCGGGTCTGTGTCCGGGCGAGCACGGTGGAGATGCCCGCCCAGGTGCCGTTGCCGATCCAGTGTTTGTCGCCGTTCAGCAGCCAGCCGCCGCCGCCGGGCCCCGGACGGGCCGTCGTGGACAGCTGCGAGAAGTCGCTTCCGGCGCCCGGTTCGGTCTGCGCGTAGGCAGCCAGGGTGCGGCCGGTGGCCAGCAGGGGCAGCCACTCCTGTTTGACCTCGTCCGTGGCCCACACCGACAGCGACCGGGTGCCCGGGAACAGCGAGGTGGTCATCCAGGTGCCCAGACCGGTGTCGATCGCCATCAGCTGCTCGAACACCCGGAACATGTCGCGAAAGCGCAGCGCGGTGCCTGCGTACTCCTCCTCGATGAGCGGCCCGAACAGGCCGTTGATGCCGAAGTCCTGCACGATGTGCGGGGGGATGCACCGCCGTTCGTCGATGAGGAACGAGTTGACACGCCGCGACCCGTAGTCGCGCAGCCAGGCGATCTGGTCGCGGGCGCGGCGGGAACTCACCTCGGGGTCCGCGGTGCGCGTGTGGCGGGCCAGGCCCCAGGACGGGGCCGTGGCCGCGGGGCGTGCGGCGTCCTGCTCAGCCAGCGTGGTCATGCTTCCTCCTTTCAGCTCCCGCGCCTGAGGGGTGGGCACCCGTCAGCAGGGGGAGAGGGCCAGGACGGCGTTCTGGCCGCCGAATCCGCTGGAATTGCTGAGCGCCAGTGCGATGGGCTGGGGCCGGGACCGACCGGAGACGACGTCCAGTTCGATCCGCGGATCGAGGTGTTCCAGGTTGGCCGTCGGCGGCACGGTCCGCTCGGAGATGGCGAGCACCGTCAGGGCCGCCTCGATCGCCCCGGCCGCGCCCATGGTGTGCCCGAGCGCCCCCTTGGTCGAGGTGACGGACGCCCGGTCCCCGAAGAGACGGGCGAGCAGTGCGGCCTCCACCAGATCGCCCTTGGGCGTGCTGGTGGCGTGGGCGTTGATGTGATCGACGTCCGCCACCGTGGCGCCGGCCTCGTCAAGCGCAGTCCGCATCGCCTGCTCAAGGCCGCTGCCCTCGGGATGGGGGGCGGCGACGTGATGGGCGTCGGCGGAGGCGCCGTAGCCGGCGATCCGGGCCAGCGGCCTCGCTCCGCGCGCGGCGGCATGCCCGGCGCGCTCCAGCACGAGGACCCCCGCGCCCTCGCCCAGGACGAAGCCGTCGCGTGCGGCGTCGAACGGCCGCGAGGCCAGCTCCGGTGCCTCACGGCGCGGCGACAGCGCGCTCATCCGGGCGAACGCCGCGGTGATGATCCGGTTCACGGGCGCGTCGCTGCCGCCGGCCACGACGATGTCGCACACACCCGTGCGCAGCAGTTGGGCGCCCAGGCCGATCGCGGTGGTCCCGGACGCACAGGCCGTACAGGCGACGAAGCTGGGGCCGCGTGCCCCCCAGTGCAGGGACAGCTGTCCGGCGAGCATGTTGGGCGCGACCATGGGGACGGTGTGCGCGGACACCGGTTCGCCCCGGGCCAGCCGGAGGGTCTGGTCCTCAAGCGTGCTGACGCCGCCGAAGGCGGTGCCGATGACCACGCCGACCCGTGCGCCGTCCCACTCCCGCGGTCGCAGGCCGGCCATCCGGAGCGCCTCGTCCCCGGCGACGAAGGCCAGGTGGCTGTGGCGGTCCATGCGGCGGGCCAGGTTCGCGCCGAGGTGCGCCACGGGATCGAAGTCGGGCACCTCGCAGGCGAAGTCCACGGCGAGTCCGGTGAGATCCGGGTGGGTGCGGGCCGTGGACTGTCCTGCCAGTACTCCTTTCCAGGTGGCGTCGACGCCGATGCCGGCGGCGCTGACCAGGCCGACACCGGTGACCACCACGGCCTGGTCCGAGCCGGGCCCGGTCATGTCGCGCTGCCCTGCCGCAGCACCGCCACGGCCTCGTCGACAGTCATGGCCGGGTGCAGGGCGTCGTCCTGGAGCCGCAGATCCAGGCCGGCGGCCAGGAAGTCGATCAGTTCCACCACGGCGAGCGAGTCAAGACCGAGATCGGTGAGCGTGCTGGTGTCGGTGATGGTGGACGCGTCGACCTGGAACTTGTCGGTGAGCATCTGCTCCAGGGAAGCGCGCAGTGTGGCTGCCGTGGTCATCAGGACCTCTCTTCGGGACATGGGGTGCTGAGCGACCCCGTACGGGATGGATGAGTGGGTGTGGGGCAGCGGCGGGCACGGGCCGTGCCCGCATGACGTTCGCTGTCTTGGCGGTACTGGCCGCCGCGTCGTGTCCGTGTGCAAGGGCGCGCGGTCCGCCGGATTCAGGGAGCCGGGGGCGGTTCGATGCTGGCGGGCAGCCGCCAGGGCTGAGCCGTCCGTTGGGCCGGCACCGACGCGTCGGCCGGCCGCGGGGCGTGGCAGCTGGTCGCCGTCTTCGGCGGCAGATACACCGGCACCACATCGGGCCAGGTCACGGCGGCCGATCCCCAGGTGAGGCCGCCGCCGAAGGCCGTGAGCACCGTGGGTGCGCCGGGGCGGACCCGGCCGTCGGCCGCGGTGTCCGCCAACGCCAGCGGGATGGAGGCAGCGGCGGTGTTGCCGACTTCGGCGATGTTCCCGTACCGGTAGCGGGTGGCGATTCCCAGGCGGTCGGAGACGGAGTCCAGGATGCGCTGGTTGGCCTGGTGGCCGACGAAGGCCCGCACCGACGCGGGCTGCCAGCCGGCGCGGTCCAGCACCGTACGGGCGGACACGGTCATCCGGTGCACCGCCTGCCGGTACACCTCGCGCCCCCGCATCCTGAGGTACCGCTGCTCCGGCGGCACTTCCTCGCCCCGTCCGGGGCGGCGCGAGCCGCCCACGGGCACCGTGATCAGGTCACTGCCCGCCCCGGCACTGCCCAGATCCACGGCCCGCACGGCGCCCGGCTCGCCGCCCCGGCCGCGGCGCAGCAGTGCGGCGCCCGCGCCATCACCGAAGATCACCGCGGTGTCGCGGTCCTGCGGGTTGATGATCGAGGTGTACACCTCCGCACCGATCACCAGGGGCCGTTCACAGGTTCCGCCTCTCACCAGGGCCTCGGCGAGGGCCAGGGCGTAGACGAATCCGGAGCACACCGCCGCCACATCCACCGCCGGCACCTCGTCCAGACCCAGCCGGTGGGCCACCTCCGGTGCCGTCGCCGGACACGGACGATCGGGTGTCGTCGTGGCCAGCAGCACGAAGTCGGCGTCCCCGCCGCCCGATTCCAGGGCCGCCTGTCCCGCGGCGACCGCCAGGTCGCCGGTGCTCGTCCCCGGCTCGACCATCCGCCGCCGGCGGATGCCCGTCCGCGTACGGATCCATTCGTCGCTGGTGTCCAGGTGGGCCGCCAGGTCCGCATTGGTGACCACATGCTCCGGCAGGCACGCTCCCAGGCCGCATATCACTGCGCGTACAGACATCCAGGCCACATCCCGCTTTCGACGCAGCCGGCACAACACCGGCATCAACAACGTGGGTTCATGACGTACCGCCCGGCATCGGCCGAGAGGTGCGTCCCTGGGGGGGCACCCCAATCCATCACGCCGGCCCAGGTCGCAGCAGGGGTCCGGGCGAGCTGGAGTGTGCACACCGTGAGCGGTTGTGTGCTTGTGAAGCGCGTGGGGGAGCCTGTGAAGGCGCCGTGGGGGACGGTCCTGCCGGAACCGTTTCACAAGCGCGCGAGCGTGCACGGTGTGCACGGCATCCCCGCCCGGAGCCCCTGCTGCGACCGGTCTCCGCGTGGTGCAGTGGGGATTCCTCCACACGGGCCCCGTCGCATCGCGGGCGGCGCGTCTGAGTCGCGCAGCCGCGCACTGAGAGCTAAGGACCGTTCATGCCGGACTTCGACCTCTTCGACACCCTTGCCCGGCCAGAGAACCTGGCCGACCCCTACCCCTTCTACGCCTGGCTGCGCGCCAACCACCCCGTCTATCTGAACCCGGACGGCTTCGCCTATGTCTCCTGCTACGAACACGCGGGGCTGCTGAAGGACCCCGACATCCGGGAGGCGGCGGAAGGCGACTCCCGCTCCTACACCTTGCGCACCATCAACCAGACACTCATCAAGTCCGTGCCGCCGCGTCACACGGAGCTGCGGCGCGCGGGAGCGGCGGCCTTCGACCGGAGCTTCCTCGTGGAGTCCGGCGTCCGGCTCAGAAAGGAAGCGGAGCACCTGGCCGACGAACTCGCCGCCGCCCTCGCCGTGGACGGCTCGGCCGACCTGCACCATCTGTTCTCCCTGCCGTTCACCCAGCGCGCGTCGGCCCTCGTCTTCGGCATACCCGACGACGACTTCGACCTGCTCGCCTCCCTTCCGGCCCGCGTCTTCCAGGCCATCTACCCGAAGAAGACCCCGGCCGACGTCGCGGACGCCGACGACGCCTCCCGCGCCCTGTTCACCTATATGCAGGAGGCCGTCGCCCGCCGGCGCTTCATGCCCGGCTCCGGTTTCGACCGCCTGATCGACGCGTCCGGCGACCTGCACACGGACGACATCGCCCTGCTGTGCTGGCTGCTGTGGTCGGCGTCCTACACCTCCGCCCTCGCCGCCCTCGACCTGGCCGTCCTCACCCTCATCGAGAACCCGGAGACGGTCCCCCTCCTGCACGAGCACACCAGCGCGTGGATCGAGGAGGCGCTGCGCTACCGCAGCCCGCACGTCATCAACTCCATCAACCTCACCACCCGGCGCGAGATGACCATCGGCGGTGTCACGCTCCGGCGGCACACCCCGATCCGGTTCCTGATCGCGGCCATGAACCGCGACGAGACCGTCTTCCCGAGTCCCGACACCTTCGACCCCCGGCGGGGCGGCGCCCCGCACATCGCCTTCGGGAAGGGCATCCACACGTGCATCGGCGCCCAACTGGCGCGCATGGAACTGGTCACGGCCCTCACCACCCTGGCCACCCGCCTGCCCGGCCTCACCCTGGCCGACCGGCCGACCTGGCGCAGCTACACCACCCAGCGCCTGTGCAGCAGCCTTCCCGTGACCGCCCCCTGACCGGCACCACCGGCCGGACCGCGGGCGGATCACCGCGCCGCCCGCGTGCCTCAAGGAGAACGAACGGCTCGGTCCCGCATGCCCTTCCCGCGCGGGCGCCTGGGCCCTGTCGTCAAACGGATCTTGCCCAGAGCAGGATCGAGGCGAGAGAGACCGCTGCTTCGTAGGAGGTGGCGGTCTTGTCGTATCTGGTCGCGCCGGCCACCGCGGCCCGGCCCGCGGCTACTGCCTGGACGGGCTCAGGCGGAGGCGCGGGCGATGGTGCCCGCGGTGAGCGTGGCCAGCATGTCCTGCAGGGCAGTCACGAAGTCCAGCTTGAACGCGGTGAGTGAGGGGTCGGCTTCGTAGGCGGCGAGCATCGCCGGGGAGGGCCGTGCGTGTGTCCACACGGCGCCGACGGCCATGATCATGGCTGCGGTCAACTGCGGTGCGCTGTTGCCCAGCTCAGGAAGGTGCTGGTGGGCCAACGCCGCGATGACGGCGACGTTGGCCACGGCCGCGCGCTTATAGCGGGCGGCCACCTGCGGGGAAACGTTGTGTTCCAGTACGCCCGCCTGTGCGCTCAGCAGGTCACACAGGACCCGGCGTTGGGCGAGGGAGCCCGCGATGACGGCGGCGAACTGCTCCGCGCGCCGGCTCACCGGAGCGTCCTGCTCGATGCCGGCGTGCACAAGGGCAGGCAGGTCGGCCACCCACTGCCGCCAGGCACGGTCGAGCAGCTCCAGCAGGATCGCCTCACGCGATTCGAAGTAGCGCAGCACATTGGACTTCGCCAGCCCGACGCGGCGGCTCAGCTCGTTCAGGCTGATCTCGCCGATGGGCATCTCCTGGAGCATGGCGGCGGTGGTGTCGAGGATGGCCTGGCGCCGCATCTCACGCTGCTCCTCATTGCGCGCGCGCTGGAAGTTCGTCATGCCCCCAGGTTACAGACTGCCGGTCTTTTGACATCAGACCGGTGGTCTTCTATGTTGGCGTTGCAGTCAAACAGACCACCGGTCTGAAAAGGGGGCAGGTCTTGGGCTGCGCACCAGGACCGACGCCCTCCATCGACGAAGTCGTCAACGAGGGCTGTCTCGACGTTGTCGACCAGCTCTGGGCGGACGACATGATCTGGCGCGGCGGCAGCCTGGGAGAACTCTTCCAGCTCGGAATCACGACCCTGCCGAGCGCCGCATGACCGAGCACAAATCAACGAATCCGAGGAGCGTGACAACGGTGAGCCACTGGACCCCCGACGACATCCCCGATCAGACCGACCGCACCGCGCTGATCACCGGCGGGAACGGCGGGATCGGACTCGAGACCGCCCGCGCGCTCGCCCGGCACGGGGCCCGCGTCATCCTGGCCGGCCGCAGCCAGACCAAGCTGGACCAGGCAGCGGAGGCTGTGCGCGCCGCGACCCCCGAGGCCCGGACGGACACCCTCGTGCTCGACCTCTCCGACCTCTCCTCCGTCCGCGACGCGGCCACCCGCATCGCCGAGACCGAGACGGTTGACCTGCTCTTCAACAACGCCGGCGTGATGAACCTGCCCGAGCGGCGGACCACCCACGACGGCCTCGAGATGACGGTCGGCACCAATCACCTCGGCCACTTCGCCTTCGACGCCCAGGTCTGGCCCGCCGTGCGCCGCTCGTCCGCACCGCGCGTGGTCACCGTCAGCGCCATCGCGGCGCGGTGGCCGATGGGCAGGCTGGACGACCTGATGAGCGAAAAGAGCTACCGCGCCATGGGCGCCTACGCCAAGTCCAAGCGCGCCAACATCGTCTACACCCTCGAACTCGCGCGCCGCACTGCAAGCAGCCCCGTTGAGGCGCTTGTCGTCCACCCGGGGTCGGCGATGACCGGTCTGCAGCAGCACGGCAACGGCGCTCTGAGCCGCATAATCACCCCGATCGCCGCACGCCTGCTCATGGGCTCGGCCGAGGGCGCCGCCTGGCCCTCCCTGTACGCGGCGACCAGCCCACACGTCCAGTCGGGCCGGTTCATCGGCCCCGCCGGACGGGACCAGACCTCCGGCACCCCCAAGCCCGCCAAGCTCCCCACAGGCGCCGACGACCCCGCGGAGGGCAGGCGGCTGTGGGCGGCGAGCGAGCAGCTCACAGGTGTCCCCTTCGACCTCGAAGCCGGGGCCGCCATCTAGGGGCCGTCTTTCCGAACGCTACGGTCCCTGGCAAACGGTCTACACCCGCTTCCGTCGCTACGCCCTCGACGGCGTCTTCACCCGAACCCTGCAGCAGATCCAGGCCCGGGCGGACGCGGCCGGCGACATCGACTGGCTGGTCCAGATCGACTCCACCATCGTCCGCGCCCACCAGCACGCCGTGGCCACCGGCCGAAAAGGGGGACCGAGTGGCTGGACGAACCGGACGATCACGCCCTCGGCCGGTCCCGAGGCGGACTGACCACCAAGATCCACCTCGCCTGCGACGGCAGGAACCGGCCGCTGGCCCTCCTGCTCACGGCCGGTCAGCGTCATGACGGCGTCTGTGCTCGTCCATTGTGACCCTAGCGCGGGCGCGGGAACGAGCCGGTACGGGTCAGCCGTTGACGTCGGCCTTCCGCGCCGCGGCGGGCTGCTGGGAGGCGGCCGTGGCGGGCAGCGGGATGCGCTGCGCGAGCTTGTCGCCCTCGACATCGAGATCGGGCAGCAGGCGGTCCAGCCACGCGGGAATCCACCAGGCTCTTTCGCCCGCCAGTGCCATGGTGGCCGGAACGAACGTCATGCGGATGACGAACGCGTCGATGACGATGCCGGCCGCCAGGGCGAACCCGGCCTGCTTGATCATGGGTTGGGCGTTGAAGACGAACCCGGCGAAGACCGAGACCATGATCGTCGCCGCCGCGACGACAACGGCGCTCGCCCGGGCGAAACCCGAGACGGTCGCGTCGAGCGGGCCGGCCCCGTGCATGCGGGCCTCGCGCATGGAGGTGACCAGGAACATCTGATAGTCCATGGCCAGTCCGTAGAGCACACCGGTGACGATGATGGGCAGCAGGCTCACCACCGGCGCGGTCGCCTCCAGTCCGAACAGGCCCTGCATCCAGCCCCATTGGAAGACGGCCGTGGTGATGCCGAAGGTGGCGGCGATGCTGAGCAGGAAACCGGCGGTGGCCATCACCGGAACGACGACGGAGCGGAAGACCAGGAGCAGGACGACCAGCGAGAGCCCGAGGACCGTGGCGACGTAGAGGGGCAGGACGTCGGCGAGCCGGTCCGACACGTCGATCGCCAGGGCGGTGAAACCGGTGACGCCGATGGCGACGCCGTACTTCTGGCTCAACTGCCGGCCGGTGTCCCGCACGGAGCCGACGAGGGCTTTGGTGCCGTCGTCGTTCGGTCCGTCGTCCGGCACGAGACTGAGTACGGCCGTGGTGCCGGAGGTGTTCAGACCGGCCAGGGAAACCGATGCGACGCCCTTGGTGTCCCTCAGGTCGGCGGCGGTCGAGGCGAGGGCGGCGGGCGTCAGCGGCCCCTCGCCCGTGGCGGCACGGGCGACGACCATCAGGGGTCCGTTGTAGCCGGGGCCGAAGGCGTCATCGACCGCTTCGTAGCTCTGGCGCTGCGCGGTGTCGGGGTTGTAGCTGGCGCCGGACGGCAGGCCGAGCTTCATGCTGACGGCAGGCAGCGCCAGAACCAGGGGGATCAGCGTTGCGGCCGCGAGGGCGGAGCGCTTGTGCCGGACCAGACGTGATCCCCAGCGGGTTGCCCGCGGGTGCGCGGCGGCGGTCCGCTGCCGCGCCGTGCGGCGGGCCTTGGCGGAGCAGACGCGTTCCTTGACCAGGCCCAGGAGGGCCGGCAGCAGGGTCAGGGCGAGCAGGACGACGACGGCGATCGTGGCCGCGGCGACCAGGGCCATGGTGCTGAGCAGGGTGATACCGACCACCAGGAGGCCCGTCAGGGCGATCACGACGGTACTGCCGGCGAAGAGGACCGCGCTGCCCGCGGTGCCGATGGCGCGGCCGGCCGCCTCGTGCGCGTCGAGGCCGTCGTCCAGGATCAGCCGCCGCTGCCGGTTGACGATGAACAGCGCGTAGTCGATACCGACGGCGAGTCCCAGCATCAGGGCCAGTACGGCGGTGAGCGAGTGGATCTCGAAGACGGTGGAGAGGGTGAAGGCGCCGCCCACGCCCACGGTGACGCCGACCAGGGCGATCACCAGGGGCAGGCCCGCCGCCACGACCGATCCCAGGGTGACCAGCAAGGCGATGGCAGCCACCACGACGCCGACGATCTCGCCGACGCCGACGATCTCGGGCATCTCCATCATCGACGCCGACGGCAGGACGTCGAGGCGGCCGCGTTCGGCCTGTCGCTCGGCGGCCTGGACGGTGCTGTCGATCGTTCCCGAGGGCAGCTCATAGGTCTGCTCGTCGAACTGGAACTGCATCAGGGCGGTGGACCCGTCCGCCGAGACGACGACCCCAGGCACCGGTCGGCCGTTGTCCTGAAGGGGAGCCGGCGCCCCGCCTCCGGGCCGCCCGGCGCCTCCGGACACCGCGGCCTGGGCCTGGAGCAGGGGACTTCTCTCCTTCTTGGCCAGTTCCGCGGCGAGGGCCGTGCGCGGGTCGATGACGTGGTCGTGACGGTAGACCGCGTCCACCGCGGCGACGAGGGCGGTGCGGCCGTCGCCCCCGTCGACCCGGGCCCCGCTCGGTGCGCGGAAAACCAGCATGCCCTGCCCGCCGGACGCGTCGGGCAGGGACTTCGCCAGATCGTCGATGACGTTCTGCGCGGGGGTGCCGTCGATGCGTACCTCGTTGCTCAGCTTGACGGGATGGGCCGCGAGCAGGCCCACCACGGCGGACACCGCCGCCAGCCAGCCGGCGATGACGTACCAGGGCCTGGCGTAGGCGAAGCGCCCCAGCCGGTACAGCAGCACAGACACATCTGTCTCCTCACTCGCTCGGGGCGCCGCCCGGTGGGCGGCTCGACCCCGGAAGTGAGAGGGTACTATCGAACCGATAGGAGACTATCAATTAGCGGGGCGGGTAGCCTGCGCTCACAACGAGAGGAGTCAGAGGTGCCAAAAGCCGCATCCCGCACACCCCGGCCCCGCCGGGTCGACGCCCGGTCCAGCGTGGAGCGCATCGTCATCGCAGGACGCACCGTGCTCGGCGCGGGCGGCGGCTCCTTGGAGCAGATCGCCGCCGAGGCGGGCGTGGGGATCGCCACGCTCTACCGGCACTTCCCCAACCGGGAGGCCCTGGTGCGGGCCGTCCTCGACGACATCCTTGAGACCGACCTCCTCCCGCTGATCACCGACGAGGCGGCACTCGGTCATCCGCGCCAGTCCCTTCTGAACATCGCCACCCGGCTGCTCGACCTGATCACCGAGGAGCGCGGACTGGTCGCCTTCGCCGGTAACTTCGCCGACGTCGCCGTGGACGCCCTGCAGCGGTTCAGCGCCTCCCTGCACCCCCTGCTGCTTCGCGCGCAGGAGGAGGGCGAGGTACGTGCCGACCTCACCGCGGACGACATCCCGCGCTTTCTCGTCATGGGCATCGCCGGCCTCGCGCTGCCCGGCACCACGCACTCCACCCGCGCACGCTTCATCGCCCTGCTCTTCGACGCGCTCGACCCCGCCGGCGCGACCCCGCTCCCGCCGCTGCTTGCGGAGGAGAACGAGCTTCGGACGGCGATCGGCGGCGTCAGTCGCAGCTGACCTGCGCAGTCGCCGCGCGCCGCGGTCCGGGCTGTGGCCGGTATGCGATCCGAACAGGGGAGCAGTTGTTCCCTGGAACAGGTGATCGTCACCCATGTGGTCGACGAGGCGCCCGTGACCGAACCAAACTAACGGTGTGCGAGCGACGGGCTGCAGACCGTAGCTGACGCACAGGTCCCACACGACAGCTACACCGCTAGGAGCAGCACGACATGAACCTTCTCACCGACGTCCTCGCCGGCCTCATCCACTTCATCGGCTGGCTGGTCTGACGTCCGAGGACGTCCGCGGAAGCGCACAGCGGCGCCGTCTCCCCGTCCCCGGGAGGCGGCGCCGTCCCCTGTTTTCGGACCGGACGGCGCCGTCCCGGTGTTCGGACCGGGCCCGCTCAGGACGGGGTGGGGGAGTGCCGGGGGACGTCGCGCGCAGGGTGCGCGCAGTCGGGGCAGGCGTAGACCTCGTTGTCGAGGACATGGGCGCCGTCCTGGCCGCGCGCCACGCCGGCGGACACGGCACCGGTCACCTTGAGCAGGCTCTTGCCGCACCAGCAGCAGGCCCACCCCGAGTACTGGGCGTAGGTCAGCGAGGCGACGGGCGGCGGCTCGTGCCGCGCGGTCATGGCCGCTCGGCGAGCGGGAGCAGCCGGTGGGCCGCGCGGCACGCAGGGCAGGCGAACCGGGCGCCGCCCGCGCACGGGCCGGAGCCCGCCTCCACGGCGTGGATCAGCCGCAGGTCGTCGGCGAGCCGCCTGCACCAGGAGCACAAACCGCGCTTGCCGGTGTCCTCGTCGTCCTGCGTTTCGGTACAGATCGCCATCGCCGCACCTCCGGTTGGTCGGGCATACGCGGTGTGTGTGCTCGTCGCCGAGGCCAACCGCAACCAGATGTTACCCACGGTACAGGGCTGATCCACCGACAGTCCGCGGTTTCTCCGGGCCGGTGGCACTGCGGCCGCCGCGTGCAGCGGCCCCGCCCATCTGCCCTGTCCTCTCCGTCAGCCGGCGAGCGTGCGACGCACCCAGGCATTGCGGGCGGCGAGGGCGGCCCGGGAGAGGGCGGCGGCGGGAGCGGCGCCGTCGAAGATATGGAAGCCGCCCGCCCACACGTGCAGTTCGGCCTGGACGCCGGCGGCCCACAGACGGGAGGCGTACGCCACGTCCTCGTCCCGGAAGACCTCGGCGGAGCCGACATCGATGAAGGCCGCGGGGAGCCCGGACAGGTCGGCGGCCCCGCCCGGTGCCGGCCGGGCGGGGTCGGTGTCGTGCGGGCCGGGGAATCGGGACGGTTGTCGTGCGAGGTCAGGGGATCAGGACGGTCTTGCCGGGCAGCCGTCCGGCGGCGGCGTCGTCGTGGACGGCGGCAAGATCGGTCAGGGGGCGCCGCTCGGCGACGTGGATCTCCAGGTCGCCGGCGTCCACCCGGGCGACCAGTTCGGCGAGTTGGGCGGCGTCGCTGCGGACGAAGACCCGCACCGTGCGCACACCGCGGCCGGCGTCCTCGGGACCGGGGGTGGTCGTGCTGACGAACGCCCCGCCGTCTGCGACCGGTTCGACGAGGGCCGCGGTCTCCTCCGGGCTGGTGGGCGCGAGGTTCAGCACCGCGTCGAACCGCTGTCCGGCCACCGCCTCAAGCAGCGGGGTCGTGGTGTGGTCGATGATCCGGTCGGCGCCGTAGGCGCGCACGCGGTCGGCGCTGCGCGGGCCGGCGGTGGCGGTGATGGTGGCACCGGCCTGCCGGGCGAGCTGGACGGCATAGCCGCCGACCGCCCCGCCCGCGCCGTTGACCAGGAGGCTCTGCCCGGACTTGAGACCGGCGTGCTCGAACAGCGACTGCCAGGCGGTCAGTCCTGTCGACGGCAGTGCCGCGGCGTCGGCCAGATCGACGCTCTTCGGCGCGGCGGCCAGCGCCTCGGCCGGTACCACGGCGTACTCGGCGGCCGCTCCGGGCCGGTTCATCGGCAGGAAGGCCACCACCGCGTCGCCGGCCTCCCAGCCGCCGACCCCCGCGCCGACCTCCGTGATCACCCCGGCGACGTCGAAGCCCGGGATGTGCGGGAAGGTCAGCGGGAACACCTCGCGCAGGAAGCCCGCGCGGATCGTGGCGTCCACGGGGCTGAACGCGGTGCCGGCCACCCGCACCACCACCTGGCCCGCGCCCGCCGTCGGACGGTCGGCGTCCTCGTACACCAGGACGTCGCTGTCGCCGTACGCGTGGAAACGCACCGCCTTCATGATCACTCCTCTGTCGTCGAGAGTCAGTTGCTTCGAACTCGAAGCACAATGACCCTAACTTGCTTCGAATGCGAAGCAATACCCGACCGTGGCTGTGACGCTCGTCACGGATGACCGGCGGTAGTGCTTTGAATTCGCAGCACATATGCTGAGCGGATGCCCGAGATCCGCCCCGACGCCGACGGTGTCCAGCCGCTCGACCCCGCGCAGCTGACCACCTACTTCGTGCTGCTGGAGTCCGTCAGCCTGCTCCAGTACCGGCTCGAACAGCAGCTGCGCGACGAGGGCGGCATCAGCTATGTGCAGTTCGAACTACTGGCCCGCCTCGCCGACGCCGCGGGCCCGCTGACCATGACCCAGCTGGCGGACGGCGTCGTCTACAGCCGCAGCGGCCTGACCTACCAGGCGGGACTGCTGGAGAAGGCCGGCCTGATCAGCCGTGGCCCCGACCCCGACGACGACCGCGCGACCGCCGTCACCCTCACCGACGACGGCCTCGCCCTCATCCAGCGCGTCCTCCCCGGCCACATCCAGCTCGCCCGCCGCCTGCTGTTCGACCCCCTGACCGACGACGACCTGCACCGCCTCGGCGACATCATGACCCGCGTACGCGACCACATGCGCACCCAGCCGCCCCGCTCCGCCGCACCCCGCACACGCCGCCGTGCCGCCGCCACCCCTGGCGCGACCAGGACGGACGAGTGAGGTCTGCACCACCCGCCACCGCTGTCCGGCCGGCCCGGCACCACTGAGCGCTCTGCCGGATGTGCCGCGCAGTGCCGTCGGTTGTCCGCGGCACCGTCGTGGCTGGTCGCGCAGTTCCTCGCGCCCCTTCGGGGCGCTGCCGGACCGCAAGGGCCTTCGCCTGGCCTGCTCAGACGAACGCGGTGAGCCAGGCGAACGCGGTGAGCCCGGAATCGAGGGCCGCGGCCTTCCCGCCACCGGGTGGCCCCGGCGGGTCCGGTGCCCCACGTGTCCGCCGCCACAGCGTGACACAACGGCGGCGGAGACGTTTTGCTCCATGGGTGTCACCAACTCCCGCCGTCTGCCCGCGTCATGACCGGCCGACTCGTGTCTCAGGTGGGTGACCGAGCGGCGCACCCGGCCGCCCGACCACCAGGAGACAGCGTGATCGCCACCGTCATCGGCGCGGCCTGCCCCTTGGTGCGCTGCGGTGCGGCCGGTGCCCTCGTCGTCCTCGCCCGCCTCGCACACCGGAGGAACCGCATGACAGCCCCGCCCCGCACCCGCCGACCGCAGACGCCGGTCGAGTTCCGCGGACGCAGGGGAGCAGCCGTGAGCCGCCTCTCCGGCTTCCTGCACGCCGCGTACGGCGCGCTGTTCGGGTGGCTCGCCTGGTGCGCCGCGCAGTCCGCCCGCAACCACGCACCCTGGGCATGCGCCGCGTTCGTCGCCGGCTCCTGCTTCGTCCTGGTCGCCGTCATCCGTGAGGGTGACCTCGCGAACGCCCGGCGCCGGGAGGCCCTGCGGGCCCACCGCGACTGCGCCGACGCCAGTGCTGCCGTGGCCGCCGTAGCCCTCGCCGGCTGGTGCTGCACCGCGTGGGCGGCCACCGCCGGCGCGGAGCACGATGCGACCTGCCGGCACCGTGACACATGCGGCAGGACCGCGTGACCGGCTCGTCGGCCGACTCCCGGGAGGCGGGCGGCACTTCGGTGAGCGCCCCCGCCGTCCCGGCCGCTCTCCGTCCCGGCTGCCTGCCGTCCCGGTAGTCCGCCGCCGTCAGCGCAGGGGTACACCGCCGGTCCGGACCATGACGTGGAGGCCCCGCTCACCGCGGATGCGCAGGTAGCCGTGCTGGTAGGCGAGTGCCACGGCATGGGCCCGGCGGCGGGCCTGCAGGATGCCGAGAATGCGGCGGATGTGGGTCTTGACGGTGTTCACCGTCACATACAGCTCACCGGCGATCTCCTCGTTGCTCTTGCCCGCGGCGATGTGCCGCAGTACCTCCTGGCAGCGGTCACTGAGGACGATCGACTCGCGGGGTTCGGGCGAGAGGTTCGTCAGCCAGCCGCGTTCGTACCCCATGGCGACCATCTCGGCACGCTCGTTGGTGCCGAGGCCCTTGCCAAGCCGGGAGACGTGCCGCTGCACCGTGGGCCAGGCGACATGGAGATGGTTGGCGATTTCGGCATTCGTGTGGCCGCGTGCGATACCCGACAGGACCTGGATCTGCCTGCCGCTGGGCTTGAAAACGCGCCCATGGGCCGTTCGCACGATGGTCTCCGGATCGCTGATGGTCACGGTCTTCCTTTCCTGCCGTCTCGTCGCGCACCTGCGTGCTGATCGCCCCCGTGCTGACGCCCCCTCCGGGGGACGGTCGAAGGGGGCTGCCTAGACCAGAGCGCCCAGCGCCGCCGTCATGACGCGCCCACGTGGAGCCGTTCGCGTCATGTCTTCGGCCGCCGTGTCTCAGGACTTCCGAAGCCTCCGGCTTTCCGGAGGACGGGATGCGCCGCACGGGAGGACGAGGAGCCGATGACCGAGCCCAGGAAGTCCGTCAGCAGCGAGGCCCGGAACGGCCGGCGCGGCGGGCTCGGCTGGGCCACCACCCGGGGCAGGACACCGGCGGCCCCGGCCCCGGCCACCGCCGGACCCGACACCGTCCGGCTGCTGCGCCTCGGCCGGGACCCGTTCGCGCACACCCTGACCACGGGGGCCCCGGTGCTGCCCGCGCTCGCGCCCGAGACGGCCGACCTGGTCCACCGCGCCCGACTCGGCGAATGCGGCGCCGTTCACCGGCTGTGCGCGCGGGCGATGCGGCCGGCCGCGAGGATCGTCAGACGCTACCTCGGGCCCACCGAGAAGGACGCGATGGAGGACGTGTTCTTCCACGCCTGCCGGCGGGCGGTCCACGCGTTGCAGCAGACCACCCGGGACGAGAGGACCTTCGACTTCCAGCGGGAGGTGAGGATCGGGGTCAGACTGGCTGCCAGCGATCATGTGCTGCGCCGTACGGCCGTGGGCGGCGGGCGGCACGTCGAGGAGACCCTTCTCGCGTACGACGTCCTGGCCTCGCTCCCCTCGCACCACGCGGACGTGCTGTGGGCGGTCGGCGTCGAAGGCGAACCGGCCGGGCGGCATGCGCCCCGGCTGCTGCGGGCCGGCCAGGACGCCCTGGTCGACGCGTATCTGTGGCGGGGGCTGCACCGCACCGGGCCGGTGGAGGGTCGGGGAGATCACCTGTCGTATCTGACGGCCGCCTCGTATGTGCGCTACGAACTGACGGACGGCCAGATGGCCGAAGTCCACGCCCATCTGGCCGGTTGCGCGCTGTGCAGACTGCTGACCGCGGAGGCCGAGGTCCCCGGGGCCAGCCTGCCGGCCGAGCTGACCCGGTCGGGGACGGCCGCCCGGCCCGCACCGGGTCGGGTCTGGGCACGATGGCGCGGCGCGGCGACGGCGCGCGGAACGTGACACCCGCCGTCCCACACCCTTCGCCAGCGACGCCACGACCCGTCTCGCCCGGCGGGCCACTGACCGTGGGCGGCTGCGACGTCCCGCACGTTCGCCGAATGAGCCGCCTCGCCTGTTGTCACAAGCAGAGCCGCTGTCCTGTCTCTTCTGGTGCAGACCGAATTCATTTGGGTGCCGGCGAGCAACTGACAGCAGAACGCATGCCGCGCCCGTACTCCCGAGAGGAATCCGTTATGAAGGTGGTTGTGATCGGTGGAACCGGGCTCATCGGCTCGCAGCTGGTCGGCAAGCTCAAGGAACACGGGCACGAGGCGGTCGCGGCCGCTCCCAACACCGGCGTCAACACTCTGACGGGTGAGGGCCTGGCCGAGGTCCTTCAGGGTGCGTCGGTCGTCGTGGACGTGTCCAACTCGCCCTCGTTCGATGACGAGGCCGTCATGGAGTTCTTCCGCACCTCCACGACCAATGTGCTCAAGGCAGAGGCGGAGGCCGGCGTGACGCACCACGTGGCCCTGTCCGTGGTGGGCACCGAGCGACTTCAGGGGAGCGGCTACTTCCGCGCCAAGCAGGCCCAGGAGGAGCTGATCAAGGCGTCCGGCGTGCCGTACACCATCGTTCACGCAACCCAGTTCTTCGAGTTCGCGAAGGGCCTCGCCGACGGTGTCACCGAGGGCGACACAGTGCGCCTGCCTGCCGCGAAGATCCAGCCCATGTTCTCCGGCGATGTCGCGGCGGCCGTCGGCCGCGCCGCGGTCGGCACCCCGGTGGGCGGTGTGGTGGAGGTCGGGGGACCCGAGGCGTTCCAACTCGACGAGTTCATCCGCACGGCGCTCGCCGCCAAGAACGACCCCCGCAGTGTCGTCGCGGACCCGAACGCCACGTACTGGGGAGCCGAACTGCAGGAGGACACGCTCCTGCCGGGCCCGGGCGCGCACATCGCCGAGACCCGGTTCACCGACTGGCTCGCGAAGCAGCATTAAGTCCTGCCCTTGCCGGCGGACAAGGGGGCTGGGCCGATGGTGAACTGGAAGCCGGGATCGACACCGTGCTGTCCGCTCCGCGCCGCAGGATCCGCCGCGATCTCGCCCATCTCGCCGACGACCGGTGCTCCGGGGTGTGGATCCGCTCACTGGCCGAGGCGAACTCCGCGACCATGCACGCCCTCGGAGCGGCTTTGCGCACATACTTCGCGCCGGCCCTGCGACCGTACGGGAGCCGGGTACGGGCCGCGTTCGAGGCGATCGCGCCGTGCGCTCGCCCCGGCCGTGTGCGCGGCCGGGCTGCCGTCGTCGGCCGCGCCGGGGACCAGGCCGCCCGGCTCAGCCGCGGTCGTGGAGGGTGACGTGGTAGCCGTCGGGGTCCGCGAAGGTGAAAGTGCGGCCGAACGGTCCGTCGAAGGGCGCTGAGACGATCGTCGTGCCGGCGGCGGCGAGGGCGTCGTGGATGTCCTGGGCGTCGGGGGCGTGCAGCCACAGCGCCATCCCCTGGCCGGGCTGTGCGATCGCGTCCAGGTCGCCGCCCGCGACGACGTCGCGGACGGCGAACGCGATCGGCTTGGTGTCGAACACGACAGCGTGCGGCGGTCCCGCGGCAGAGCGCTTCAGCCCCAGGTACTGCTCGTAGAAAACGGCAGAGCGCTCCAGGTCGCGCACCTGCAGTGAAATGAAGTCGGGTCCGGTGACGGCCATGATTCCTCCTCCTAGCATGTCAGCCTTCTGACACGCCTCACCGTATGTCAGACTACTGACATGAGTCAAGGTGAGCCCGGAATCGAGCTGGACACATCGCTGGGGTACATGCTGAAGGCGGCCGCGAGCGCTCTGCACTCCGCCATGGAGGCCGTGCTGAGTCCGCTGGGCATGACGATCACCCACTACTCCTGCCTGGAGCTGCTTGCCCAGCGACCGGGCCTGTCGAACTCCGAGCTTGCCCGCGGCGCCTTCGTCACCCGGCAGTCGATGAATGTGCTCCTGCAGTCCCTCGAACGCCAGGGACTCGTCATCCGCCCGGCACGCGCCCCCGTGGGCAGGGCCCTGCCCACCGAGCTGACCGACCGCGGGCGCCGCCAGCTTGAGACGGCCAGCGCCGCGGTTCGCCGCGTCGAGCAGAACATGCTGGCCAGTCTGGATGCCGGCGAACAAGATCAGATGCGGCGCCTGCTCACTACGTGCATCGCCTCACTGACCGAACCGCCCGCATCGGCGACGTAACCGCTCCGCTCGGCAGGCGGTCCTGGGCGCTTCGGCTGGTCGCTCCCGTGAAGACGACCAGCGGCATCCGCCGCCGTGTCCTGGAGCCGCGTCTGCCCGGCAACCAAGCGGCAGGCCGCGTCGTTCTGGCGGGCCAGTGACACGGCGGGCGAACGCAAGGCCGCGCACATCGGGAAGATCTGGCTCGACGCCAAGGTGCGGGTCGAACTGGCCGACTCGGTACCGCAGATCGGCGCGCCCGAGGTGTGGAAGAGCGGATACGACGGCAAGGGCGTGAAGGTCGCCGTCCTCGACACCGGAGTCGACGCCACCCCCCACAAGTGCCCCCGGTACCGGCCTCGTTACCGGGGGCACTTGTCCCCACCACCGTCCATTTCAAGGTGACGGTCCTGAGGGAGACCGGCCGGCACCGTCAGCTCAGCTGGCCTGGAGCACAGCGCGGCAAAGGTGAGCTACGCACACATCTTGCGACGGCGGATGAAAGAGACGGTGGTCCCGGCCGTGAGAACGGCAGCCGCGGCGGCCGCGCCGACCGCGGGATCGACCAGCGGGGAGTCCCCGATGGGCACGGATGCGGCTCCGTTGTTGTCAGGGTTGCTGTCGGGCTCGTTCCCCGTGACGGTCGCATAATTGACGCGCGCGTCCGCGGAGGTGACTTCGATGACGGTGCTGGAGCCTGCGGCCAGCGGACCGCCCTTGCATTCCAGGTACCGTTGAGGGATACCCGCGTGAAGGGGACCGTCGACGACGGCGCAGCGCGGGTCGGAGGACCTGATGTCGTTCGGGGCCCCGGGGAAGGCGTGGCCCCCATGATGTCACGAACGGTCCAGCCGGAGGACGTGTCAGGCCCGTTGTTCTTGACGGCGATCTGGTAGTTGTACCTCCCATCCGGAGCAGGGGCCGGTCCGACCTTGGTGATGGACAGGTCAGCAGTCGCTTCTGCGGCAACGGCGTGCGGGGCTCCCAGCAACCCGAGCACTCCTGCAGCAGCACCCGCGGCCAGCACGAAGGTCAGCGGCCGATGCGAGCGGACACATGTCATGTTCTGCAACCCTTTCCATGCCTGAGGACCTCTCCATCCGCAGAAGAGGAATCACCCCTAGGAGTCCCGGAGTTCGTTCCCATGACGATCAGGTCGACCAAGCGGGCGAAACATGGCAAGGGCCTTGTGGAAGCCGCGTGGCACGCAGCCTGTGCGGACAACCAAGTGTTGGTCCTGACTGTCCTGATCGTTGTTTGATCCGGGCGTGCTCGCATCGCTTTGATGGCTCCGGTCAGCCTCCGGTTGATCGCCGTGTCCGACGGGTGTCATCCGACGGCTACGGTCCGAACGCCCCTCCTGAGGAAGCCTGATGCCTGATCAAGACCGTCTCTACGTCCGTACTCCCGAGTTCGCGCGGGTGGCCGAGCGGATCGAGCACGTGACCACGCTGACGTCACGGCTCAACGTCCTGCCCTTCGACGACAAGGCCGCCCGCGCGGCCCTGCTGTCCGAGATCGTCGGCAAGCCGGTCCCCGACTCCGTCACCGTCTATCCGCCCTTCTACACCGACCACGGGCTCGGCATCGACTTCGGCAAGCACGTCTTCGTCAACCAGGGCTGCACCTTCCTGGACCAGGGCGGCATCCACCTGGGCGACGGCGTCCTGATCGGTCCGAAGACCAATCTCATCTCGTCCGACCACCCCCTCCCGGCCTCCGAGCGAAGCGAATTCATCACCCGGGCAGCCATCACCATCGAAGCCGACGCATGGCTCGGCGCGGCAGTGACGGTCCTTCCCGGTGTCACGATCGGACGCGGTGCCGTGGTCGGCGCCGGAGCCGTCGTCACGAAGGACGTTCCGCCCAACACCCTGGTGACCGGATCGGCCGCGTTCGCACGCAAACAGTGGAACGACTGAGCCCGAAGGCCGACAGGCCCAGGGCTGATCGAATGTTCCAGGGCTCGTGGAGCCAACTCCGGTTGGCCGCGCGGTCATTCACTGCGGTGGCGGCGCCGGCCGGTCTCAGCGGAACGCGGCGACGTTGCGGGCGGCCCAGTCGGCGAAGGGGCGTGGCGCGCGGCCGAGGACCCGCTGGACGTCCGGGCTGACGCGCAGTTCGGCCAGGTTCGGGGAACCGAGGATGTCCAGAGTGTCGTCGGCGAGTTCCGCCGGCATGCTCTGGGTCATGGCGGCCTTGGCCTCGTCGCGGGAGAGCTCGTGGAACCTCACCGGCGAGCCCAGCGCGGCGGCGATGGCCTCCGTCTGCTGGCGCGGAGTGATCACCTCCGGTCCGGTCAGCTCGTACACGCCGCCGGTGTGCCGGTCTTCCAGCAGGCAGGCCGCCGCGACCGCGGCGATGTCCGCCGGGTCGATGATCGGCACCCCGACGTCGCCGAAGGGCGCGGCGACGAGCTGTTGTGTGCGGACGGACTCGGCCCACCACAGGGCGTTGGAGGCGAAGCCGCCCGGCCGCAGGACGGCCCACTCAAGGCCGGACTCCCGCAGCGTGTCCTCCAGCGCGCGCATCGCGATCCGTGTGGGGCCGAAGGGCCTGGTCACCACGCCCAGCGTGGAGAGCAGGACGACCCGGCGGACCCCGCTGGCCACGGCCTCGCCGATGATGTCGGCAGGACTGGCGCCCGTGGCGTGCAGATCGCCGGACAGCAGCAGGAACAGCGCCTTCGCCCCGTCCAGCGCGGGCCTGAGGCCGGCCGGCTCGGCCAGGTCGGCCACCACGTGGCGCGCGCCGTCCGGCACCGCCGCGGTGTGCCGTGACACCGCCGTCACCTGCCGGCCCGCCTCGGTCAGCGCCCGCGTCAGCGGCCGGCCGATGTTCCCGGTGGCCCCGGTCACCACGATCATGATCAGCTCCTTGTCGGATGTCCTCTGTGGCCTTCACGCTAGGAGCGGGGGCTAACTTTTGGTAAGGACATACCTTGGGGTAAGGTCATGGCATGACGGGAGGCGTGCAGCGCAGACAGGTCGAGTCGGGGAAGCGGTATGACGTGTTTCACACCGACTGTGTTGCGCGCGATGTGGTCGACCATGTGACCAGCAGATGGGGCATCTGGGTGCTGATCTCCTTGCGCAGCAATGACCTCCGGTTCTTCGAACTGCGCGAGAGCATCCACGGCATCAGTGAGAAGATGCTCGCCCAGACCCTGCGCGCGCTGGTCCAGGACGGCCTGGTCTGGCGGGAGGTCGAGCCGACGACGCCGCCCCAGGTCACCTACGGGCTGACCGAGTTCGGCCGGGACATCGGCGAGCCGCTGACGGAACTGTTCGACCGGATCACACAGCGGCTGTCGACGCGCGGCGCGGAATAGCGCGGTGCCGGCTGGTGCGCGTCCGCGACGCGTCGCCCAGTGTGTCGCAGCGGGCTGTGGAACCGATGAGGCCGACGGTCACACCTGCCCCGAGCCGAAGGCGCCGGCGGCGTAGACCTGGCGGAGGAAAACCCTCGCCGCAGGCTGTCGCCGAACTGCGGCAGGAGCACCGGCACCGGTTGCGAGTCACCTGGGCCCGCGGGTACCTCTGTGCACGGCCGAGACGGCGGCTTGCACTTCGCTGAGGGTTTGCCGGGCGATATCGCTGAACTCATCCGTGTTGCCGGGGTCGCTCCACCGTTCGTAGGCCGTCTTCAGGGTCAGTGCGCCCAGTTGCGCGCTCACCGCGGCGAGGAGTGCGGGTGCGCCGCGGCGCTCCATGGCCGCCGTCAGTGCGGCGGTGAGACTCATGCTCTTCAGGGCCTCGCGTTCCCTGAGGTCGGGATGGGCGTCGATCACCTCCCGTCTGCGGACGGTGAACGCGCGGCGATCGGGTGTGAAGACGTGGCGTCCGAGCGCGTCGAAGCCGTGTGCCATCGCTTCGAGCGGGGTGGCTCCGGCGGGCGTCGCGGCGATCGCCGCGGCGAGTGGCTCGATCAGCGCGTCCTCGCCGAAGAGCACTCCTCGTTTGTCCTGGAAGTGCCGGAAGAAGGTGCTCTTGGTGAGTCCGGCGCGTTTCGCGATGTCGAGCACGGTCGTGTTCTCGTACCCGCGCTCCGCGAAGAGTTCGAGGGCGGCGTCGGCGAGTCGTTGTGATGCGTTGGGTTCCCAGCGGGCCATGAGCACAGCTTACGGGACTTGGTCCCATCACCATGTACAGTGATAGGACCAAGTCCCATCACTGGCTGTGGAGGCACACTATGAGCCGAGCCGTTGTGCACGAGACGTTCGGCGGTCCCGAGGTACTGGAACTGCGCGAGGTCCCGGAACCGCACGCGAAGGCGGGCGAGGTCCGGGTGCGGGTGACCGCCGTCGGCCTCAATCCCATGGACTGGATCCTCACCTCGATGCCCGCGGTGGCGGAGCAGTTCGGCATCACCCTTCCGTCCGGCTTCGGCACCGACTTCGCCGGCGTCGTGGACGAGGTCGGTGCGGGCGTCTCCGGCTTCGCCGTGGGCGACCGTGTCTACGGCGGCGCGCTGAGCGGGGCCGCCGCCGACTTCACGGTCGTCGATCCCGCGACGGACTCGATCCTGCACACGCCGGACGGGATCGTTGACGAGGTCGCAGGCACGCTCTCGGTGGCGGGACTGACCGCCTCGGCGGCGCTCACGGCGATCGGTGTGAAGGCCGGCGACACCGTCCTGATCGGGGGAGCCGCCGGGGGTGTCGGCGTGCTCGCCGTCCAGCTCGCCAGGCTGGCCGGTGCGCGGGTGATCGGAACCGCGGCCGAAGGAACCTTCGACTTCCTCCGGCGGCTCGGGGTCGAACCCGTCACCTACGGTCCCGGCCTCGCGGACCGGGTGCGCGCGATCGCCCCCGACGGTGTGAGCGCGGCGACCGACCTCTTCGGCACGGAGACGGCCGAGGCGGCGCTCGCGCTCGGCGTTCCCGCGGAGAGGATCTCCACGATCGCCGCCGGCCCCAACCCGCCCGGGGGTGTGCGCCCGACCGGCGGCTTCAACGCGCGGCCCGAGGACCTGAAGCGGATCGCCGACGCCATCGCCGCCGGCGAGATCACCATGCCGATCGCCGCCACCTTCCCCATCGAGCAGATCCACGAAGCCGTACGGCTGCAAGCGGAACGCCACGTCCACGGAAAGATCGTGGTCACCCTCTGAACCGTTGAAGAAGGCCACCGTCCCAGGCCGATGCGATCGTGCACGGGTTCAAGGCCGGATCCCAGGTACGTGAAATAGGAAAAGACGGTACATCCTGGTACTCAGGGAAAACATCCTCCATCTGCTACGGCGTGTGGAGTCATGGTCCATTGATTGACGTGCTCCCTGGCCTAAAGTCCGGGGATTCCGGCCTGGGTCGTCTGAAAAACACCTGTGCGACACGGTGGTCTCGGCCCTGCTGCCCCAGCACGGCCAGACGATGGACGACGCGGTGCTGCTGATCGCCCGCACGCGGGCCATGAACGCCGGTGACGTCGCCACTTGCGTCCTTCCGGAGGATCCCCGCGCAGCCGGCCAGGCCCGCGCATTCGTCCGCGAACGACTGGACGCCTGGGGCCTGGACGAACTGACGATCACCACCGAACTGCTCGCCAGCGAGCTGATCGGCAACGTGATCCGGCACGCCGAGGGCCCCATCCGTCTGCGCCTGCTGAACAGCCGCTCCCTGACCTGCGAGGTCTACGACGGCAGCCTCAGTACCCCGCGCATCCGGCACGCCGCCTACACCGATGAGGGCGGCCGCGGCCTGCAACTCGTCTCCGCCCTCTCCAGACGCTGGGGCGCCCGCTATCTGCGCGACGGCAAATGCATCTGGACGGAGCAAGACATCCCGCACCGTGCCACGTGAGAACGGCCCCGGCCGCAGCTCGTGGACCGCACCGCTGATCGCCACACCGTCGACCAGGCTCAGCGGCTCCTATGACCCGCCCTGTTATCGGCGCTCACAAGTTTGCGTTGTCGGCGATCCGGGCTCGTGTTATCGTTGCTCACGCCCAGAGGGGATCGGTGATACCGCCGTAACCCGCGGGCACCGCTGATCCGGTACACGGCATCTCATCGAAGGACTGGTCATCATGACGGACACCACCACTCGCGTAGCACTGATCACGGGCGCCACCGGAGGCATCGGACGGGCCGTCACGGATCGTCTCGTCCGGGACGGGTTCGCCGTCGCCGTGCACTACGCGGGCAACAAGGCCAAGGCCGACGAGACGGTCGAGGCCATCAGGGCGGCGGGCGGCAAGGCCATCGCCGTGGGCGGTGACGTGGCCGACGAGGCGGCCATGGCCGCGGCCTTCGACGCCACCGAGGCGGAGTTCGGCGGGATCGACGTGCTCGTCAACACGGCGGGCATCATGCTCCTGGCGCCGATCGCCACGCTGAACCTCGACGACCTCGACCGCATGCACCGCACCAACATCCGCGGCACCTTCGTCGTCTCCCAGCAGGCGGCCCGGCGGATCCGCCGCGGCGGAGCGATCATCAACTTCTCCACCTCGGTCACCCGCCTCCAGTTCCCCACCTACGGCGCCTACGCGGCCAGCAAGGGCGCGGTCGAGGCGATGACCCTCGTCCTGGCCCGAGAGATGCGCGGCAAGGACATCACCGTCAACGCCGTCGCCCCGGGCCCCACCGCGACCCCGCTGTTCCTGGAGGGCAAGGACGAGGCGGCCCTCGACAACCTCGCCAAGGCGGCCCCGCTGGAGCGGATCGGCACCCCGGAGGACATCGCCGAGGCCGTGGCCTTCCTCGCCGGACCCGCGCGCTGGATCAACGGTCAGATCCTCTTCGCCAACGGCGGCATCGCCTGATCCCGGCGCACCGCCCGCCCGACACCCACGGAGACCTCATGAGCAACATCGTCCTCATCACCGGCGCTTCCAGCGGTTTCGGCGCCCTCACCGCCCGCGCCCTCGCCCGCACCGGCAACACCGTCTACGCCGGCATGCGCGAGACCACCGGCCGCAACGCTCCGCAGGTGCGGGCCGCCCTCGACTACGCCGAGGAACACGGTGTCGACCTGCGTGCCGTCGAACTCGACGTCAATTTCCAGGACTCCGTCGACGCCGCGGTCAACCAACTGATCGAGGAGCACGGCCGGATCGACGTCCTCGTCCACAACGCCGGTCACAAGGTCACCGGCCCTGCCGAGGCGTTCACCCCGCAGCAGCTCGCCCAGCTCTTCGACATCAACGTGCTGTCCACCCAGCGCGTCAACCGCGCGGCCCTGCCTCATCTGCGCGAGGCCGGCCGGGGACTGGTCGTCTGGGTGTCCAGCTCCAGCGTCAAGGGCGGCACCCCGCCCTACCTCGGCCCGTACTTCGCGGCCAAGGCCGCGATGGACTCCCTCGCCGTCAGCTACGCCGGCGAACTGGCCCGCTGGGGCGTGGAGACGTCGATCGTCGTCCCCGGCTCCTTCACCAGCGGCACCAACCACTTCGCGCACTCCGGCCACCCGGCCGACACCGCTGTCGAGGCGGAGTACGAGACCAGGTACGCGGGCCTGATGGAGCAGGTGTCCCAGAAGCTCGCGGCCCTGGCACCCGCGGGTGCCGAGGCGTCCCTGGTCTCCGACGAGATCGCCCGCATCGTGGCGCTGCCCGCGGGCGAGCGCCCCTACCGGGTGCACATCGACCCGGCCGACGACGGCTCCGAAGAGGTGTCGGACGTCGCCGACCGGATCCGCCGCGCATTCCTCACCCGCATCGAACTGGACGACCTGCTGACCGTCCACCCGGCCGGCGCGTGACCGGAGAACCCGTCAGCGCCGGCCCCGCCGGCCTCGCGGGTGTCAGAGCATCGAGAGCATCCCGCCGTCCACGTATGGTCCGAGGCCGGCACACATGCCCTTGGTGAGTGGGCGCCGGTGTTGTTGACCAGCACGTCGATCGGGCCCACCCGTTAGTGACCAGGGCGGTCCGGCCGGCGATGCCGAACACGGGGTGGCTCATGCGGGCGTTCCGGTGGCGCGGGCGGGGCGGCCGGGGACGGCGGAGGTGCCCGGCAGGGCCGTGCGCGCCGGGCGGTCCGCGAGGACGTCGAGGATGTTGTCCACCGCCAGGTCGACCATCGCGGCGCGGGTGGCGTGGGTGGCCGAACCGATGTGCGGAAGCATGACGACGTTCTCCTCCGCGGCCAGCGGGGAGACGTCCGTGCCCATCGGCTCGCGTTCGTGGACGTCGAGCCCCGCGGAGTGCAGCCGCCCCTCCCGTACGGCGTGCAGCAGGCCGTCCTCGTCCACGACCCCGCCCCGGGCGGTGCTGATCAGGGTGGCGGTCGGCTTCATGAGGGCGAGTTCCCGCACGGAGATCAGATGGCGGGTCGCGTCCGTGAGGGGGACGTGCAGCGACACGATGTCGGACTGCGCCAGCAGGGAGCGCAGGTCCGTCGCGGCGGACAGGGCGTCGTCGACCCTGGCATACGGGTCGTGGTGGACGACGCGCATGCCGAAGCCCTGTGCCCGCCGGGCGACCGCGCGGCCGATCTGCCCGTAGCCGATCAGACCGAGGGTGGCGCCGTGCACGTCGAGGCCGAGGTAGTCGTGCATCCGGAACACGTCCCAGCCGCCCCGGGCCAGATCGGCGCTCGCGGCACCCAGCCGGCGCCGGGCGGCGAGGATCAGGGCGAAGGCCAGGTCGGCGGTGGTCTCGGCCAGCACCCCCGGCGTATGGGTCACCACCACACCCCGCTCGGCCGCCGCGGCGGCATCGACGTTGTCGTACCCCATGCTGGCCAGCGCCACCACCCGCAGGGACGGACCGGCGGCGTCCAGCAGGGCGGCGTCCACCAGGTCGTTGCCCAGGGCCAGAACCGCGTCGGCCCCCGCGGCGAGGGCGGCGAGTTCCGCCGGTTCCGGCTTGCCGTCGCCCGTGTGGAACACCGGCTCCGCGACGGCGCCGAGCCGTTCCACACCCCGGCCCGGAAGCCCGTCCCGGGTGACGAGAACACGCATACTCATATTCGACTCCCAGTCACGCTGCACGATTTTCCGAGCACGCTAGCCAGGGAACTCGGCCGAGGGCAAATAAAAACTTCTTCTGACGCCATCTGGAATTCCGCTGGGTCGCGCATTAAGGGCTGCCGCATATTGCCGCGACCGCACCCGCACGCTTATGTTCCTCACGGTATTCCGAAAGTGAGGGGATCAACGGCATGCCTTTTTCCGACTACCGGACCGCCCTGGTGACCGGCGCCTCCACGGGCATCGGGGCCGTCGTCGTGGAACGTCTCGCCCGGTGTGGCCTTGAGGTGCACGCGGTCGCCCGCGACGCCGACCGCCTGGCGGACCTGGCCGCCAGGACCGGCTGTGCCGCGCACGCCGTCGACATCACCGACACCGACTCGCTGACCGAAGCGGTGGGCGGCCTGGAGATCGACGTACTCGTCAACAACGCCGGAGTGTCACGCCCCGGCAACATCCTCACGGCCGACGAGTGGGCCGTGGACGAACAGGTGGCCGTGAACGTCCGTGCGGTCCTGCACCTGCTGCGTCTGCTCATGCCCGGCATGGTGGAGCGCGACCTCGGCCACATCGTCAACATCAGCTCCATCGCCGGCGTCTACAACTTCGGCGGCAACACCATTTACCACGCCACCAAAGCGGCGGTGCACACGATCTCCCGGCAGCTTCGCGTGGACGGTTTCGGCCGGCGGGTGCGCGTGACCGAAATATGCCCTGGCCGCGTCGAGACGGAAATTTTCGGCCGACTGCTCGGGGATATGGAAGAGGCGCGGCGGCGGTACTACGACGGCTACGAATCACTCAAGCCGGAGGACATCGCCGACGCCATCGAGTTCGCCGTCGGATCGCCCCGGCACGTCAATATCGGGCACATCGAAATTCTGCCGACCTTCCAGGTGCCCGGTGGCCTCGCATTCGAGCGGCGCGCGGGCTGACGCCGTACGCTCACGCCGATCTGCGGTCCGAGACCGACGGGTCGAGCAGCAGCGTGCGCAGCAGGTCGGCCACGAGGGCGGCGGCGTGCGAGAGCGGCTGCACCTCGGGAGTGCACAGGGACATCGCGGTGCACAACCGGGCGTCGGCGAAGCGGTAGATGCGCACCTCCTCGGGGGCGAAGTGCGCTCGGGCGGCCGTGAGCGGCAGCACCGTGACGCCGAGTCCGTTGACCACCGCGTCCCGCAGCACCGTGTCCGGCTCGACCTCGGCGACGACGGAGCAGTGCAGTCTCGCGGCGTGGAAGGCGGCGTCGGTGATGCGCCGGACGGTGTGCAGCTCGTTCGGCATGATGAAGTCGAGACGGCTCGCCTCCTTCAGGGTGACCGTGTCCCCGCGGCTGGTCAGGCGCGGCATACGGGCGCTGGTGACCAGGTGGAACTCCTCCTCCAGCACATGGTCGAACACGACACCCTTCACATAGCCGGGGTCGTATATGAGCGCCATGTCCACCTGGCCGAGCAGCACCGCCTGGCTCATCACCACCGTCAGGTTCTGGATCAGCTGCAGATGGATGTTCGGGTACCGCTCCCGCACCGCCCGCAGCAGCGGTACGGCCAGACCCGGCGCCATGCTGTACGAGGCCAGGCCGACGGTCACCAGCCCCGCCGGGGTGTCGTTGCCGGCGCGCAGATCGATCCGCGCGGCCGTCTCAAGGCGCAGGATGCCCTGCGCGTAGCGGTACAGGGAGCGACCGGACGCCGTGACCTGGACACCCCGGCCGGTGCGCTCCAGCAGACGGGACTTGAAGTCGCTCTCCAGCGCGGAGATGTGCTGGCTGAGCGCCGACTGGGTGATGTGCAGCGAGTCCGCGGCCCGGGTGATGTTGCCGACGTCGACGACCCTGACGAAGTAACCGAGCCTGCGGGTGTCCATCGCACTCCTCCCTGATCGTTGCGGGTGAACGTATCCCGAGCGGGCCCGGCAGTGGAACAGCCGGGCGCGGATCACTCCTCGCCGGTCTCTTCGTGCGCCGAGACGACCTCGAACACAGCCGAGTGGTCCAGGTCCCCGAGGCCCCGGCGCAGCACCTCCTCGAAGAGGGCGCGGGTGCGCCGGGTCTGCGGCAGGCCGGCGCCGAGGGTGTCGGCGAGCGCGGTCGCGTACCGGAGGTCCTTGACCTGGTTGGCGCCGCTGCCGCCGAGGCGGTAGTCGCGGTCCAGGATCTTCGCCGCCTTGGCGTCGAGGACGGCGCCCGCGGCGAGGCCGCCGCGGAGCACGCGGACCAACTGCTCACCCGGCAGACCTGCCCGGCGGCCCAGGTCGAGGGCTTCGGCCACAGCCACCAGGGTGCCGGCGACGATCACCTGGTTGCACAGTTTGGCGGCGCTGCCCGCGCCGGGTGGGCCCATGTGCTCGACCGTGCCGGCGAAGGACCTCAGCACCGGTTCCACGGTCCGGTACGCCTCCGGGTCGGCGCCCACCATCAGGCTCAGCGTGCCGGCGCGGGCGCCGGCGTCACCGCCGCTCATCGGCGCGTCGAGCACGGCCAGGCCGTGCCGGCCGAGCCGGCCGGCGAGATCGCGCACCTTGCCGGGGGACGTGGTGCTCAGCACGGCCACGTGCGCGGTGCCCTGTGCGGCCCAGCGGCGTACCACCGGCTCGGGTGCGATCTCCCCGAGCTGGTCGATGTCCGGCAGGACCGACAGCACGATGCTCGCGCGCAGTGCTCCGGGTTCGGCGACGGCCCGGTGCCCGAACTCGTCCGCCTTGGCGCGGGTCCGGTTCCACACCTGGAGCGGGAAGCCCGCGCGGGCGATGTGCCGGGCCACCGGGGCGCCCATCGGGCCGAGGCCGAGCACGGCGACGCCGGGCCTGTTCACGGGCTCACTCACTCCTCGACGACCAGGCCCTTGGCCCTGAGTTTCTCGGTGAGTCCGTGCACCTCGATCAGCGTCCGGTCGCCGCGCCGGTGCTGTTCTCTGATCTCCGCCTCGTGGTCCTCGCGTTCCTGGCAGAGCCGGACGACCTCCTCGGCCTCCTGCGGGTCGATCACGACGACACCGTCGGCGTCGCCGCGCAGGATGTCGCCGGGCCGGACGATCTGTCCGCCGACGGAGACCGGACGGTTCACCTGGCCGAGGGTCTCCTTGACCGTCCCCTCGATACAGATGGAACCGGAGAAGACGGGGAAGCCGAGCCTGCGCAGGTCCGCGCTGTCGCGCACGCCGGAGTCGGTGACGAAGGCGGCCAGTCCCTTGCTCTGGCAGGCGGTGGCCAGCACGTCCCCGAAGGAGCCCGCCTGTTCGAACTCCGACCCCGCGACGATCACGACGTCACCGGGCCGGGCGTAGGAGATGGCGACCTGGACCATGATGTTGTCGCCCGCCTGCGCCTGGACCGTGAACGCCGGCCCGCAGAAGGACATGGCCGGGTCCACGGGCTTGAGCCGGTGCGCCAGCGCGCCCTTGCGGCCCTGCGCCTCGTGGATGGTCGCGGCGGAGAAGCGGCCGAGCGCGGCCACCACATCGACGGACGGACGGTCGATCCGGGTGCGTACATGAATCATGGGAGCATTCCCTCGCGTTGTCGTTCGGTCGTGTCGTGCGGGCTCAGGCGTCCGGGTCGGCACAGACCCGGAGCACCGTCTTGGCGGACCGGGAGGAGTCGGCGGCGCAGCGGAACGCCTGCGCGGCTTGATCGACGGCGAACTCGTGACTGAGTACGGCGTCCAGCGCGGGGTCCGCGGCCAGCAGGGCGATCGCGGTGTCCAGTTCGGTGTCGAAGCGCTGGGAGCCGTACAGCGTCAGCTCCTTGGCGATCAGCGTCGACATGGCGACGGGCACCGGTTCGCGCGGCAGCATGCCGAGTTGGAGCACGGCGCCGCCGGGTCGTACCGCGTCCAGCGCGGTGGCGAGTGAGGCGACGGCGCCCGCCGCTTCGACCGTCACGTCGAACGCCGACCGGTCGACCGTGCCGCCCGCGGACAGGTTCACGGTGGCGGTGGCGCCGACGGCGGCCGCGGTCCGCAGCGGGAAGTCGTTCAGGTCGACGGCGGTGATCTCGGCGGCGCCCGCGTGCCGGAGCGCCGCGACGGCCAGTGAACCGATCGGCCCGGCGCCGCTGACCAGCGTCTTCGCCCCCCGCACCCGCTCGCCCAGGCGGGCGGTGCCGTGCAGGACGACGGCCAGCGGTTCGGCGAGCACGGCCCTGCGCAGGGGCAGCGCGGCGGGCAGCGGACGGAGCTGGGAGCAACGCACCTCCAGCAGTTCCACGAAGCCGCCCTGGGTGTGCGGCTTCGTGGACGCGCTGCCGAAGTACGTGCCGTCCGGGTGCAGATGCAGGCCGGTGGGGGTGGTGGTGCCAGGCGGTGCGCAGGGGGTCGCGGGGTGCAGGGCGACCCGGGTTCCGACGGCCGGCGCGGCCGTTGCGTCCTGGCCCACCGCGGCGACGACGCCGACGACCTCGTGGCCGAGGGTCAGCGGTTCGGTGACGGTGTAGGGGCCGTTGCGGCCGTCCGCGGCGTAGTGCAGGTCGGAGCCGCAGATGCCTCCGTAGACGATGCGGACCAGGACCCGGTCCGGTGCCGCCTTCGGTTCGGGCAGCGTGTCCACGCGCAGGTCTCCCGGTCCGTGGACGACGACGGCTTTCATGGCAGCGGGTTCCTTCCGGTCAGCGGGCGAGGTAGCCGCCGTCGACGGGCAGCACGGTTCCGTGGATGAAGCGGGCGGCGTCGGACACCAGGAACAGCGCGGCGCCCGCGATGTCCTGCGCGGTGCCCCACCGCCCCGCCGGGATGCGTTCGAGGATCTGGCGGTTGCGGGTCTCGTCGGCGATCAGCGCGACGTTCATCTCGGTGTCGATGAAGCCCGGCGCGATGGCGTTGACCCGGACGCCCCTGGGCGCCCACTCGTTCGCCACCGACTTGGTGAACTGTCCGACGGCGCCCTTGGACGCGGCGTACGCGGAGGCGGTGAAGCCACCGGTGAAGGAGAGCATCGAGGCCAGGTTGATGATCGCGCCCGAGCCCCGTTCGAGCATCGGCCGGCCGAAGAGCTGGGTCAGTTCGACGACGGTGCGCACGTTGAGCTGCTGCACCCGGTCCCAGTCCTCGACCGGGAACTCCTCGAACCGGTGCCGGAGGTTGAGGCCCGCGTTGTTGACCAGGATGTCGACCCGGTGCTCCCGCAGAATCCCGGCGGCGGTGGCACGCACCTGCTCCGGGTCGCCCAGATCGGCACACACCGGAATGTACGCACCGGTGTGTGCGGCCTGCTCGCGTCGGTGAACGCCGATCACGGTCGCGCCGTTGCGCAGGTAGAGATCGGCGATGGCGTGGCCGATACCGGTGCTCGCCCCGGTGACCACGGCCGTCCTGCCGGTCAGGTCGGCGGAGAACGGAACGTCCACGGTGCTGTCGTCCTTCTTGTGTGAGGGCGGGTGCGGGTGCTGATGTGTCGTGTGCGGGTGTGTCATGCGATGTGCGATCCGCCGTTGACGTCGTAGGTGACGCCCGTGAGGTAGCCGGCGTCTTCGCCCAGCAGGAACGCGATGACCGCGGCCACGTCGTCCACGGTGCCGATGCGTCCGACGGGCAGGTCCTTCAGCAGGACGGCCTTGCGTTCGTCGGTGAGCCGGCCGCCCATGATGTCGGTGTCGATGGAGCCGGGGGCCACCGAGTTGGCGGTGATGCCCAACGGGCCGAGTTCCCGGGCGAGGGTGCGGGAGAGGCCGAGCAGCGCCGCCTTCGAGGCCGAGTAGGCGGCCCGCCCGTACACCCCGCCGCCGCGTTCGGCGGAGGTGGAGGAGACGTTGACGATGCGGCCGAGGCGGCGTTCGGCCATGCGCTTCGCCGCGGCGTGGGTGACGTGGAAGGTCCCGTGCAGGTTGACGTCGATCACCCGGTGCCACTCGGCGTCCGTGACGTCGAGGAACGGCACCGGCGAACTGACCCCGGCGTTGTTGACGAGCCCGACGAGCTGCGGCAGTTCGGTGTCGACGCGGCGCACGGCGGCGTCCACGGCGGCACGGTCGCGGAGGTCCACGCCGATGCCGAGGCAGGTCACACCGTGCTCGTCCGTCAGACGCGTCGCCACGTCCCGGCAGGCGGCCTCGTCCAGGTCGAGCACGGCGACCGACCAGCCCTCGGCGGCGAGCCGGGCTGCGGTCGACCGGCCGATGCCGCGCGGTGACGCGGCTCCGGTGACGATCGCGGTGCGTGCCGCGGGGAACGCGGCGGCGGGCGGGGGTGGAAGTGTCACGGCTCTCCAGTTCGTACGGTCGGCGGTCGTACGGTCGGCGGTCGTACGGTCAGTCGGTGCGGGGCAGGATGCGCCTGAGGTAGGCGGCGTTGGTGGCGCCCACGCTCAGGCCGTCGCCGCCGTAGTGCTCGACCACGAAGGTGCCGCCGAAACCGTGGGAGACCGCGTAGCGGACGGCGGCGCGGTAGTCGATCACGCCGAGTTCCAGGGACGTGGGGTGGGTGAGGACGGTGCCGGTGGCCGGGTCCTCCAGGCGGACGTAGTTCTTGACGTGCCAGTGGTTGGTGCGCGGCGCGGTGACCGAGACCAGGTACTCCCAGGTGTCCACCGGTCCCTGGACACGCAGCAGATTGCCCAGGTCGGGGTTGAGCCCGACCGCTTCGTGGCCGATGTCGTCCAGGAACCGGACCGCCTCGTCCCCGCTGCCCAGGCAGGTGTTCTCGTACAGCTCCAGGGAGAGTTCCACTCCGATGTCGGCGGCGTGGCGGGCGAGTTCCCGGAACCGGTGGACGGCGAGTGCACGCACCTGCGGATCACCGCGGGGCGGGACGTCGTCGCCCGGTACCGTCCAGAACCACCGGGCCCGTCGCTGCCGTGCGCTCAGCGCGTCGTGAAGTCCGAGGCAGACGACGTCCGCGCCGAGGGCGGCGGCCGCCTCCAGGGTCCGGTGGGAGAAGGCGAGGTTGTCCTCGCCGCGCTCCGGGTGGACGACACTGCGGCGGACGACGCCGACGCCGGGTACGCCGAGCCCGGCGTCGGCCAGGACCTCGCGCAGCGCCGTGAGACGTGCGGCGTCGAGGTCGCCCAGGGGCAGCCAGGCGGTCGCCAGTTCCAGGTGGGTGAAGCCCTCGTCCACGACGGGCTGGAGGAGCCGGCGCCACTCGTCGGGGTCGAGCTTCGCCACCGGGGTGCCGTCCGCCGCGTGCGGCGGGAACTGGAGCATGGCGGCGGCGATCGGCCAGTCCTGCGGTGTGTGCGGTACGGGGATGCGGGCCGGCGTGGCCAGGGACGGCCGTTCGGTGTGCGCGGGCGCGGGGGGAGTGTGGGGCGCCGGGGGCGCCGGGGCCTCAGCCAATGCGAAGACCCCCGTTGATGTTGTAGGTCGCGCCGGTGATGTAGCCGGCGTCCTCGCCGAGGAGGAATTCGATGAGCGCGGCGACATCGCGGGTGGTGCCCAGCCGCCCGACGGGGAGCTGGGACAGGAACGCGGGCTTGCGGTCGTCGGTGATCCGGCCGCCCATGATGTCGGTGTCGATGGTGGCGGGCGCGACCACGTTGACCGTCACCCCGCGGGGGGCCACCTCCAGTGCGAGGGCGCGGCTGAACGCCTCGATCGCGCCCTTGGACGCGGCGTAGGTGGACTTGCTGTACGTGCCGCCGCCGTTCTGCATCGCCGTCGAGCCGAGGCTCACCACGCGGCCGTGCCCGCGCTCGGCCATACCGGGCACGATGCGCTTGCTCACCACGAAGGTGCCGGTGGCGTTGATCCGCATGACGCGTTCCCAGGTGGCCAGGTCCACGTCGAGGAAGGACACCGGCGAACTGATGCCCGCGCTGTTGACCAGCCCGGTGACCGGCGGCAGTTCCGCTTCGAAGGCGGTGACGGCCGTGTCCACGGCGGCGGGGTCGGCGATGTCCGCGACCGCGCCGACCGCGCCGACACCGTGCGCGGCACGGATCTCGGCGGCGGCCTTCTCGACCTCCGGGTCGATGTCGAGCAGCCCGAGGTGCCAGCCGGCGGCGGCCAGCCGTTTGGCGAGCGCCCGGCCGATGCCCCGCTCGGACGCAGCTCCGGTGATGACCGCGGTGCGGCGGCCCGTGCTGTGCTCCGTCATGTCCGGTCCTTTTCGTTCGGCTGCGCATAACCTCGGGTGACCACTACCTGATAAACCACGGCGGCCCTTCTCGGAAAGGTCGGGAACTTGGGTGAGAGCGTAGTTCCGTGGCCTCCCGCTCAAGAGGCGAAGCGGCTATCCGTATGGCGGCATAAAAAATGCCGATGGGAAAGGAGACGGTAAAAGCGATGGGACAGCGCCCCGAAGGGGCGCGGGCGCGACCAGCCACGACGGTGCCGCACACGACCGACGGCATAGCGCGGCATTTCCAGCGGCGCGCTTAGCGCGCCGTCGCCACGGTCGACAGACCGTCGATCGCCTCGACGTCCGCCGGGGAGAGGGTGAGGCCGGCCGCGGCCAGATTGCGCTCCATGCGGTCACGGTGCGCGGACTTCACGGTGACCGCGACGTTGTGGTGCAGGTTCCACGCCAGCACGACGTCGCGCGGCGAACGGCCGTGCCGGCGGGCGACGTCGAGCAGCACCGGGTGGTCGAGGTCGGTGCTGCGCAGCGGGCTGTGCGCACTCAGCACCACACCACGTTCGCGCATCGCCTCGGCGAAGTGCGGGTCGTAGTCACCGGGGCCCCACTGCACCTGGTTGACGGCCGGGTAGACACCGGTCTCCCGGTGCAGTGCGTCGATGAGTTCGACCGAGTAGTTGCTGACGCCGACGGCCCGGACCAGGCCCTCGTCACGGGCCCGCACGAACGCGCGCCAGCTCGTGACGCCCGGGTGGCCGCCCGGCGGCCAGTGGATCAGCCACAGGTCGACGTGGTCGCAGCCCAGTGCGGTCAGGCTCTGTTCCAGGGTCAGCCGTTCCCGGCCGACCTGGTCGGGGGGCATCTTGGTGGTCACGAACAGGTCGGAGCGGGGCAGGCCGGTGGCGGCGAGGGCGGCGCCGACGGCGGCCTCGTTGCGGTAGCGGGTGGCGGTGTCGACGAGCCGGTATCCGACGGAGAAGGCGGTCAGTACGGCCTCGGTGGCCTGGTCGCCGCGCATCGGGTGGGTGCCGAAACCGACCAGCGGCATGGTGACGCCGGCCGCGTCGGCCGTGGGTATCCGGCCAGCTCCGGTCGGGTGGGTCGTGCCCATGATGGTTCTCCTTGTGCGTTCACGGGGGCGTAGGACGGTGGCGGGCCGGGGGTCAGTACAGCTCGACGAGGCGCAGGGGCGTGCCCGCCCGCGGTTCGGCGCCCTCGGCGGTCAGCGCGACGGTCTCCGCGAGTTCGACCGCGCCGCGGCCGGGCACCTGGACCTCGGTCCGCACGCCGAGCACCATGCCGGGCTCGGCGACCACCGTGCTGTCCGGCCGCAGCGGCAGCGAGGCCCCGCCGCCGCGCAACGCGACCAGCCGGCAGGCCGCCCGGTGCTCGCCGGCCTCCCGCTCGAACGCCGCGTACCCGTCGGTGAGCCGGGCGCCGGGGCGCAGGGCCGCCAGCAGCGCGGCCGTCGCGGCGGCGCACACGTCACCCGCGGTGCGCAGCGGGCCGTCGGCCTTGCTGAGCACGGCGGTCGCGGCGGCGTACCCGGCTGCCCCGTCCAGCAGCGGGTGCAGCACGTAGCGCACCGGGGTGGCCGCCGTCAGCCGGGCGGTGGCGGGGTCGTGGCCGCGGACCGTCACCAGGTCGGTGCCGGCCGCCCCGTCCGCGCCGTACGGGTCGTACCACCCGAGCAGACCGCCGGCCCGGCGGACCGACCGGTCGACGTTGCCGGACAGCTCCCGTACGTCCATGCCGACGCGCAGATGGTCCATGACGGCCGTGTAGCCGACGGCGGCGAGGTCGGCCGCGGCGGCGAACGCGGGCAGTTCGCCGGGCTCGCAGCAGGCCAGTTCCGCGAAGACCAGGTCGGCGGCGGGGCGCAGCCGCACGCCCGTGCCGTCGGCCGGCCCGAGGACGTCCGGCGGCAGATCGGCCTCGGTGGCGACCACGCCGTCCGCGACGCCGGTCGCGTGCAGCGCGGCGGCGGTCGCGGCGGACAGGCCGCCCATCGCGCTCGCCACCGTGCCGTCGGTCGTGAGCAGGACGGCGGTCGCGTCGGCGGAGCCGGGCGCGGTCGCGTACCGGCGCCCGGTGGGCGAGGTCAGCAACAGACCGGCGTAGCCCGCCTTGTCCAGTTGTCCGCGGAGCCTGTCGAGTCCGGCTGGGGCCTGGTGCGTGGCCGCTTTCGCCATGGGACCACCGTCCTTTCGCGAGGGTGTACGTACGGGGTGCGTCTGCCGGGTCCGGTTCAGCGCTTGAGCGGTTCGAAGGCCGTCTCCTTGATGCGCAGCGCGGTGAACCCGGCGACGACGGAGGTGAGGACAAGGTAGATCGCCGGGATCCAGGTGCTGCCGGTCGCGGCGATGAGCGCGGTGATCAACAGCGGGGCGGCGCCGCCGAAGACCGCGGTGCCGAGGTTGTAGCCGACGCCGTAGGCGACGGTGCGCACCCGGGTGGGGAAGAGTTCCGCGAGCGTCACCTGCATCACGCCGTTGGTGCCGGCGAAACAGACGGCCATCAGCACCGCGCCGGTCACCGCCGCGGCGAAGGAGCCCTGGGTCAGCAGCCAGTAGCAGGGGAAGCCGATGACGACCATGCCGAACGCCGAGCCGCTGAGCAGTTTCTTGCGGCCCAGCCGGTCCGAGAGGCGTCCGGCGTAGAGCACCGCGAAGGTGCCGACGGCCAGCATGATGGCGGTGACGAGCAGCCCTTCCAGGGCGGAGAAGTGCATCTCGTCCTTCATGAAGGACGGCATGTAGATGAACAGGACGAAGTAGCCGGAGCTGTTGAGCAGCGGAAGCACGATGGTCAGTCCCATCGCGCGGCGGATCTCGGGGGTGGTGAACGCCTCCTTCAGCGGGCTGCCGGTCACCTCGCCCTTCTGCTCCGCCGCGGCGAACTCCGGTGACTCCGCGGAGAGCCGGCGGACCACCAGGCCCACGATGCCGAGCGGCAGGGCGAGCAGGAAGGGCAGCCGCCAACCCCAGGCTTCCATCTGCCCGGTGCTGAGCACCGCGATCAGCAGGGCGGCGAACAGGGTGCCGAGCAGCATGGCGATGAACGTGGCGGCGTTGGCGTAGCTGACCACCCGTCCGCGGCGGCCGTCACCGGCGTGTTCGGCGAGGAAGGAGTTGCCGTTGCCGGGCTCACCGCCCATCGCGAAGCCCTGGACGAAGCGCAGCAGCACCAGGCCGATCGGCGCCCAGACGCCCGCCGTCGCATAGCTCGGCAGGGCGCCGACCAGTGCGGTGGACAGGCTCATCATGGTGATGAGCGCCAACAGGACGCGTTTGCGGCCTATTCGGTCGCCCCACGATCCGGCGACGGCCGCGCCCACGGGGCGGAAGAAGAACGGGATGGCGAAGGCCGTGAAGGTCAGCAGGACGCTGGTGTTCGGAGCGTCGCTGGGGAAGAACACGACCGCGAGGGTTCCGGCCACGAAGCCGTAGACGGCGTTGTCGTACAGCTCGATGAAGACACCGATGAGCCCCCCGACGATGGACACCTTCGTCGCTCTCGTGGTGGCCGCGGGTGGCTGCGCGTGCGGGCGAGCCACGGATACCTTGCTGTTCACGGGCACAACCTTTCACAAAGTGACGTCGTCGTCTGAACTTTGGCCCGTCATTATTTCCTCGGTATTGCCGATGGGTATACCCGGCGGCAGCTGAAATCCGGCTGGCGATACCGGCATAAGAGAAGTTGATTTCTGACGGATCGCCGGTCCTGCGCGGCGCGGAACGCTATATCAGCGACGCAGCGACTCGACCGAACGCGCGAGCCCGGCGACGGCTTCGCTGATTGTCTCGGAGGACAGTGCGAAGCTGGCGCGGAAATGGCCCGGGGCGCCATAGGCGTCGCCGGTGATGACCACGACGCCGCTGGTGTCCAGGAAGTGTTCGGCGAGATCCGCGTCGGTGGTCAGTTCGGTGCCCGAGGGAGTCACGGATCCCATCAGCGCGGAGGCGTCGACCCAGACGTAGAAGCCGCCCTCGGGGGCCGTCGGACGCAGTCCGTCGATCGCGGCGAGGCCGGAGACGAGCAGGTCCCGTCGCTCGGCGTAGACGCCGACGGTGCGGTCGATGAACTCGCGGCCGCCGTTGAGCGCGGCGACCGCCGCGGCCTGGCTCACGGAGGACGGGCAGGACGAACTCTGCGACTGGAGCGTGCCGATGGCCGCGCACAGCCGGGCCGCTCCCGCGCCGTAGCCGATCCGCCAGCCCGTCATGGCGTACGCCTTCGACACACCGTTGACGAGGAAGATGCGTTCGCGCAGGTCGGGTGCGACGGTCACGGCGCTGGGGACCGGCCGCGTGCCGTAGTTGATCTCGTCGTAGATCTCGTCGCAGAGGACCGAGACGTGCGGGTGGGCCCGGACGACGTCGGTGAGCCCGCGCAACTCGGCCTCGCTGTAGACCGCGCCCGTCGGGTTGTTGGGTGTGTTCAGCACGACCCATTTCGTCCGGTCGGTGATGGCCTCGCCGAGCCGGTCCGGGGTGAGCTTGTACCCGTCGGCCGCCGTGGTGGCGACGACCACGGGCTGCCCGCCGTTCACCGTGACCATGTCCGGATACGACACCCAGTACGGGGCCGGGACGATCACCTCGTCGCCCTCGTCCAGGGTGGCCATGAACGCCAGGAAGATGAGCTGTTTCGCGCCGCCGCCCACGCAGATCTCGCCGGTCGCGTAGGACTGCCCGGTCTTTCGCCGCAGCCGGGCGGTGATGGCCTGCCGTAGCGCGGGGGTGCCGTTGGCCGAGGTGTACTTCGTCTCCCCGGCGCGGATCGCCGCGACGGCCGCCTCCTTCACATGGTCGGGGGTGTCGAAATCGGGTTCGCCGATCGTCAGCGGCAGGACCTTGCGGCCCGCCGCCTGGAGGTCCCGCACCCGGTCGGCGACCCGGGAACTCGGTGACTCCTTGACGCGGGACATGCGTTCGGCCGGCGCGGGCGCCGGCAGCGTTCCGGGGTGAGTCATTCCCTGTCTCCTTCGGTGGACTCCGGTGGGCTTCGGTGGACTTGGTGGGCATCGATGGGGATCGGTGGGGATCGGTGGGCGCAGTCCGACGGGTCACACGAGCGCCGCGAAGGCCGTTCGCGCGCGCAGGGCGACGCGGTCCAGCAGGTGGCGCCGCTCCACATACGCGGCGGTGGCGGCGGAGGCGGTCGTGCGGTGGAAGCGGATGGTCTGCCCGGGTCTGAGCTGTGCCGCGTGGTCCAGCGCCCGGGAGGTGAGCACCGCGAGGACCGGGTATCCGGCGGTGATCCCCCGGCCGCGCATCAGGACCAGCAGTTCGTCGCCGGTCGGGGCCTCGATCGCCCCGACCGGCACCCCGCGGGAGAGCACTTCCCCGGCGACCGTCCGCCGGGGCACGTGTCCGGCGACCCGCATCCCGACGTGGTTGATGCGCGGGGTGACCGTGTACGGGGAGTCGTACAGCCGCTGGAGCCCCGGCCCGAACTCGGCGGCGTCCGGCCCGTCGATCACGTCCAGGACCGAGGACACGCGGCCGACGTCGCGGGGGATGCCGAAGTCGAACACGGTGGCGCCGAAGCGGCGGTTGACCAGCGGCGGATGGGAGCGGAACAGGGGCAGCACCGTGCCCGGGGTGACGTGGGTGCCGAACTCGATCATCGAGTCCGGTGCGCAGCTTCCCATCAGCCGGGGCACGTCGAAGGACCCGTGCACGGCGACATAGGCGCGCAGTCCGGCGTCGGAGATGCCGACCCGCACCGTTTCGCCCGCACGCACCGACAGCGGCGCCCACGCCGGGTAGGCCCGGCCGTCGACGGTGGGTTCGGCCGGCGCGCCGGTGACGGACATGAGGACGTCGTGGCTGGGGCGGAGGGTGAGACCGAAGGCGGTGGCCTCGATGAGCGGGGCCGTGGGCGCGTTGCCGACCAGGGCATTGGCGGCGCGGGCGGCGAACTGGTCGAGGGCGCCGTTGACGGCGAGTCCCCGTGCGGGGCCCGCGACCCGGCCGAGGTCGGTGACGACGCACACCGTGGCCGAGTCGACGTGCAGTTCGGGTCGGTCAGTCATCGTGGCGGTACCTCATCGGCGTGCCCAGCAGTTGCGCGTAGGCGCTCTCGTCGATCGGCAGGAACCGCACCCGGTCGCCCGGCCGGTACGGGACCACCGCGTCGGTGTCGGTCCGCAGGATGTCCAGCGGCGTGCGGCCGATCTGCCGCCAGCCGCTCGGCGCGGCGACGGGCCCGATGACCGTCTGCCGGCCGGCGACGGACACCGCGCCCGGCGGCACGCGCAGCCGGGGCGTGGCCAGCCGTGGGATCGGCAGGCCGAAGTCGGGTCCGTCCATCATGGCCGAGGCCGCCGGGCCGCCCAGGCAACGGATGCGGGGTTCCCCGGCACACACGAGGTCGATGACCTTGGGCACCGGGTGGCCGATCGTCTCGGCGACCCACTCCAGGTCGGGGCCCGCCTCGCCGCCGAACAGCACCGGCACGTCGATGACACCGCCGCCGGCCGCGCCGCCCTCGCCGGCCGTGGTGTCCCAGGAGCGGATGTGCGAGGCGATCTCCTCACCCGTGGTGTAGTACGGGTCGAACTCCACGAGCACCGCGTCGTAGGTGGGGACGGCCGTCACCGTGGGGTGGATCCCCCCGTCGTTGAGCCATCCCGCGAGCCGGTGCACGGCCGTCCACACCCGGTCGGTGTCGTCGCCGTCGACGGCGACGCGCACGGCGGCGTCTCCGCACGGCGAGATGGCCATCGTCGTCTCTGTCCGCGTCTGAGTCATGCGGCATGCGTGCCCAGCACCTCGTCCAGGGGCCGCAACCGGACACCGGCGGCCTGGAGTTCGTCACGGATACGGGTGGCGAGCTGCAGGGCGGCCGGGCCGTCGCCGTGCAGTTGCACGCAGTCCGTCCGCACCGGTATGTCCTTGCCGTTCCGGCTGGTGATCAGCCCCTCGGTGACCATCCGGACGGTGCGGCGGGTGACCTCGTCCGGGTCGTGCAGTACGGCTCCGGGCTCGGACCGCGACACCAGGGTGCCGTCGTCCTCGTAGGCGCGGTCGGCGATGCCGACCATGGCCATGCGCAGCCCGCGTTCGCGTGCCACGGCCGCCATCTGGCCCTCCTGCATCAGGATCACCAGTGACGGGTCGAAGGCCGCTACGGCGTCGGCGACGGCCTCGGCGTAGTCGCGCCGGGTGACCACGAGGTTGCCCAGACGGCCGTGCGGAGCCAGGTGCTCGATGCGGGTGCCGTGCGCGCGGGTGAACGCGGACAGCGCCCCGATCTGGTACAGCACGTCGGTGCGCACCTCGTCGGGGGTGAGGTCCATCGCCCGGCGGCCGAAGCCGACCAGGTCGGGGAAGCTGGGGTGCGCGCCGATGCGGACGCCGCGCTCCACGCAGGTCCGTACGGTGGCGTCCATCACCCTCGGGTCCCCCGCGTGGAAGCCGCAGGCGACGTTCGCGGACGTCAGCAGTTTCAGCAGTTCGGCGTCGTTGCCCATGGTGTAGGCCCCGAAGCTCTCTCCGAGATCGGCGACCAGATCGACAACAGGCACAGCGCTGCTCCCTCCCTTTGGAAAACCACGGGACCGTCTCTGGCCCAGACGCTAGAGCGGGCAGGGCGGGAGAAGAAGCGCACATCAGGAAGGCCCATGACCGCATAGCGGTTCGCGATGGGTGCGTGCACGGGGCGTGTGGATCAGGCCGGTACGCACGAGACTTGTGGCCCGGACGCCGTGGCGCGCGGCGCCGTCATCCCCTCACGAAAGGCCCGCCCCGCCGTGAAGATCACCCGCATCGAGACGTTCCGGCTGCCGCCCCGCTGGCTGTTCTGCCGCGTGGAGACCGACGACGGCATCGTCGGCTGGGGCGAGCCCGTGGTCGAGGGCCGGGCGGAGGTGGTGCGCACGGCCGTGGACGTTCTCGCCGAGTATCTGGTCGGCCGGGACCCGTTGCGCATCCAGGACCACTGGCAGGTCCTCACCAAGGGCGGCTTCTACCGGGGCGGTCCGGTCCTCTCCAGCGCCGTCGCCGGACTCGACCAGGCGCTGTGGGACATCGCAGGCAAGGCGTACGGCGCACCGGTGCACGCGCTCCTCGGCGGGCCGGTCCGCGACGCGGTGCGCGTCTACGCCTGGGTCGGCGGTGACGAGCCCGCGGAGCTTGCCGACGACATCGCCGCACAGGTGGCGGCCGGTTTCACCGCGGTGAAGATGAACGCCGCCGGGCGGGTCTCCCCGCTGCCCACGTCCGTCGAGACCGCCGCCGTGGTGGAGCGCGCGGCGACGGCCCGTGCGGCCCTGGGGCCGGACCGGGACATGGCGATCGACTTCCACGGGCGGTTCACCCCCGCGGGGGCGCGCCGGGTGCTGGAGCTGATCGCGCCCCTGCACCCGCTCTTCGCCGAGGAGCCGGTGCTGCCCGAGCAGACGCATCTGCTGCCGCGGCTCGTGGAGTCGACCGCCGTGCCGATCGCGACCGGTGAACGGCTCTTCTCGCGCGCCGAGTTCCTTCCCGCGCTGCAGGCCGGCATCGCCGTGGCCCAGCCCGACCTCTCGCACGCCGGGGGCATCTCCGAGGTGCACCGCATCGCCGCCCTCGCCGAGACGTTCGGCACGCTGCTCGCGCCGCACTGTCCGCTCGGCCCGCTCGCCCTCGCGGCCAGCCTCCAGGTCGCGTTCGCCACGCCGAACTTCCTCATCCAGGAGCAGAGTCTCGGCATCCACTACAACAAGACCGCCGACCTGCTGTCGTACGTGCTCGACCCGGCCCCGTTCCGCTTCACCGACGGCCACGCCCGCCGCACCACGCTGCCCGGACTCGGCATCACCGTGGACGAGGCCGCCGTACGGCAGGCCGATGCCTCGGCGGCGGCGTGGCGCAACCCGGTCTGGCGCCATCCCGACGGGAGCTTCGCCGAGTGGTGAGGACAGCGCGGGCGCGACGGCGCCAAAGCGCGCCCTAGCGGGTCTCCGGACCGGGCGGTGTGGACAGGCGGGTCAGCCATTCGTCCAGCAGCAGGTGCTCGCCGTGCGTGAACGACCGGGTGCCCTCGTCGTCCGTGCCGGCCTCGTCCAGCAGGGCCTTGAGCGCCACCGCGTGCCGGGCGCCGCGCGCGGCACGGCTGCCCTCGGCGCCGGCGCCCGGCTCCTCGTCGCTGATCAGGGCGGCGAACACCGCGTCCCGGGTGGCCTCCGACAGACCCTCGTGCGCGGTGCTCAGCCCCGCCGCATCGGCGCTGATCAGGGTGACCGTCACCCCGATGCCGGTGGCGTGGATCATCGCGGCGGCGGCCTCCACGCCCGTCCGCAGCCGGCCCGCCTCGGCGACCCGGGTGACCAGCCGCACCAGGATGTCGTAGGCCGCGCCCATGACGGCCGCGCCCTCGCCCGGGCGGGGGTCGGTGTACAGGAGCCGGTACAGGGCGGGGTGGGCGCGCCCGAAGGCGATGTGCAGGTTCCAGCCGCGGCGCAGCTGCTCGACCGGGTCGCCGGCGGTGAGGTTGGCCTGTTTGTCGGCGAGATAGGCGGCGTAGCCCTGTCGTGCGACCTCGTCGAGCAGTCCCTGCATGTCGCCGAACTGCCGGTAGATCGTCTGGGCCTGTACCCCGGCGGCGGCGCTGACGGCGCGGGTGGAGACCGCCTCGCGCCCGCCGGCCTCCAGCAGGTCGGCGGCGGCCCGCAGGATGCGCTCGCGCGGCTGCGGTGTCGTCTCGGTACTCGTCATGAATCAACGATAACGAACCGCTGTGATCGACGCTGACGTCGGTGTCGGTGCGGTGCCCGGGGTGTGCGGCGCAGCGTGCTGAACCGGCGCTTCCCCTGGTACGGCACCGGGGCCGCCCGGTGGTCCCGGGCGGCCCCGCTTCGTGTGCTCAGCCGCGGCGCAGCCGCAGCGTCACCAGCTCGAACGGGCGCAGGCGTACGGCGATGCGCGCGCCGTCCCGGTCGGGGGCGGCCGCATCGGGCAGCGGGCGCTCCAGAAGGTCGGTGACCGTGACGTCCGCGACCTCGAAGCCGGCCGTGAGCGTGGCACGGGCACGCCCGCCGTGCGCCTCGTGGAAGCGGACCACGACGTCACCGCTGCCGTCGTCGGCGAGCTTCACCGCCGTGACGACGACCGCGTCGTCGTCCACCGTGACCAGCGGCGCCACCTCTCCCGCGCCCTCGACGCGGCGCTCGGGAAGGTTGATCCGCCAGCCCTCGCGGACCGCGTCGCCGATGGCCGCGCCGGGCACCAGCGCATGCCGGAAGCGGTGGATGCCCTGGTCGGTCTCCGGGTCGGGGAAGCGCGGGGCGCGCAGCAGGGAGACACGCACCGTGGTGGTCGTACCGCCGTCGCCGTCGGTGCGGACGGTACGGGTCACGTCATGGCCGTACGTGGAGTCGTTGACGACCGCGACGCCCCAGCCCGGCTCGGCCAGGTGCACGAAGCGGTGGTTGCAGGCCTCGAACTTGGCCGCCTCCCAGGAGGTGTTGGTGTGGGTGGGGCGGTAGACGTGCCCGAACTGGGTCTCGGACGCGTACCGTTCGGCGTGCACGTCCAGCGGGAAGGCCAGCTTGAGGAACTTCTCCGTCTCGTGCCAGTCCACCTCCGTGTCCACGACCAGCCGCCGCTCCCCGGGCGGCAGGGACAGCACCTGGGTGACCTTCGAGACGCCGAAGGAGCGTACGACGCGCACCGAGACGCCGTCCTCGCCCGCCGTGACCGCGTCGGCTTCGGTGAGGTCGGTGACGGTGTTGCGGTAGAACTCGTCCACGTCCCAGGCGTCCCACATGTTCGGGAAGTCCGGGTGGATCTGGAGCAGGTTCGCGGCCCGGCCCGGGGCAAGGCTCTCCCGGTCGGCGTCGATGTCGTACGCGGACACCACCAGGCCGTCGGCGTCGATCTCGACACGCAGCAGCCCGTTGTCCAGGGTGAACCCGCCGGCCTCGCGCGCGCTCAGCGCCGTCGCGCCCTCGGCGGCCGGTGCGCCGGCGCCACCCGCCGGGACCCCGGCGCGGGCGTGCGGGGCCGCGTTGAAGACCAGCTCCGTGCCGCCGGCACCGGCCAGCGCCTGCTGGGCGGCGTCGATGATGCCGTTCAGCTCCCCGGCGAGGCGCGCATAGGTGGCGCGGGCCTCCCGGTGCACCCAGGCGATGGAGGAGCCGGGCAGGATGTCGTGGAACTGGTGCAGCAGGACCGTCTTCCAGATCCGGTCCAACTCCTCGTACGGATAAGGGAATCCGGTGCGCACCGCGGCCGTGGCCGCCCACAGTTCGGCCTCCCGCAGCAGGTGTTCGCTGCGCCGGTTGCCCTGCTTGGTCTGCGCCTGGCTGGTCAGGGTGGCCCGGTGCAGTTCCAGATACAGCTCGCCCACCCACACGGGCGCGTCGGGGTATTCGGCCTGCGCCTTCTCGAAGAACGCCTCGGGGGTCTCCCACACGACGCGCGCGGAGCCTTCGAGGTCGCGCAGCCGGGCCGCCTTGGCGACCATCTCACGAGTGGTGCCGCCGCCCCCGTCGCCCCAGCCGGTGGGCGCGAGGGAGTGCCGGGCGCGGCCCTTGTCCTTGAAGTTGCGGGCCGCGTGGGCGATCTCGCTGCCCTTCATGGCGCAGTTGTAGGTGTCCACCGGCGGGAAGTGGGTGAAGATCCGGGTGCCGTCGATGCCCTCCCAGTGGAAGGTGTGGTGCGGGAACTTGTTCGTCTGCGACCAGGAGATCTTCTGCGTGAGCAGCCACTTGGAGCCCGCCGCCTTGATGATCTGCGGCAGGCCGGCGGCGAAGCCGAAGGTGTCGGGCAGCCACGCCTCGTCGTTCTCGATGCCGAACTCGTCGAGGAAGAACCGTTTGCCGTGCACGAACTGACGGGCCATCGCCTCCGAGCCGGGCATGTTGGTGTCGGACTCCACCCACATCCCGCCGGCCGGCACGAACCGCCCCTCGGCCACCGCCTTCTTCACCCGCGCCCACACCTCGGGCCGGTGCTCCTTGACCCATGCCCACTGCTGGGCCTGGGACATGGCGAACACGAACTCGGGCTCGTCCTCGATCAGGGCGGTCATGTTCGACGTCGTACGGGCCACCTTGCGCACCGTCTCGCGCAGCGGCCACAGCCACGCCGAGTCGATGTGCGCGTGCCCGACCGCGCTGATCCGGTGCGCCGAGGGCACGGCGGGGGCGGCGAGGACACCGGCCAGCTCCTGCCGGGCGCGGGCCGCGGTGCCGCCCACGTCCTGGAGGTCGACCGCGTCGAGCGCCCGTTCCACGGCGCGCACGATGTCGTAGCGGCGGGCGGAGTCGGCCGGCAGCTCGGCCATCAGCTCGCCGAGCACTTCCAGGTCGATGACCAGCTGCCACACCGTCTCGTCGAACACGGCGAGGTCCATACGGGTCAGCGTGTACTGCGGCTCGCTGCCCGCGGTCTCCTTGTCGCCGAGCCGGGTGGGCAGGAAGGGGTGGTAGTCGAGGATGACGGGGTTGGAGGCGGCCTCGATGTGCAGCCGCACCTCCTCACCGCCCGCGACGGGGGCGCCGACGCGCACCCACTGGTTGCGCGGGTTGAGGCCCTTCACCGGGGTGCCGTCGGGCCGGTAGACCAGGCCCTCGCACTGGAAGCCGGGCATGTTCTCGTCGAAGCCGAGGTCCAGCAGGGCCTCGACGGTACGGCCGGCCCAGGACTCGGGCACGGTGCCGGTCACCCGGAACCAGCTGGTGCCCCACGGAGCACCCCAGCGGGCGCCCACCTCGATCGGCTCGGTCCCGGCCGCAAGGCCCTCGGCGACCGGCACGGGCTCGCCGGGCGCGTGCCACACCGCGACATCCAGCGGCACGGACTCGGGGTGGACGGCGGGACGGATGCGCTCGTCGAGGACACGCTTGAGACGGGCCTCGACCAGGCTGCGGTCGTCATGCATGCGGGCTGCTCCACAGGTCGTACGTCAGCGGGTGGTTACCAGGGTGGCCGGTGGGACCCGGTCGTGTCACTCCGGCCGTCCATGGAATGGTGGGTGGCCGGTGGGTCCGAGGTGTGTCACTCCGGCCTTCCGGAAGGGGCGGGCGGCCGGTGGGTCCAGGTCGTGTCACTCCGGCCGTCCAGGAATGGTGGGTGGCCGGTGGGTCCGAGGTGTGTCACTCCGCCCTTCCGGGACGGGCGGGTGGTCGGCGGGTCCCAGGTGTGTCACTCCCGGCCGTCCGGGAACGGTGGGCGGCCGGCGGGTCCAGGTCGTGTCACTCCCGGCCGTCCGGGGCCGGTGCGTGCAGCACCTGCTCGGCCGTGACGACCTCGGTGATGCCGCGGGAGCGCAGATGGCCGGCGTCCTCGGCGCGGACGTCGAGGACGGCCGCGGGCCGGGCGCCGTCGGCGGTCAGCCGGAAGAAGGCGTCGTACACCGCGCCGCCCGGGGCCAGCGCGGAGCGGCGGGCCGGGTCGGCGGGTACGGCCAGCGCGGTGGTGCGCGGGGCCGGGGCGTACGTGCTGTCGCGGGCGGCGCCGGCCAGCGCGTGCGCCAGGTCCTTGGGCCTGCGGTCGTTGGTCATCAGGCCAAGGCCGTACTCCAGCTCGGGGAAGTCGGCGAGGTCGCGGGAGACGTCGTGGGAGCACCACCAGGTCACGCCCCACAGGTCCGGGCAGTCCAGGACGTTCGCGACGGTCGCCTCGGTGAAGGCGGCGGCGTGCTCGGCCGGGATCAGCGGTGCGGGCGCCCCGACCTCCTGCAGCCACACCGGCCGGTGCGGCGCGTCGGCCCAGGCCTTGCTCAGCTCGACCAGATACGCGGCGTGGTGCTCGGTGGGCACCGAGGTCCGGCCGTGGCGCTGGGCGGTGCCGTTGAACACCCAGGAGTGCACGGCGGTGACCTCGCCCAGACGGGCCGCCTGGGCCGGGGTGAAGGGCTGGTCGTGCTGGTACCAGGTGGCGTCGTACTCGGCGTGCAGGTGCAGCCGGCCGGGGGCGCCCTCCTCGCAGGCGGCGAGCATGCGCTCCAGCCAGGCGTCGATCTGCTCCGGTGCGGCCCGGTCGGGGTCGGGGTGCGGGCCGGCGGAGAACTGGTTGACCTCGTTGCCGACGGTCATGCCGATGAAGTTGGGCCGGTCCGCGAGGGCCGCGGCGAGGGTGCGCAGATAGGCGGCCTGGCCGTCGACGACGTCCGGGTCGGTGAAGAGGTTGCGGCGGTGCCAGGTGCGGGTCCAGGCGGGCAGGAAGTCGAAGCTGCTCAGGTGTCCCTGGAGCCCGTCGACGTTGACGTCCAGGCCGCGTTCCGCCGCCGCGTCGGCGAGGGCGACGAGCTGTTCGACGGCGCGCGGCCGGATCAGGGTGCGGTTGGGCTGGAAGTAGGGCCACAGCGGGAACACCCGGATGTGGTCGAGGCCGAGCGCGGCGATCGAGTCGAGGTCGGCGCGCACGGAGTCCAGGTCGAAGTCGAGCCAGTGGTGGAACCATCCCTCGCTGGGCGTGTAGTTGACGCCGAAGCGCACGGATGAAGGCATGCGGATTCCTAGCTGGTGCGGGTGTGTGAGGGGTGCAGGAGTGCGGGGCTGCGAGGGTGGGGGTGCAGAGGTGTGGGCAGGTGTGCCGGGGCGGGCCGGGGGTCAGCCCTTGACGGCGCCCTCCCCGACCCCGCGGAAGAAGTAGCGCTGGAGGCAGGCGAAGAGCACGATCAGCGGCGCCACGGCGATCACGGTGCCGGCGGCGACCAGCCGCTGGTCGTTGGCGAAGGTGCCGTGCAGATAGTTGAGGCCGACGGTCAGGGTGAACCTGGAGGAGTCGCTGAGCACGATGAGCGGCCACAGGAAGTCGTCCCAGGCGCCCATGAACGCGAAGATCGCCACCACCGCGAGGGTGCCCTTGACCGACGGCAGCGAGATCCGCAGGAACCGCTGCCAGACGTTGGCGCCGTCGACGTAGGCCGCCTCCTCCACCTCGTGCGGCAGGTTGAGGAAGGCGTTGCGCATGAGCAGGACGTTCAACGAGCTGATCGACGCGGGCAGGAGCACACCGATGAGCGTGTTGTTCAGCCCGAGCGAGCGCATGGTCGTGAACTGGGCGATGATGATGCTCTCCGCCGGCACCAGCATGGCCAGGATGAAGACCAGCGTGGCGACGCCGCGGCCCCGGTAGCGCAGCCGGGCCAGCGCGTAGCCGGCCAGGGCCGCGCCGACGCAGTTGGTGACGACGTTGCCGACCGCCACCTTCAGCGAGTTCAGCGCGTAGTCCCACACCGGGACGATGTCGGCGACCCGGCCGTAGTTGCGCAGCGTGGGGTGCTCGGGCAGGAAGGACGGCGGGGAGGAGTAGATGTCGTCGGCCGGGCCCTTCAGCGAGGTGGACAGCTGCCACAGGAACGGGCCGACCGTCAGGGCCAGTACGACGAGCAACAGCGCATAGCGCAGGACGAGTTCCCAGGTACGCAGGCGCCGGCCGTGCTCGTCGGTGCGCCACGAGGCGCGGCGCGGGATACGGGTCTTCTCGCTCATGCTCGTGCCTCGTCCTTCCGGTCGGCGCGCAGAACCAGCAGCATCAGGACGACGGTGACGACGAAGACCACCACCGAGATCGCCGAGGAGTAGCCGACCCGGCCGGACAGGCCGGTGCCGGTGCGCTGGACGAGCATCACCAAGGTGGTGTCCTCGCCGGCCGGGCCGCCGTTGGGGCCCGCCATCAGGTACACCTCGGAGAACACCTTGAACGCCGAGACCGACGCCAGCGCGGCGACCAGGACCATGGTGGAGCGTACGGCGGGGACCGTGACCGACAGGAAGCGGCGCACCGCCCCCGCGCCGTCCACCGCGGCGGCCTCGTGCAGCTCGCGCGGCACGTTCGCGAGCGCCGCCAGATAAATGATCATGTAGTAGCCGAGGCCCTTCCACACCGTCACCGTCATGGCGCTGACCAGCAGCAGCCACTGGTCGCTGAGGAAGCCGACCGGCCCCGCGCCGAGCATGTCCAGCAGCGAGTTGACCAGTCCGCGCTCGTCCAGCAGCCACACCCAGATCAGTCCGACGACGACGATCGAGGCGACGACGGGGGTGTAGAAGGCGGAGCGGAAGAACGCGATGCCGGGGATGTTCTTCTGCACCAGCAGGGCGAGCAGCAGCGGCAGGAGCACCAGCGCCGGCACCACCCCGAGCACATACAGGGTGCTGTTGCGCAGGGCGATCCAGAACATGTCGTCGTGCAGCAGCTCGCGGTAGTTGGCGAGACCGACGAACCGGCCCGGGATGAGGGTGCGGCGGTCGGTGAAGGAGTTCACCACCGTCGACACGAACGGGTACAGCACAAGGGCGCCCGTGATCAGCAGCCCGGGAGCGGCGAACAGCCAGGGACTGGTGGGCAGTTGGCGCCGGATGCGGGAACGTGCGGTCATCGGCGCGGACGGGGAGTCGGCCATGCTGGATCAGCCCTGCTGGAGAAGCCGGTCACACGCCTTGACAGCGTTGTCGAGCGCTGCCTTGGGGCTCTGCTTGCCCTGCAGGGCCTTGGCGACCTCGTTGCGCAGCGCGGTCTTCATCTGCTCGCTGAACAGCACCGGCGTGTAGTTCACCGCCGTCTTCAGGGACTTGGCGGAGGCGACCCGCACCCTGGTCTCGTCGGTGCCGTCCTCCTTGGTGAAGTACGGGTCGTCGAGGGAGCCCGCGGTGCTCGGGAAGATGGCGACCTTCTTCGCGAACGACATCTGGTTCTCGGCGTCCGTGATGAAGTGCGCGAACGCCACCGCGGCGGGCTTTTGCTGGGACTGCGCGTTCACCAGCAGGCCCATGACGTACATGTTGACGTGGCCGGTGCTGGTGATCTGGTCGGTGATGCCGATGTTCTTGTACAGGCTCGGGGCCTGGGACTTGAAGTTCTTCAGGTCCAGCGCGCTGCCCGGGTTCATGGCGACCGCCCCGGTGAGGAACTTCTGGCCCGACGACTCCGGGGTGGCGGTCAGCGCCTGTGAGTCCAGCGCCTTGGCGTCGTACAACTCCTTGTACTTGGTGAGCAGTTCCACGCCCTTGGCGTCGTTGAAGGCGAACGCGGTGCCCTGCTTGTTCATCAGCTCGACGCCGTAGCGGCCGAAGTCCTCGATGGTGGGCACGTTGGCGAGGGTGGCGACCTTGCCGCCGGTCTTCTTCGCGATCTCCAGGCCGTCCTCGAACAGTTCGTCGTACGTCTTCGGCGGCTGGTCGGGGTCGAGCCCGGCCTCCTTGAACAGGGCCTTGTTGTAGAACAGCGGCCCGGTGTTGAGGTACCAGGGGAAGGCGTACGTGCCCGACAGGCCGGGGACCTCGGTGCCGGCCCACGCGCCGGGCAGGTACTCGCTCTTGAACTTCGCCGCCGCCTTGTCCTTGTCCAGGTCGAGGGCGAGGCCCGCCTTGGCGAGCGGGGCGGCGAGGTCGGGGGAGACGTTGACGACGTCGGGCAGGGTGCCGGCGGCGGCGTCCGCGCTGATCTTGTCGGCGTAGCCCTCGGCGGGCTGGTCGATCCACTTCACATGGGTGCCGGGGTACTTCTTCTCGAAGTCGGCGATCAGGCCCTCGAAGTAGGACTTGAAGTTGGCGCGCAGGTTCCAGGTCTGGAAGGAGATGTTCCCTTCGATCTTGCCCGAGCCGCCGCCGGACGAACTGCCGCCGCTTCCGGAGCCGCAGGCGGTCAGCGGCAGCAGGGCCGCGGTGACGGCAGCGGTGGCGAGGACTCTTCGGGATATGCGCACGGCTGGGTCTCCTTCACACGACGGGCTACGGCGACGATGCCGGCCACGGGGTACAGCCGCAGACCTTGCATCGTCCCGGCAGGAAAAGTCAATGGATTCCCGCCGTGAAATTGGCCCCGCTTCCTGAACGTGCAGGTCAGATGGATCTGTCGGGCATCTTGCCAGCGATCGCTAATGCGCTTTAGGGTGGGGTGACTCAAGCGCATTAGTGTCGAGGGGGATGGGAAGTCAGTGGTGGCAGGCAAGCGTTCGCCGGCACGCCGGCCGACGATGAAGGACATCGCGCGGCGCGCCGGGGTCTCCGAGAGCGCGGTCTCCTTCGCCCTCAACGACCGGCCGGGAGTCTCGGAGGTCACCCGCGCCCGGGTCCGCCGGGTGGCCGAGCAACTGGGCTGGCGGCCGAGCACCGCCGCCCGCCAGCTGTCCGGAGAGGGCGCCGCCACGGTCGGCTTCGTGCTGGCCCGTCCCGCGCACACCCTCGGCGTCGACTCGTTCTTCCTGCAACTGGTCGCCGGAATCCAGGAGGTGCTGGCCGAGCGGCATCTGGGGCTGCTCTTCCAGGTGGTCGAGGACATCGTCGACGAATGCGGCGTCTACCGCGCCTGGTGGGCGGAGCACCGGGTGGACGGCGTCCTGATGGTGGACCCCCGCACCGACGATCCGCGGCCCGGGCTGCTGACGGAACTCGGCCTGCCCGCCGTGGTGATCGGCGGCGGCCCCGACGAGCCGTCCTCCGGGCTTTCGGCGGTGTGGGCGGACGACGCCGGCGCGATGGCCGCGATCGTGGACACCCTGTACACGCTCGGCCACCGCCGGATCGCGCACATCGCGGGACTGCCCCATCTCGCCCACACCCAGCGGCGGGTGCGCAGCCTGCGGGCCGAGACGCGGCGCCGGGGACTGACCGAGGTCCGCTCGCTGACCACGGACTACTCGGACGCCGAGGGCGCGGCCGTCACCCGGCGGGTGCTGGCCGCCGACACGCCGCCCACGGCGCTGATCTACGACAACGACGTGATGGCGGTGGCCGGTATCGCCGCCGCGGCCGAACTGGGTTTCGCCGTGCCGCGGGATCTGTCGGTGGTGGCCTGGGAGGACTCCGCGCTGTGCCGGATGGTCACACCGTGGCTGTCCGCGCTGTCCCGGGACAGCATGGCGTTCGGGCGCACCGCCGCCCGGGAACTGCTCGCCCTGCTCGACGGATCGGCACCGCGCACCGTGCAGGTCCCCCTACCCGAACTGATCACCCGCGACAGCACGGCCACCCCACCGGGCTGACCCCCGCCCACACCGCGCGCGTCAGCCGCCCGCACCCGTCCCCGTCCGACCCGTCCGCCGGGGCCCGCCCCACGGCGGGCGGCCCTGACCACGGCGAGAGCCCGAACCTCGGACTCAGCTCGCCCCTCGCCCTCCCACGGGCCGCGAACCCGGCCCGGTCGTCGGGCAGTTCCGCCGTAGTGCGTCCGGTGCCCGCCGCGGCGGGTGCGGTGTCAGGTTCGTACGCGGCGGGCGAAGCGGCGTAGGGCGAGGTGGCTCAGAGCTGCGGTGCCGAGGGTGAGGGCGGTGAGGTAGGCCCAGGTGGGCATGTGACCGGTGGAGGGGGTGAGGTTGGCGCGCAGGCCCTCGCTCATGTAGACGAGCGGGTTGGCGAGGGTCAGGACCTGGACCCAGCGGATCGGGTGCAGAGCGGTCCACGGGTAGTAGACGCAGCCCAGCATGGTGGCCGCGGCCAGGAACAGGCCGAGCAGCGCCCCGAAGGCGGAGGCGTCGATCGCGGTGCCGAGCAGCAGCCCGAGCGCGGAGGCGAGCAGCGCGCTGAGCATCAGCGTGACCAGCAGCAGCGGCCAGTTGTCGACGTGTGCTCGGGGCGCGTTGCCGGGGGCGTGCACGAGCCAGACAATCGGGACGACGACCAGGGTCGACACGAGGCCGAACACCGCGGACGAGGTGATCTTCTGCAGGCCGAGGGCCCAGACGGGCAGGGGCGCCAGGGCGCGGTCGGTGATCTCCCGGCCGGGGCCCAGTTCGGCGGCCAGGGGCCCGGTGACGGACATGATGCTCTGCAGCGTGAGGGTGCTGGCGATCAGTCCGGGCAGCAGGATCGTGGAGAACGAGGTGGCGCCGCCCAGTCCGCTGCCGATGCTGGGCATCACGTAGGCGAAGGCGAACGTGAACAGCAGCGGTTGCAGGCCGACCTGGAGGAGGAGCGCGGGCAGGTTGCGGCCCAGGACGTGGAGGTCGCGCGTGGTCAGCGCGAGGTAGGCGTGCCAGGCGGCCCGGCGGGACGACAGCGGGCGAGGGGCGGTGGCGAGGGGGTTCGCGGTGGTCATGGCGTGTAGTCACGTCCGGTCAGAGTGAGGAAGGCGGTCTGCAGACTGGGGGGTGTGGTGGTGGCGTCGCGTACGGTGAGGCCGGCCGCGCCGCCGACGCGCAGCAGGTGGCCCAGAACGCCGTCGGGGCGCGTGGTGCGGACCCGTACCGTCGGGCCGTCGACGGCCACGTCGTGGGGGCCGCCGGGGATGCCGTGGAGGGCGTCGGCGGCGGGGGCGGCGTCGCCGTCGTAGTGGACGGTGATGACCGTCCGCGCCCCGCTGGTCGCCTTGATCGCCTCGGGGGTGTCGCAGGCGAGCAGGCGCCCGTGGTCGATGACGGCCAGGCGCCGGCACAGGGCCTCGGCCTCGTCCAGGTGATGGGTGGTCAGCACCACGGTCTGGCCGGTCTCGTGCAGGCCCGCGATGATCTGCCAGAGGTCGTCGCGTGCCTGCGGGTCGACGCCCGCGGTGGGTTCGTCCAGGAAGAGCACGTCCGGCAGATGCATCAGGGCCCGGCCGATCATGACGCGGCGGGCCTGACCGCCGGAGAGCTGGTGGGCTCTGGCACCGGCCTTGTCGGCGAGGCCGAACTGCTCCAGCAGTTCCAGCGCGCGGCGGCGGGCAGCGGCGGCGGGCATGCCGAAGTAGCGGCCCCGGAAGGCGAGGTTGTCCGCCACGCTGAGCGCGCGGTCCAGGGTGTTGGCCTGGGAGACCACACCGATGCGGGACTTCACGCCGACCGGGTCGGCACTCACCTCGCGCCCGGCGACCCATGCCGTTCCGGCGCTGGGCGCGACCAGGGTGGTGAGCATGCCGATGGTGGTGGACTTGCCGGCGCCGTTGGTGCCGAGCAGGCCGAAGAACTCGCCCCGGTGGACGGTCAGGTCCAGGCCGTGCACGGCGACGAGGCCGCCCTGCGCGCGCGGATAGACCTTGCGCAGGCCCTCGGTGCGGATGGCCGCCGGGGCATGGGCCGTGGTGGCGGCCGGCGGTGCGGGGGCAGGGGTGGGACTCATGGGGGTGCTCCAGGGTGCGGATGCGGCATCCGTCGCAAGACGTACGGGAGTTACGGGGTCACGGGGCGGGGGTGTGCCCGGGCAGGCCGGTGCCGCCGAGACGGGTCAGCAGGACGGACAGCCGGCCGATGTCCTCCTTGCTCCACAGCGGCGCGGCGAAGATCTCGGCGGCGATCTGCTCGGCCGTGGCGAGCATGTCCGTCAGGCGTGCGCGGCCGGTGTCGGTCAGTGCCGCGTACGCCACCCGGCCGTCACGGGCGTCCGTCTCGCGGGTCACCAGTCCGATCCGCTCCAGCGGCGCCAGCCCCCGGGTCACCCCTGAGGCCGTCAGACCCAGCGCATCGGCCAGATCCACCCGGCGCATCCGGCCGCCGGGCGCCTGCCCCAGACGCAGCAGCGTCGTGAAGTCGGCCAGGCTCACTCCGTGCAGTCCTCCCAGGCTCGCGTCGAACCGCTTCACCAGGGCCGTCTGGGCCCTCACAAGACGCAGCGACGCGTCCAGCGCATCACTCATTGCCACCTCCTTGACCACTCAAGCTTAACAGGTGCTTGAGTGGTCAAGGATTTCGGCTGAGGGTGCGGCTGAAGGATCAGGCGTTCTTCTGGGCTGCTGCGCGGCGCTGCCGTTTGCCCAGCGGCGCCTGGGACAGGTCCTCGGCCTGGGACCGCAGGTTCTTGTAGCCGTAGCCGCGCTCGGTCAGCCACGCCTTCGCCGCCTCCTCGGCGCGTTCGGACGCCTCCAGGATGTCCTCCTCTTCCTCCCCGGAATCCAGGAACCGGAAGGTGAAGGCGGAGCGCGCCGCCAGGTCGTAACTGAGGTGCCCCTCGGGCGTGAAGGCCGCGCGCAGGACGTCGTGCTCGGCGGCGTGGGCCAGCAGTTCGCTCCGCTGTTCGGCGCTGAGGCTGTCGAAGACACCGCGGACGGTGATCCGGAAAGTACGGGTACTCATCCCGCGACCCTAACCAGCGAGATCGGCGGACTCCACCGTGTTTCCGGTGGGAACGAGGCGTTTCCGCGGGAACGAGGCGGCACCGGCGGGCGGGGCCCGCCCGGAGCCATGTGTGCCCCTGTGCGGCAGCGGGCCACCGACACTACCCGCCGCTCCTCGCACGCGACGTACGCGGCGAGCCAGGGGGCCCGCATGCCCGCGCGGACTCCCCGTCGTCGCCCGGTACTTCGAACCGGCCCGGGAAAACCCCGGCCGCGGTGACGGCGTACCGTCGCCCGGGGAATCAGATGCCGGTGGAGAGCGCTACGTGTCGCCATGTGTCGAGTTCACGTCGCACCAGGTCCAGCTTCGCCTCGACGCGCTCGACCGCGTCCGCACCCAACTGCAGACGCAGCGGGGGCTCGGCGACCTCGGTGACGTCCACGACGGCCTTGGCCGCCTTCGCCGGATCTCCCGGCTGGCGGCCGTCGTTCCCGGCCAGCGCCTCGCGCACCGGTCCCGCGCCGGCGCCGTAGTCCACTATGGAGGCCGGTTCGACCCGGATGCTGGAGCCGTTGAGGAAGTCGGTGCGAAACCCGCCCGGTTCCACGATCGTGACGCGGACGCCGAGCGGCGCCAACTCGCCGTGCAGCGCCTCGGAGATGCCCTCAAGGGCGAACTTCGACGCGCCGTACAGGCCCACGGCAGGAGCGGTGGCGAAGCCGCCCACGGAGCCGATGTTCACGACGTGTCCGGAGCGCTGGGCACGCAGCGTCGGCAGGGTCGCCCGCAATGTGTTGAGCACGCCGAACACGTTGACGTCGAACAGGTCCCGGGCGGCCTTGTCGGACACCTCCTCGACCGCGCCCACCAGGCCGTAACCGGCGTTGTTGACCACGATGTCGATCCGGCCGAACTTCGCAAGACCGGCCTCCACGGCGGCCGTCAACTGCGCCGGTTCGGTCACGTCCGCCTCCACCGCCAGCAACCCGTCCGGCTGTTCCGGGTGTGCCCGGAGCACCGCCGACACGTTTCTCGCCGTGGCGATCACACTGTGCCCTCGGTCCAGCGCCTCGCGAGTGATCTCCGCGCCGAGCCCACGCGATGCACCGGTGACAAACCAAACGCTCATGTTCTCCCACATTCCGTTTCCGTCGCCCGATCGGCAACGGCTCGACGTTAGGACTTGGAGTCCACTCCAGATCAAGGGCTGGGTAGCGGGGGCCCACCGCCGTCGCGCTCACGGCGGCCCGCTCACCGGCCACCGGTCGGCAGGCCGGCGAAACCGCCCGTGCCCCGATGCGGCCGTGCTGCGGATCCCGCGCCGGGCCAGGCCCATGACCGCCGTGACCGCGCGACCGCGGCCTCCGACCGGCCTGTCGGTCGGGCATTAGGGCGGCCTCGGTGGAGGCGCGGCACGGCACCCAGGGCGTGCCCGAGACGGTGAAGCGCAGGGAAGGGCTCCCGCAAGTGATGGGACAAGAGTCCCGTCACCTATGATGGCGGCCATGGGCCGATGGGAACCAGGAGCACGGGAACGCCTCGTCGTGGCGGCCGTCGACCTGTTCACCGAGCAGGGGTACGACGCCACGACGGTCGCGCAGATCGCCGAGCGCGCCGGGGTCACCAAGAGCACCTTCTTCCGGCACTTCCCCGACAAGCGCGAGCTGCTGGTGGCCGGGCAGGAGACGCTGGGCCGGCTGCTGGCCGAGGGGATCGCCGAGGCGCCCGGCGACGCAGGTCCGATGGAGGCGGTCGCCGCCGGCCTTGAGCGTGCCTCGACCGCGATGGGCCCCGTGAGCCGCGAGCTCGCCCCTCGCCTGAAGGCGGCCGTCGCCGCCAGTACCGAACTTCAGGAGCGCGACGCGCTCAAGAGCGTCAGCCTGGCTGCCGCGATGACAACCGCCCTCGTCGCCCGCGGCGTGCCCGATCCCCTCGCGGCGCTCGCGGGCGAGCTGGGCGTCCTCGCCTTCAAACGGGGGTACGCCGCATGGTCCGAGGGCGACCGTGACGCCAAGGACGAACTCGCCGGGCACGTCCTGGCAGCCCTGGACGAGCTGCGGGCGGCGAGCGCATCGCTGGGCTGACCGGACCGTTACCGGCAGGGCCTGCTGCTGCGGCCTGTCACCCGCCGCCGTCGCACTGCGGCCGGGCCGGACCACCGCGGAGGTGCCCGCAGGCCGCCCGACGGGCCGGGGCACCGGCCTGCGCGGCCGGGGGGCCACCTGCGCCCCCGCCGACTCCGGCACCGTACTCCCGGGCCGGCCGCCTGCGCGGCTCCGCACCCACCCGTCCCCGGCCACGCGTCGGACGCCTCCGTGATCGGCCCGGGAGGGCGGGCGCATCCGGTGGGCCCTCGGGCCGTCCGCGCCGCGTACAGCGCGCGCACGGCACCCGTTCGGCGTAGCGTGTGGGACCGCGGCGCGCGCACGGCGTACGGTCCGCCGCCGGACGACGGCTCGCCGGTCCACCACGGTCAGCACCCTCCATGAGTCAGGAGCGCACCATGGCCATACCCGTCCGACAGCGCACCGGTGGCCGTGCCACCGCCCGGCGCACCGGCGTGGGGCTCGTCACCACCCTGCTCGCCGCGAGCGTGTGCACCACGTCGGCGGCGGCCGAGGGCGCAGGGCACACGTCCGGCTCCGCCGCCCCGGCCATCTCGGCGGCCACCACCTGCGCCGACCGGGTCTACACGGCGATGACCCAGGCGCAGCGCGTGGGGCAACTGTTCATGGGCGGCGTCGATGCCACCCGCCCCAGCGCCACGGACCTGCGCACCCTGCGCACCTACCACGTGGGGTCCGTCATGCTGACCGGGCGCAGCACCGCCGGGACCGTGGCCACGAAGAAGGTGGTCGACGGGGTGCGCGGGCAGGCGGACACGGTCGCCGGGCGACGGGTCGGGATGATCGTGTCGACCGACCAGGAAGGCGGCCAGGTCCAGGTGCTCAACGGCCCCGGCTTCTCGGCCATGCCCGCCGCCCTCACCCAGGGCACCTGGAGCACCACGACGCTGCGCGACCGCGCCGCGGGATGGGCGCGGCAGCTCAAGGCGGCCGGTCTCGACCTGAATCTCGCCCCGGTCGCCGACGTGGTGCCCGCGAGCCTCGGCACCCGCAACGCCCCCATCGGCCGCTACCACCGCGAGTACGGCCACACGCCCGCCACCGTGACCTCGCACAGCGGCGCCTTCGCCGCCGGGTTCCGCAAGGCCGGGGTCATGACCTCCGTCAAGCACTTCCCCGGTCTCGGCCAGGTGATCGGCAACACGGACACCACGGCGAACGTCGTCGACTCGGTGACGACCGCCTCCAGTTCGAGCCTCACGCCGTTCCGCAGCGGGATCGAGGCCGGGTCGCCGTTCGTGATGGTCTCCCTGGCGAAGTACACCAAGATCGACGCGAGGCATCTGGCGGTGTTCTCCCCGACGGTCATCGGTTCGCTGCTGCGCGGCCGGTTCGGTTTCCAGGGCGTGGTCATCTCCGACGACCTCGGCAGGGCCGTCGCGGTCCGTTCCTACACCCCGGCCCAGCGGGCGGTGGATTTCCTCAACGCCGGCGGTGACATGATCCTCACGGTCCAGCCGTCCACCGTGCCGGCGATGGCGCGGGCGATCCAGTCCCGGATGACGACGGACGCCGCCTTCCGCGCCAAGGTGTCCGCCTCCGTGCACCGGATCCTCACGGCCAAGGCCGCCGCCGGCCGCCTCAGCTGCGGCTGAGCGGGCCGCAGGCGTCGCCATGGAGCGCTATTGCGGGCTGTCGATCTTCTCGTAGAAGGCGAGGAGGGCGTCCGCGAGGCGGTCGGGTGCCTCGATGGCCGCGTAGTGCCCGATGCCGTCGAGTGACACGTCGGTCACGTCCGTGGCGACCTGTCGCAATGTCGCGGACGTGAACGCTCCTGAGCCGCCCCCGACGGCGAGCACTGGCATGCCGAGCTTCCGGGCCGCCAGTTCGTGGATCTCGTCGCCTTCCGTGAGCATCGAGCGGTAGAGCCCGGAGGCGCCCCTGAAGGCGTCCGGCCGCGTGTAGCAGCGGGTGAACTCGTCGATGTCGTCCTCCGTGAACGCGTCAGGGGCGGCGCTGAGGGAGGGCAGCGCGTACTCGGCGATGAAGGCGCGCTCCCGTCCCGTGAGAAGCATCTCCGGGATCCCGGGGGCGGCGAGGACGCCGATGTGCCAGGCCCCGCCATGGGTCACGTCGGCGAGCGTTTCGAGACCGAATCCGGGCAGGCCCGTCTCGATCGCCACGTAGCTTCGGACGAGTTCGGGGTGGGTGGCCGCCACGCGGAACGTCGTGGGGCCGCTGATGTCCTGGCCCGTCAGATGGACGGGGCCCAGGTCCCAGCGCGCGATGAGTTCGCTCAGGTCCCGCGCCGCGGTCGCGCTGTCGTGCTCCGCCCCGGCGGTGGCGGAGTCGCCGAAGCCGCGGAGGTCGACGGCGAACACGCGGTGCCGCACGCTCAGCAGGGGGATCAGCTTGTGGAACACCCACCAGGTCTCCGGGAAGCCGTGCACCAGCAGCACGGGGGGTCCGGCTGTTCCCGCGGAGACGTAGTGAAGCTCGGTGCCGTTCGCGCTGACGCGGTGGTGGTCGACGCCGGGGACGGTGGCTCCGCCGGGACTGACGTTCATGGCTCTTCTCCGCTCATTGGACAACCTGGTTGTCCAACCTACGACTAGACAACCATGTTGTCCATCTCGTCACTCCCGTATGATCCGCCCATGGCCCACTCTCCAGGAGCCGAGCTGGCACTGCTCCTGCTCGGCGGCTTCCACTCGATGGCGGACGAGGTGATCGCCGAACTGGCGAACCGCGGCCACGAAGGCGTCCGCCCGGTCCATGAGTTCGCCCTGCGGACCATTGACGCGGGAGCGGACACCGCCTCGGAGCTGGGCCGCCGGCTGTCGGTCTCCAAACAGGCCGCCGCGAAGACGATCGCCGCGCTGCAGCAGCTCGGATACGTCGTCCGGGAAACCGACCCGGAGGACGCACGCCGCAAACGGGTGCGGGTGACACCGCGTGGCCACGACATGATGACCCTCGGCGGGGCGCTCTTCGACGAGGTGCGCGACCGCTGGGCCGCGCAGATCGGGGACCGGCAACTCGACGCCCTGCAAGCCCAGTTGGCCCGGCTCGCCGAGCGCCGGCCCGTGCGCGCCGACGATCTGACGCGATTCGACGACAGCCTCCCCGAGGACAACCGGGTGTCCGCAGCCGATCAGAACGCACACTGATCAGATCGACCGAGCGTCGCATGACCGGTTTCAGGACCAGGCGATCTCGCCATGGCGGGAGACGAAGCGTCCGCTGCCGGCGCCGGGCTTCTCGGTGGCGAGGGCGACGATCGCGTCCGTGCCCTCGGTGACGGTCTGCGGGCCGCTGTGACCGTTGAGGTCGGTCGCGGTGTAACCGGGGTCGGCAGCGTTGACGCGGATGTCCTTGAGCCCCTTCGCGTACTGCGTGGTCAACATCGTCAGCGCCGCCTTCGAGGAGGTGTACAACGGCGCGATCACACGTGACTCGGGCCGGGTGGGGTCGTGGGTGAGGGCGAGGGACCCCATGCCGCTGCTGACATTGACGATCACGGGATCGTCCGAGCGGCGCAGCAGCGGCAGGAACGCGGTGGTGGTGCGGACGACGCCGATGACATTGGTGTCGAAGACGGCGCGGGCGTCCGCGGCGGTGAGACCGCTGGGATCGCCGGCGGGACCGTGCACACCGGCGTTGTTGATCAGGACGTCGATCCTGCCCTCGTGTTCGGCGACGTCCGCGGCCGCGGCGGCCACGGACGCGTCGTCGGTCACGTCGATCGGGACGTAGCGTGCGCCGAGGGCGACGGCGGCCTCCTCGCCCTGCTCGCGGTTGCGTGCCCCGACGAGTACGGTGTGGCCGCACTCGATCAGACGGCGGGCGGTCTCGCGGCCGAGCCCCTTGTTGGCTCCGGTGATGAAGGTGATCGTCATGCCTTCGATACTGGTCCCGGCCGGGGAGGCGGACCAGGGAAGCTGTGACGGTAGGAAGACCAGTACCACCCTCGCGCCCGCACGTGTGACCGGGGATGCGGGAGGATGGAGATCATGTCGACGACTCCCGGCACCGGACTGGGCGCGATGATCCGCACATGGCGGGACCGGCTGCCCCCGGCGGCCGCCGCGCTGCCGGTGGCCCGCGGGCGCCGGGCGGCCGGGCTGCGGCGGGAAGAACTGGCCGACCTGGCCGGGGTGTCGGTGGACTACATCGTGCGCCTGGAACAGGGGCGGGCCACGACACCCTCGGCGTCGGTGGTGGCGTCCCTGGCGCGCGCCCTGCAACTGTCCACGGCCGAGCGGGACCACCTGTACCGGCTGGCCCGGCTCGTACCGCCGGCGGACGGCACGGTCCCCGACCATCTGCCGCCCGGCGTCCAGCGGGTGCTCGCCCGCCTCGGGGACGTGGCGGTCGCCGTGTTCGCGGCGGACTGGCAACTGGTGTGGTGGAACCGTGGGTGGGCCGCCCTGCTGGGCGACCCCTCCGCCTCGCCACCACGGCTGCGCAACTTCGCCCGCGACAGGTTCCCGGTCGGCGCCGGCCCCGCCCGCCTCGCACTGTGGCCGGTGACCGAAGCGGACCGCGACGCCACCGACGCCGCCGTCGTCTCCGACCTGCGCCGCGCCACCGGCCGCTTCACCCAGGACCGCCGCCTGACCGCACTGATCCGCGATCTGACCGCGGGCAACCAGAGGTTCGCCGAGCTGTGGGCGACCGGGGAGGTGGCCGCGCACCGCGAGGACCACAAGACGATCGACCATCCGTCGGTGGGCCCGGTCACGGTGGACTGCGACGTCCTGACCGACCTCGACAGCGAACTGAAGATCGTCATCATGACGGCCGCGCCCGGCAGCGAGGACGAGACCAAACTCCGACTCACCACCCTCACCGCCCCACCGACCCCCACACCCAACTGACCCGGTCGGCGGCACAGATCGGGCCCGACAACTGGACGCCTTCCAGGTCGATTTGGCCCAGCTCGCCGAGTGCCGGCCCGTGCGGGTCGGCGATCTGGCACGCTTCGACGACGGTCTCGGCGGGGAGGGCCGGGTCGCCCCACTCGACCAGAACACACAGTGACCAGAGCGCCCCGAGCCGTGCGCCGACCGTCAAACCAGTGGCGTACCCGTGGGCGAGACTCATAGCTTGTGCGCTTGTGACTGATGATCCCCAGATGCGCCCGAACCGACGTGACCTTGGTCAGGTGTTCAACGAGGTGCCGGAGCTCTACGACCGGGTCCGGCCGGGATACCCCGACGAGTTGTTCACGGACCTTGTCACCGTCACCGGCATGCACGAAGGGTCGTCGGTGCTGGAGGCGGGCTGCGGTACCGGTCAGGCGACGCGCTCGCTGGCAGCGCTGGGATGCTCAGTGACCGCCGTCGAGCCGGGCGTGGACATGGCCGCACTCGCTCGCCGGCGGCTCGCCGGCTTCGGCAACGTCGAAGTCGAGACGTCGACGTTCGAGGAGTGGGACGACCGCGGTCGACGCTTCGATGTCCTCGTGGCTGCGTCGTCGTGGCACTGGGTCGACCCGTCGATCGGCTGGCGACGAGCACACGACGTGCTCCGCCGCGGAGGCTGGATGGCGCTGCTCGGCAACGTCGTTGTCCGCCGACAGGGAGAGCCGGAGGTGTACGCCGAGACCGCCGATCTCCACGAGCGATTCTGCCCCGGGAACCCCGATTGGGGTCATCCTCCCCTGGAGGACGACGTGCGCACCACCGACGAGGGCTGGGGACTGGTCGACGACCCCGGAGGACTGTTCGGCCCGACGATCGTGCGCTGGTACCCGACCGTCCAGTGGTTCAGCGGGGACGGCTTTGCCGATCACCTTCGCTCGTTGTCGCTGTACCGGAGGCTCGACCGCGACGTCCGTGAGCCTCTGCTCGACGCCGTCGCCGAGCGCATCCGTACGCGGATGGGCGACCGGGCATCCCGCCGTTACCGGGTTCCTTGCAGAAAGGCCCGGCGTTCACGCCGGGGATGAATGCATCTCAAGATTGCTCTGACGTGCTCTTTTGGAGCGGACGTTTTGCTGCTCGATGTATTGGCGGACGATCGCCAACGGTGCTCCGCCGCACGATGCGGAGAAAGACGAGGGCGACCACAGGTGCCGGTGCATGATGGCGCGGTTGATCCGGCCGGTGAACTCTCCCCCAGCCTTCGGCCGGGTGGTGTCCCCAGCCGTATCCGGCGGGCGGAAACGCCCTTGAGGCTGTTGACCAGCTTCGAGACGGCGACCTTGGGCGGGTAGTGCACCAGGAGGTGGACGTGATCGCGTTCGCCGTTGAACTCCTTCAGCTCCGCTTCGAAGTCCTCGCAGACCTTGCGCATGATCTCTTCGCAGCGCGTGAGCATCTCGTCGTTGAACACCCCGCGCCGGTACTTCGTCACGAAGACCAAGTGCACATGCATCGCTGAAACAACGTGTCTGCCACGCCTGTAGTCATTCTCTCCATCCATGAGACCAATCGTAGTAGGATCTTGGTGTGCAGCTCCGCTACAACTACCGGGCCTACCCGGACGCCTCCCAGCGCCGTGCGCTGGCGAGTGCGTTCGGGTGCGCCCGGGTGGTGTGGAACGACTGCCTGCGCGACCGGAAGGAAGCACACGCGGCGGGGCTGCCGTACGTGACGTCGGCCGAGCTGTCCCGGCTGCGTATCACCCAGGCCAAGCGCACCGAGGAACGCGCCTGGCTCGCCGACGTGTCGGCGGTTGTCCTGCAGCAGTCCCTGCGGGACCTGGATGCCGCCTACAAGAACTTCTTCGACAGTCTCAAGGGCAAGCGGCAGGGCCGCAGGGCGGGCCCTCCCCGGTTCAAGTCGAAGAAGGACACCCGGCAGTCCATCCGCCTCAACACCAACGCCTTCCGCATCCAGGACGACGGCACGGTGTACGTGGCCAAGGTCGGCAACCTCAAGGTCACGTGGTCCCGCCGGCTTCCGGCAGCCCCGACTTCTCTCACCGTCGTCAAAGACAGCTCCGGCCGGTACTTCCTCAGCTTCGTCGTGGACACCGAGCCTGACATCCTCCCCGAGGCGGAGACCGAAGCCGGGATCGACCTCGGCCTGTCCGCCTTCGCCGTCCTGTCCGACGGCAGCAAGATCGACAGCCCCCGCTTCCTGCGCCGGGCCGAGAAGAAGCTCAGGCGCCTTCAGCGGGAGCTGTCCCGCAAGCAGAAGGGGTCGAAGAACCGGGCCAAGGCCTGCATCAAGGTCGCACTCCAGCACGCCAAGGTCGCCGACCGGCGCCGGGACTGGCACCACAAGGCATCCACACAGATCATTCGCGACAGCCAAGCGGTGTACGTGGAAGACCTCGCGGTGTCCGGTCTCGGCCGTACCCGGCTCGCCAAGTCCGTGCATGACGCGGGATGGTCCGCGTTCGTCCGGATGCTGGAGTACAAGGCGATCAAGCACGGCCGCACCTTCGCCAAGGTGGACCGGGCCTTCCCGTCCTCCCAGGTCTGCTCCGCCTGCGGTTTCCGGGACGGTCCCAAGCCCCTGCACGTCCGGCAGTGGACGTGCGGCGCGTGCGGCACAGTGCACGACCGCGACCACAACGCAGCCCGCAACGTCCTCTTCGAAGGACGCCGTATCGTCGCCGCCGGACGGGCGGAGACGCCAAACGCCTGTGGAGCGCCGGTAAGACGGGCACACGTGCCCGCACAGCGCGGTGAAGCAGGAAGCCCCCGGAAGGGTCAGACGACCCAGGCCGGAATCCCCGGACTTTAGGCCAGGGAGCACGTCAACTGAGCGTCCTCCGCGTGGCCGTGGCCGGCGCGCCGGGTGAGCCCAATGGTGAAGGACCTCCGACGTGGCGGAGGCGCATGCCCGCTCGCGCGACTACGCGAAGACGGTCGAGGTCTTGCAGGGCATTCGCGCGGACGCTCCGCAGTGGCTGCCGAATCAGCGCTACGCGCGCGACATCTTCAGCCGCGTGATCGAACGTCGGCGAACGCTCACGCCTGAGATGCGGGACCTCGCCAACGCGCTCGGAAGCCCGCGTGACCTTGAGAGACAGCCGTCCCTGAGCGCGGAGAACTGGTCTACGACTCGGTGAAGCGCAAGGTCGGGGAGTACCAGGACACGGTCGGCCGGCCCTTGTCCGCCCGGCCACTCCTGCCGAGCGGCTCAGCGCGGGTGTGAAGCGTGTCAACGCGCGCAGCAGGGGTGAGGCGCTGTGAGCGCGCCGGTTCGCCGTGCGGAAGCCCTTGAGGCGAGGGAGGCAATGAGGTCTTCGTACCGGCCTGCGTGTCCCGTGGCGTGTCCGTCAGTTCGGTGTGCGGCGGCCGGTATTCGGAGGGTTGGCCGCCGTGAGCCGGTTCAGAAGGCCGCGGCGGTCTGGACGCCCGGGCGTCGTCGAGCGGCGCCCTCGGCGCGGGGCCGGGCACGCGGTCCCCGGCCCCGGGTGCCCGGTCGTCGGCGTACGTCCGTGTGCGGGTCAGCCTTCGGGGTAGGTGTCCGGGTCGCCGACCACATGCATGGCGGCCTCCTCGGCCGACGCTCCGGCGCCGTCCAGGCCCACGTCGGAGGCGACCAGGTCGGACAGGGTGTTCTCCCGGGTCCCCTCGTCCGGCGCGAGGAGCCGTCCTGCGCGTTCGTCGCCGACCTCGGCGTCGATGAGTTCGCCGTCCGTGTCCCAGGCGTCCCCGACCCCGTCCCCGGGCGGGACCGCGATGTCCGGGACCTCTTCGGCCAGGCGCTCGTCCAGGCTCTCGCCGTGCAGCCGCTCGGCCGCCGTGACGCCGCTGTGCTGCACGCCCCACGGCCGCTCCGGAGGGGAGTAGCCCTCATCGAGGGCGTCCTCGCCGGCCCGGTAGTCCAGGGTGTCCGAGGCGTCCAGCAGCCCGGCATCGTCCTGCACCTCGGAACCGTCCGGCTGGTAGACGTCGTCGCCCATCGCCTCGTTGCTCAACTGCCCTCCCGGTACCCGTCGAGAACCGCGCACCGCTGTGGCCGCCCGCCCCCGTCTCCTCGAAGCCGCCGGCCTCCGTGGGCGACGGCGAGGCCCACAGCCTAACCGGGGCACCGGCCGTCCGCTCCACAGGCCCGTATCGCGCAGGCGCGGATCGGCCCGTCCGTGGGGTCGAACGCATCCGGCGTTCTCCGCTGGTCACCACCCCGTACGACCTCGACGGCCCCCTCCCGCAGCACCCGGTACGGTCCCGCGACGGCCCCGACGCCCGGCATCGCTCGTACGGCATGCGCATACGGGAACGGCCTTTCTGCGCCGGGGTTTTCACGCACCGGGGCCGGGGTCTGCGCAAGCGGCTCCGGCCTCGCCACGAGGATCATGGCGAGGCCGGAGCGGGCACCCGGTCAGCGAGTGGCCGGTCGGCGAGTGGCCGGTCAGCGGGCGCCCGGGCGGCGGCGGGCCAGCAGGGCGACGGCGGTGAGCAGGACGAGCAGGATGCCGGCGAACCAGGTCATGACCGTGACGGCGGAGAAGCCGAGGGTGGCCACGCCGATGCCGATCGCCGGAAGGGTCAGCCCGAGGTAGGCGATCAGGAACAGACCGGCCAGGGCCTCGCCGCGCTTGTCCGGCGCCGAGAGGGCGGCCACGGTGCCGAGGGCGGCCTTGAAGAGCACGCCCGCCCCGATGCCGGCGACCACACCGCCGACGAGGAAGGCGGCCAGGTTCGCGGTGTGCATGCCGGTGACCAGGGTCACCACGCCGACCGCCTGGGCCAGCAGCCCGAGCCGGCGCTTGGCCGGGGTGGACAGCCGGGCGGTCAGGCCCTGCGCGGTGGCGGCGCCGCCGAACACCACGAAGACGATCACTCCGGCCAGTGCGCGGGAGGGGTGGTGCAGGGCGCCGGCCACGAACCCCGGGGCGACGGAGGTGAACAGGCCGAAGACCGCGAAGGAGGCGAACGCGCCCGCGGCGGCGGCGAGGTAGCCGGTCCGGTCGCCGTGGTCGATGCTGATGCGCTGCGGGCGGTAGGCGGGCCGGGCGAACCGCTCCTCGACCGTCTCCGGGGTCAGGGCGACGGCGACCAGGCCGAGCACCAGCAGCGCGGCGAAGACGAGGTACGGGGTGCGCAGCGGTACGGCGACCCACTGGGCGAGGAACCCGGCGACGAGGGGCCCGACGCCGAGGCCGCCGATGTTCGCGCCGGTCGACACCAGCTCGAAGCGGTGCATCGACGCGCCCGGCCGGTGTGCGGCGTGCAGTTCCTGGAGGTGCGCCGTGGCCGTGGCGGTGATCATGCCGACGCCCAGGCCGGTGATGAACCGGGCGATCAGCAGCACCGGCAGCGAGGTGCCGGTGAGGAAGAGGACCGCGGCGACCAGTTCCAGCGAGATCGCCGGTACGAGGACCTTCTTGCGGCCGACCCAGTCCGAGATGTGGCCGGCCAGCAGCAGGCTGACCACCACGCCGACGGCGTAGGCGGCGAAGACGACGGTGACCATGAAGGTGGAGAACCCGTCGCGGGCCATGTAGAGCGGGTACAGCGGGGTGGGGACGGTGGAGAAGGCCATCGCCGTCAGGAAGGCGTAGGCGATGAGGACGAAGCCGACGCCGTGCCGCCGGGTGCCGACGGTGTGCCGGGCGCCGGTGCGGTGCCGCATGGCCGTGCGCCGGCCCGCGGTGGCGGGTGCGTGCGTGGCGGACGCTGTGGGTGCCATGGGAACCTCCGAGACGAAGGAGTAGATGAACGTTTAACAGTGTCGCGGTCTCGGATCATCGCGTCCAACGAAACTTCGTGACAGTGACCATCTCGCTGGGAGATAGTTGGTCCATGGAACTGCGCCAGCTCGAATACTTCGTCGCCGTCGCCGAGGAGAAGAACTTCACCCGCGCCGCCGCCCGGCTGCACATCGTCCAGTCCGCCGTCTCCGCCACCGTCAAGGCCCTGGAACGCGAACTGGGCACCCCCCTGCTGGACCGCAACTCCAAGCGGGTGCTGCTCACCGACGCCGGTGCCGCCCTGCTGCCGCGCGCCCGCGCCACCCTGGACGCCGCCCGCGACGCCGCCGACGCGGTCGCCGAGGTCCGCGGCGGACTGCGCGGCACACTCAGGGTGGGCACGATGACCTCGATCCGGCTCATCGACCTCCCCGCGCTGCTCGGCGAGTTCCACCGGCGCCACCCCGGCGTACTGCTCCAGACCACCGCCGGGCCCTCCGGCTCCCAGGGCCTGGTCGACGCCCTGCTGGAACGGCGCCTGGACCTCGCCTTCGTCTCCCTGCCCGGCCCCCGTCCCCCCGGCCTCACCCTGATCGACCTGGCCTCCTCGGTGCTCGACCTCGTCGTCCCCACCGGCCATCCGCTGGCGCGGCGGGAGAGCGTGCGGATCGCCGAACTGGCCGGCCTGGACTTCGTCGACTCCCCGGTGGGCTACGGCAACCGGGCGGTCGTGGACCGCGCGTTCGCCGTCGCCTCCGTGCCCCGCCGTGTCGCCGTGGAGATCACCGATGTCGGCACCGGCGTGGACTACGTACGCAACGGACTGGGCGTGGCCCTGCTGCCCCGCTTCTTCCTGGCCGACGCGCCCGGCGTCGTCACCCTGACCCGTCGAGGACGCGGACCTGCGCTGGCCGCTGTCACTTGCCGTACCGGCCGACCGCGGTCCCGGCGCCGCGGCCCGCGCCATGATCGCCCTGGCCCGCGAATTCCTTTCCTGACCGGCGCCGATACCCCGCCGGGGAGTGCGCTGCCGAGCGGCCACCACGGCACCCTTCCGGTCGGGCTGCGCCTCTGCCCGGGGTCAGCCGGATCGCGCCGGGCTTCCGCTCGGCGAAGTCCTGGGGCAGGTCGTCGTCCGGGTTGCGTCACCTGTCGGCCCCGACGGCCCAGATCTCCTTGCATTTGAGCTGGTCGCGCAGGGCCTGGAAGGCGACGACCTCGTAGACCATGCGCACCACCCGGCATCGGCCCCGCTTGTCGGTGCGGTAGACGACCTCGGCCCGGTCCCCGGCCATGGCCTTGTGCGCCGGTACCGTCTCATTCAGCGGTGATACGTGGTGTTGCCCGCCGCCGCGTACCGGCCCAGCAGGGCCCGTCCGGCGGATCATGGGCCGAGCCAGGGCCGGACCGAGGCGAGGGTCGGTCAGTGCCCTAATTGTGTTGACCGCCCCGGGCAGGCAGTGCTGGAGTCGGCACGTGGACAGCATCCCCGCCAACCGGCGGCTCTGGAACCGGATCAGCAGCGCCTACCAGCACGAGCACGACCCGCAGATCGGCGCCGCACCCCGGCTGTGGGGCATGTACTCCATCCCCGACGCGCACCTGCACGCCCTGGGCGATGTCACCGGCAAGCGCGTCCTCGAACTCGGCTGCGGCGCCGGCCAGTGGTCCAGGGCGCTCGCCGCCGAGGGCGCCACCGTGGTCGGGCTCGACCTGTCCGAAGCCCAGCTCGCCGCAGCGGCCCGCGCGATGGGAGCGGCCCGCTATCCGCTGGTGCAGGGCGCCGCCGAACAGCTTCCCTTCGCCGCCGACAGCTTCGACCTGGTGTTCTGCGACTTCGGTGGGCTCAGCTGGGCGCCCCCGCACCTGGCCGTCCCGCAGGCCGCACGCGTCCTGGGCCGGGGCGGGCGCCTGGTGTTCAACGTCGCCAGCCCATGGTTCGAAGCCTGCTACGACGAAGCCGCCGCCCGC
>NZ_JBIWKB010000027.1:0-116649 GCF_044765425.1 Streptomyces sp. NPDC102462 | reverse complement strand
ACGCTTCCTTCGTACTCACCCTCTCGGGCTTTCCTCCGGGCGCTTCCCTTCGGTGTTTCCGACTCTATCAGACCCTTTCGGAGTCCGATTCCCGGTTGGCGGGATTTGTCTTCCCGGCCCGCTGGACCGTTCCGACGAGTGAGACTTTAGCGGATTCCCGGCTCCCGAGCTAATCGGGGTCCTGCGCCCTTTCGAACGCGGATTCCTCATTCCGCAAATACACACACCAAGACATACGGCGACGCATCGCCGTTCGACGGGTGGTACCTGCGGAATCGCTGTCCGGGGACCGACCGGGGTCGGCGCTCACGTCGGACAACTCGGAGAACAGTACGTATCCGGTGGGGGCGTGTCAACTCACGTCATGGGAGCGCCCCGGCTGCGTATGCTGGGGACGTGATGACGCGTACGTGCAACCAGCAGTGGTGGGCCGCCTGACGGCGGCCTTGCTCACGTATGCATCCAACGGCCGCCGCTCCGGCGGCCGTTCTCGTATCTCCCTCCAGAACCTGGGGGCCGGCCGCCAGGAGCGACGGTCCCTACCAGGAGGTGGAGAGGGAATGGCACGGGTCTTCAGCGGGGTCAAGCCGACCGGGCATCTGACGCTGGGCAACTACCTGGGAGCCATGCGGCGGTGGGCGGATGTGGACCAGCACCGGTCCGACGCCCTGTTCTGCATCGTCGATCTGCACGCGCTGACCGTGGACCACGACCCGGCGCGGGTGCGTCGGCTCAGTCGGCAGGCGGCGACGCTGTTGCTGGCCTCGGGGCTGGATCCCGAGCTGTGCACCGTGTTCGTGCAGAGTCACGTCGCGGAGCACACGCGGCTGTCGTACGTGCTGGAGTGCGTGGCGACCGACGGTGAGATGCGGCGGATGATCCAGTACAAGGAGAAGTCCGTGCGGGAGCACGCGCGGGGCGGGAGCGTCCGGCTGTCGCTGCTGACGTATCCGGCGCTGATGGCGGCGGACATCCTGGCGTACCGGGCCGACGAGGTGCCCGTCGGGGACGACCAGACGCAGCACGTGGAGCTGACGCGGGACCTCGCGGTGCGGTTCAACCAGCGGTACGGGCATACGTTCGCGGTGCCGAAGGCGACGCCCCCGGCTGTCGCCGCCAGGGTGATGAACCTCCAGGATCCGATGTCGAAGATGGGGAAGTCGGACGACTCCGGGCCGGGCATCGTCTATCTGCTCGACGAGCCGGACGTGGTGCGCAGAAAGGTGATGCGGGCCGTGACCGACAGCGGGCGGGACGTCGTGTACGACCGGGAGGAGCGGCCGGGGGTGGCGAATCTGCTGGAGATCCTGGCGGCGTGCACGGGTGGGAACCCGGAGGCCTTGGGCGGTGTATATGAGTCGTACGGCGCCTTGAAGAAGGACACCGCGGAGGCCGTGGTCGAGGTCCTCAGGCCCGTACAGGCCAGGCACAAGGAGTTGTGCGCGGATCCTGTGTATGTGGAGGGGGTGCTGCGGGAGGGTGCGGAGAAGGCGCGGGCCATGGCCCGGCCGACGGTCGATGCGGCCTACCGGGCGATCGGGCTGCTGGAACCCGTGTCGGAGCCGGTGGTGAACGCGGCCGGGTAGACGCCGCCGAGGCGGGGTTCGGTGGGGTCAGTCCTTCTTGCCGGAGGCCAGCTCGCGGCTGCGGTCGCGGGCGGCTTCGAGGGCGGCGATGAGGGCGGCTCGTACGCCGTGGTTCTCCAGCTCGCGGATGGCGTTGATGGTGGTACCGGCCGGCGAGGTGACGTTCTCGCGGAGCTTGACGGGGTGCTCTCCGCTGTCGCGGAGCATCACGGCGGCGCCGATCGCGGACTGGACGATGAGTTCATGGGCCTTGTCCCGGGGCAGGCCCAGGAGGATGCCCGCATCGGTCATGGCTTCGACCAGGTAGAAGAAGTAGGCCGGGCCGGAGCCGGAGAGAGCGGTGCAGGCGTCCTGCTGGGACTCGGGGACGCGGAGGGTCTTGCCGACGGCACCGAAGATCTCCTCGGCGTGGGCGAGGTGGTCGGCGGTGGCGTGGGTGCCGGCGGAGATGACGGACATGGCCTCGTCGACCAGGGCGGGGGTGTTGGTCATGACACGGACGACAGGGGTGCCCGCGGCCAGGCGCTCCTCGAAGAAGGAGGTGGGGATACCGGCCGCGCCGCTGATGATCAGGCGGTCGGCGGGGACGTGCGGGGCGAGTTCGTCCAGGAGGGTGCCCATGTCCTGCGGCTTGACCGTGAGGATGAGGGTGTCGGCGGTCTTGGCCGCCTCGGTGTTGGTGACCGGGGTGACTGCGTAGCGCGCGCGAAGTTCCTCGGCCCGCTCGGGGCGGCGGGCGGTGACGAGCAGGTCGGCGGGGGCCCAGCCGGCGCGGAGCATTCCGCTGAGCAGTGCTTCGCCGATCTTGCCGGTGCCGAGGACTGCGACTTTGTGGGTCATGGTGCGGGTGCCCTCCGGGGTGCGTCGTCCGGGGTACATCCTCGCACCGGGGGTCCGGGGTGTGCGGTGTTGTCCGCTGGGCGGACGTCCGGGTGTCGGGTCACACCGTGCGGCGCCGCAGGGTGGCCGCGCCCAGGGCGAGGACCAGCAGCGCACAGCCCGCCACGACAAGGACGTCCCTGACGAACGTGGCCGTCACGTCGGTGTGGTGAAGGACCTCGTTCATGCCGTCGACCGCGTAGGACATCGGCAGGACGTCGGAGATGGCCTCAAGGACGGGGTGCATGGCGGAGCGGGGTGTGAACAGACCGCAGAGGAGGAGCTGAGGGAAGATCACCGCGGGCATGAACTGGACCGCCTGGAACTCCGAGGCGGCGAAGGCGGAGACGAACAGGCCGAGCGCGGTGCCGAGCAGGGCGTCGAGGAGGGCGACCAGCAGGAGCAGCCAGGGCGAGCCGACGACGTCCAGGCCGAGGAACCAGACCGCGAGGCCGGTGGCCAGGGCGGACTGGATGATCGCGAGGGTGCCGAAGGCGAGGGCGTAGCCGGCGATGAGGTCGCCCTTGCCGAGGGGCATGGCGAGGAGGCGTTCGAGGGTGCCCGAGGTGCGCTCGCGCAGGGTGGCGATGGACGTGACCAGGAACATGGTGATGAGGGGGAAGATGCCGAGAAGAGAGGCGCCGATGGTGTCGAAGGTGCGCGGGCTGCCGTCGAAGACATAGCGGAGCAGGAACATGCATCACGCAGGGGACGAGGAGCATCAGCGCGATGGTGCGTGGGTCGTGGCGCAGTTGGCCCAGGACCCGGGTCGCGGTGGCGGTGGTGCGGGAGAGGTTCAGGGCGCCGGTGCGGGCGGGTGCGGTGGTCGTGTTCATCGGGTCGTCTCCTTGGTGCGGCCGGCTGCGGTCGCCTCGTCCACGAGGTGCAGGAAGGCCGCCTCGACGGTGTCCGTTCCGGTGCGGGCGCGGAGGGCTTCGGGGGTGTCTCCCCCCGCCTCCGGCCCGGAGGTGCCCGTGCCCCCAGCGAGGAATTCGCCGTCGCGCATGAGCAGCAGGCGGTGGCAGCGCTCGGCCTCGTCCATGACGTGGGAGGAGACGAGCAGGGTGGCGCCGCGGGTGGCGGCGATGTCGTGGAAGAGCGTCCACAGGTCGCGGCGCAGTACGGGGTCGAGGCCGACGGTGGGTTCGTCGAGGACCAGCAGTTCGGGGGTGCCGAGCAGGGCCACGGCGAGGGAGACGCGGCTGCGCTGGCCGCCGGAGAGGTTTCCGGCGAGGGCGTCGGCGTGGCTGGTGAGGTCGACGTCGGCGATGGCTCGGGTGACGTCGTCGTGACGGCGTGCTGAGGCGGCCCGGCCGGGGGCGAGGATCGCGGCGAAGTAGTCGAGGTTCTGGCGGATCGTCAGGTCGTCGTAGACGGAGGGGTGCTGGGTGACATAGCCGATACGGGTGCGCAGGGTGGGGTGGCCGGCGGGGCGGCCGAGGACGTCGAGGGTGCCGGTGACCTTGGCCTGGGTGCCGACGATGGCGCGCATCAGCGTTGATTTGCCGCATCCCGAGGGGCCGAGCAGGCCGGTGATCCGGCCGCGCGGGACGGTGAAGCGGAGGTTGCGCAGGACGGTGCGGGGGCCGCGTTCGACGGTCAGGTCGGTGGCGTGTACGGCGGGGGTTTCGGGCGTGGCCGGGGGGCCGGAGGCATTATTCATCACGCGATGAATAATGCTCCCGGCGCCGGGGGCCGTCAAGCGTCGCTAGGTGTTGCGGGCGACCAGCAGCTCCACGTCGTAGACCTCCTCCACGGTGCCGTCGGGGAAGGCGGCCAGGAGGTGGGTCCGTTCCTGGGTGAGGAAGGCGGCGGCGCTCTCCTCACCGTGCGTCAGGAAGATCGAGTGGCTGCCGATGTTGGCCAGGTGGGTGTCGAGGGAGACGCGGCGGCTCCAGCGGACCGTGCGGTGGACGAAGTCGAGTCGGCCGCTGGGGTCGGCCAGGGCGGTGCGCACGCCGTCGCCGTTCTTGGCCACCACCCCGTCGCGGCCGAAGTGGCGTTCGATGCGGTCGGTCTGGGCGTCGATCCAGGGGATGTCGAGGGCGCTGGCGTTCCACCACAGCGCGAGGGCTCCGCCCGGGCGCAGCACCCGCAGCGCCTCCGGCACCGACCGGGCGGGGTCGGTCCAGTGCCAGGACTGGGCGTAGGTGATCAGGTCGGCGGCAGCGTCGGCCAGGGGCAGGGCATTGCCGTTGCCCCGGACGATCGGGACGTCGGGAAGGCCGCGGTGGAACTCGGCCGCCATGCCGTCGCCGGGTTCGACCGCGACCACGTCGGCACCGCGGGCGCGCAGAAGCGCGGTCGCGATTCCGGTGCCGGCGCCGACGTCCACGACCCGGGCGCCGGCGAGGGGACGGGCGGCGAGTTCTTCGATGACGTCGAAGAGGGCGGGCGGATAGGAGGGGCGATTGGCTCCGTACTGCGCCGCGGCAGCGTTGAAGGACTGCGCCCGGCTGGCATGCGAGGACGAAGGCGTAGTGGTCATACGCCCATGGTGATCCGCCCAACCGATATACGACAGCGGCCCTCGACCCCGGTCACCGCACCGCACCGCACCGCACCGACGACCGACCCATGCAAAGATTTTCATGCAAAGAAATGGTTGCAACGGTTTCTTTGCATGGCTATCTTCTTCCGTATGAACGAGTCGTCCGAGGACCCGCGGGTCCACAGTCTCGACGCCCGGTCGCTGCGCGGCCTCGCCCATCCACTGCGTATGCGACTGCTGACCGCGCTGCGGCACGCCGGTCCGGCCACCGCCTCCCAACTGGCCGAGAAACTGGGCGAGTCCAGCGGTGCCACCAGCTACCACCTGCGTCAACTCGCCGCGTATGGCTTCGTCGAGGACGCGCCGGAGCGCGGCAAGGGACGGGAGCGGTGGTGGAAGGCGGCCCATATGGGGGTGCGCTTCGACTCGGCGCTACTCAAGGACGGCAACCCTGAGGTGCGCGGGTCCGCCGACCTGTTCCTGCACGAGCTCGCCAACCACCACACCCGGGAGCTGGCGACCTGGCTCGGCACCCGCGGCGAATGGTCCGAGGCGTGGAACCGCTCCTCCGACTTGAGCGATTGGACGCTGAATCTCACGCCCGAACGCGCCCTCGACCTCATCCACAAGATGCACGACCTCGTGGAGAGCTACCGCGTACCGGCTCATGACGACGGCGCGCCGGACGTCGAGCAGGTGCGCGTCCACACGCACGTCCTTCCCCTCCGCACGGACTGAGAGGCCGTTCCATGGACATCGAGACCCATCTGACGCTGCACCGCGTCCGCGCCGCGGAACTATGTGGTGAAGCCGAGGCATATCGGCTCGCCGCGGTGGCCCGGCGGCGCCGGGGCCTGCGGGTCCGGCTCGGCTGGACCCTGGTGGAGGTGGGCCTGCGGCTGGCCGCCACGCCCAAGAGAGCGGACGTTCTTCCGGCGTGCTGACTGGCGTGGGGAATCGTTAGTGGCGGCGGGTTTTTTTGGCTGGGTTGCCGGTGCGGCGGGTTGTGCGGCGTTCGTGCCGGGTGCGGGCCTCCTCGTACTCGGCGCGGTGCAGCTTCTCGCCGGGGGCCTCGATGAGGGTCCGGAAGAAGTACGCGAGGAGGGAGCCGACGAAGCCGATGGCCAGGAGGCCGCGCAGGGACGCCTGGCGGTCGGGGTCGGGGCGCCTGCCGAAGCGGTCCCAGGTGTTGCGGAAGGCCAGCGCGCTGCAGATCGCGAACATCACCACGACCAGCACGGTCACAAAGGATCCCGTGTCGGCGATCTGCAGGCCCTGGTAGGCGAAGCGGAGGATCAGGCAGGATGCGGCCGCCGCGGCGAGCGAGCCCACGGCCACGCCGGCGCGGCGGGCCGCGTAGCCGCCGTCGTGGTGCACCCAGGACGTGCCGAAGAAGCGCAGGGGCTCGGGGCGGGGGCCGTTCGGTCCGCCGCCGGTGGAGCCCGCGGGGGCGTCCGGGGTGCCGGGTTCGTCGCTCACGGGACGATTATGGCGCCGCGGGTCCGCGGGCTCCGGGGCGGGTCAGGAGCAGCGCGAGGCCACGTAGCCGTCGCTGCCCGTGTACACATAGGCGTCGGAGACGTATTCGCCGTTGTCGATGTTGTCCCAGATGTTCGAGGTGCCGTAGGGGCCGGTGACCGTCGTGCCCGGCGTCTGGCAGAAGATCGGGACGCGGGTGTCGGCCGGCAGGACCCGGACGATGCCGTAGTTGGTGCCGGGACCGCTGCGGACGTTCAGCCGCACGCCCGGGGCGACCGGATAGGTGCGCACGGTGGCCCCGGCCGCCTGCGTGTCGTCGGTGTCGTTCGTCTCGTTCGTGCCGTCGGTTGCTTCCGTCGCTTCCACACGGTCGACAGACATGAGTGGATCTCCCCCCGTCAGACCCCATGACCTCCATGGGGTCACGTTGATTCCCCTGTTTCGAGCCACGAAACACCCGTGCGCGACTCGCACGCGGAGGCTAGCAAGTCGCCTCGGTCCCGTCCGAGTCATCGACTAGGCTCCGAGCGTCGCGCGCGCCGACGAACAGCACGGGGGTGGTCCCATGGCGCCACAGCGGAACACCGGAGCGGGCGCGGAAGCGGAACTTCCCGAGTACGCCGGTCACTACCGTCTTGAGGCACGCCTCGGGTCGGGTGGCATGGGCGTGGTGCACCTGGCCCGCAGCACCTCGGGGCTGAGGCTCGCCGTGAAGGTCGTACACGCCGAGTTCGCCAAGGACCGCGAGTTCAGGGGCCGTTTCCGGCAGGAGGTGGCCGCGGCCCGGCGGGTGAGCGGCGCCTTCACCGCGTCGGTCGTCGACGCCGACCCGGAGGCCGAACGGCCCTGGATGGCCACGCTGTTCATTCCGGGTCCGACCCTCGCCGATCATGTGAAGCGGAACGGGCCCATGGAGCCCGCCCAGTTGCGCCGGCTGATGGCCGGGCTCGCGGAGGCGCTGCGCGACATCCACCGGGTCGGGGTGGTGCACCGCGATCTGAAGCCGAGCAACGTCCTGCTCGCCGAGGACGGTCCGAAGGTCATCGACTTCGGAATCTCACGGCCGAAAGACAGCGAACTGCGCACCGAGACCGGCAAGCTGATCGGTACGCCGCCCTTCATGGCGCCCGAGCAGTTCCGGCGGCCCCGGGAAGTCGGGCCGGCCGCGGACATCTTCACGCTGGGGTCGGTGCTGGTGCACGCGGCGACCGGGCGCGGCCCGTTCGACTCGGACAGCCCGTACGTCGTGGCCTACCAGGTCGTCCACGACGAGCCGGATCTGGCCGGGGTGCCGGACGACCTCGCCCCGCTGGTGCTGCGCTGCCTCGCCAAGGAGCCGGAGGACCGGCCGACGCCCGACGAACTGATGCGGGAGCTGCGGTCGGTGGCGGCCCTGTATGACACGCAGGCGTTCATACCGTCTCAGCGGACGCGCGCGGACGACCGGCAGGCGGACGGCACGGACCGGCCGACGCCCGACACGGAGGACCCCTGGGGGCTGCGGGCCGTCCCGCCCCAGGAGCCCGAACGGGAGGTGCGGACCGCGCCGGCGCCCCGGGGACCGCGGGCATGGCTCGGCAAGCGGGCAGCGCTCGTGGGCGGGTCGCTCGCGCTCGCGCTGTGCGGTGTGCTCGGGTCGGTGCTGTGGCTCGGCGGCGACCCGCCGGTGCCGGTGGGTGTCACAGCGGAGGACACCCCGGCGGGCTTCCCGGGGTGGCACGCCGATCCGGTGGGCGAGGGCTCCGGGATGCCCCAGTGCACGTACGGCGACGACAAGGTGCTGTGTCTGCGCTCCGGCATGGCCTACGCCCTCGACCCGGCCAACGGGTCCCTGCTGTGGCGGCACCCCGTCGCCGGGGACCGGGCGAGCGTCGCGCCGGTGCTGTCGGGCGGACTCCTTCAGGTGCCGGCGAACGGGGACGGGCGAGTGGAGGCGGTCGATCCCGGCTCCGGTACGACGCGCTGGAAGCGGGCGGTGCCGGGACAGGCGGCGCTGCGCTTCGCCGGCGGGATGCTCCTCGTCGGCGACGCCGACGGATCGGTCACCGGCGTGGACAGCCGGACGGGCGACACCAGGTGGACCCGGCGGATCTCCGGGGCCCACACGCCCTCCCTCGACTGGTTCGCGGGGGACTCGTCGGCGTATGCGACCAGCTCCGAGGACGGGACGCACACGCGCGTGACGGCCGTGGATCCCGAGACGGGCGCCGAGCGCTGGCAGGCTCGGCTCGCGGGGAACCTGAGGCCGGTCGGCAGCCAGGGCGGCTCGCTGTTCCTGCTGTCGGTGGACAACGCCACCGGCGAGACGCACGAGGTGGTGCGCTACACGCCGGCCGCGGCGACCGAGCGCCGGGTGCCGCTGCCGGTGCCGCGCCTGGCTCCGCAGGCCGCCGTGCGGGGCGATGTCGTCTACCTGCTGTCCAGTGGCGGCGCGCTGGAGGCGGTCGACATGGCGGACGGCGAGCGGCGGTGGCATCTGGAGACGTCCGTGAGCCGTGGCTCGGCGCCGGTCGCCGACGCCGGCCATGTGTACTTCAGCGCCGCCGACGGGCGGCTGCTCGCGGTCGACGCCCACGACGGCGCACTGCTGGGACAGACCAGGCCGCGGCTCGGTGCGAACTCCGACGAGGTCATGGCCGCGCTCCCGGCACCGCTGCTCGTCGGCGGCCGTCTCTTCGCCGGCGCCCCCGACGGCACGGTCATCGCCGTGGACGCCCGCGACCCCGATTCCTGGTGACCGGGCGCGGCCCCGCTACCGGCAGCCCGCGGCCCCGCTACCGGCAGCCCGCGGCCCCCGCAGTGGTCGGCCCGCCGCGCACCTTGGCACACGGCGGGGCCGCCTCCGGCTGAGGCGGCCCGGGAGCGTGCGGGGGCTGCGGGGCTCAGCCCAGCTTGCTGACGTCCCGGACGGCGCCCTTGTCCGCGCTGGTCGCCATCGCCGCGTACGCCCGCAGGGCCGACGAGACCTTGCGGTCGCGGTTCTTCGGGGCGTAGTCGCCGTTCAGCGCCTGCTCGCGGCGCGCCAGTTCGGCCTCGTCGACCAGCAGCTCGATGCTGCGGTTCGGGATGTCGATACGGATCCGGTCGCCGTCCTGGACCAGGGCGATGGTGCCGCCGGACGCGGCCTCGGGGGACGCGTGGCCGATGGACAGGCCGGAGGTGCCGCCGGAGAAGCGGCCGTCGGTGATCAGCGCGCAGCTCTTGCCCAGGCCGCGGCCCTTGAGGAAGGACGTCGGGTACAGCATCTCCTGCATGCCGGGGCCGCCCTTGGGGCCCTCGTAGCGGATGACGACGACGTCGCCCTCAGTGATCTGCTTGCCGAGGATCTTCTCGACGGCCTCCTCCTGTGACTCGCAGACCACCGCCGGGCCCTCGAAGGTCCAGATGGACTCGTCGACGCCGGCCGTCTTCACCACGCAGCCGTCGACGGCCAGGTTGCCCCGCAGGACGGCGAGGCCCCCGTCCTTGGAGTAGGCGTGCTCGGCGGAGCGGATGCAGCCGTGCTCGGCGTCCTCGTCCAGCGCCTCCCAGCGCTCGGACTGGGAGAACGCCTCCGCCGAGCGGACGCAGCCGGGGGCCGCGTGCCACAGTTCCACGGCCTCCTGGGAGGGGGAGCCGCCGCGCACGTCCCAGGTCTTCAGCCAGTCCGCCAGGGACGGGCTGTGCACCGCGTGCACGTCCTCGTTGAGCAGGCCGGCGCGGTGCAGCTCGCCGAGCAGGGCGGGGATGCCGCCGGCGCGGTGCACGTCCTCCATGTAGTACGTGCGGTCCTTGGCGACGTTGGGCGCGACCTTCGCCAGGCAGGGGACCCGGCGGGAGACGGCGTCGATCTGTTCCAGGCCGAACGGGACGCCCGCCTCCTGGGCCGCGGCCAGCAGGTGCAGGATGGTGTTGGTCGAGCCGCCCATCGCGATGTCCAGGGCCATCGCGTTCTCGAAGGCGGCGAACGAGGCGATGCTGCGGGGCAGGACCGTCTCGTCGTCCTGGTCGTAGTAGCGGCGGGTGATGTCCATCACCGTGCGGGCCGCGTCCTCGTACAGCCCGCGGCGGGCCGTGTGCGTGGCCAGGACCGAGCCGTTGCCGGGCAGGGACAGGCCGATCGCCTCGGTCAGGCAGTTCATCGAGTTGGCGGTGAACATGCCGGAGCAGGAGCCGCAGGTCGGACAGGCGTTCTCCTCGATGCGGAGGATGTCCTCGTCGGAGACCTTGTCGTTGGCGGCCTCGGCGATCGCGTCGATCAGGTCCAGCGTGCGGACCGTGCCGTCGACCAGGGTGGCCCGGCCGGCCTCCATCGGGCCGCCGGAGACGAAGACCGTGGGGATGTTCAGGCGCAGCGCGGCCATCAGCATGCCCGGGGTGATCTTGTCGCAGTTGGAGATGCAGACCAGGGCGTCGGCGCAGTGCGCCTCGACCATGTACTCCACGCTGTCCGCGATCAGGTCGCGGGAGGGCAGCGAGTACAGCATGCCGCCGTGGCCCATCGCGATGCCGTCGTCGACGGCGATGGTGTTGAACTCGCGCGGGATGCCGCCCGCCTCCCGGATCGCCTCGCTGACGATCCGGCCGACCGGCTGCAGATGGGTGTGGCCCGGCACGAACTCGGTGAAGCTGTTGGCGACCGCGATGACCGGCTTCCGGCCGATGTCCGCACCGGGTACACCGGAGGCCCGCATAAGGGCGCGGGCGCCCGCCATGTTGCGGCCGTGGGTGACTGTGCGGGACCTCAGCTCGGGCATCGTCGCTCGCTCCTTCGAAGACCTTCTGCCAGACGGTTCTGGTCCGTCGAGCCTACGCCGGTCATCCAGGGATCGGGACGCCATGTCCGGAATGCGGGATGTCCGTCTCGCGGGTCCGGTGCCCGCGGGCTCACGCCCCGGTGAGATGCCCCTGTACCACCGGCGCCGCCCGCGCGATGATCTGCTCCAGGTCGGCCGAGGCCAGCGGCTCCATCTTGATCACGTACCGCAGCATGGCGCAGCCCACCAGCTGCGCGGCCGCCAGCTCGGCGCGCAGCTCGGCGTCCGGCAGCTCCAGCTGTCCCGCGATGCGGCGCAGCAGCTGGCTCGCGATCAGCCGGCGGAAGACGGCGGCGGCGGTCTCGTTGTTGACGGCGGAGCGCAGGATCGCCAGCAGCGGCGCCCGGGAGGTCGGATTCTCCCAGATGCCGAAGAAGAACCGGGTCAGCCGTTCGCCGATGCCGTCCAGCGGGCCGGCGCCCACGACGTTCGAGGCGTTCAGCGCGGGCGCGAAGGCGACCTCGATGGCCGCCTCGAAGACCTGTTCCTTGGTGCCGAAGTAGTGGTGGACGAGCGCCGAGTCCACGCCCGCGGCCTTGGCGATGCCGCGTACGGACGTCTTCTCGTAGCCGCGCTCGGAGAACTCCTCGCGGGCCGCGGTCAGGATGCGGTCGCGGGTGTCGCCCGACTCGGTGCGCGGGGGCCGGCCGCGGCGGCGGGCGGGCGCGCCCTCCCGGTCCGGGGTGGTGCCGCTCACCGTCCGGGCACCTTCACCGCGGAGGCGAGGTGGAGCCGGGTGAAGGCCAGCGCCTCCGCCAGGTCCGCCTCGCGTTCGGCGCTGGACATGGCCCGCCGGGTGTTGACCTCGATGACGACATGGCCGTCGTAGCCGCGCTGCGCGAGCCGTTCCAGCAGTTCGGCGCAGGGCTGGCCGCCCCGGCCGGGCACCAGGTGCTCGTCCTTGCCCGATCCCCTGCCGTCGGCGAGGTGGACATGGCCGAGGCGCGAGCCCATCCGGTCGATCATCTGCAGGGCGTCCGTGCGGGCGGTGGCCGTGTGGCTGAGGTCGATCGTGAAGTGCCGGTAGTCGTCCTTGGTAACGTCCCAGTCGGGGGCGTAGGCCAGCATCTCGCGGTCGCGGTAGCGCCAGGGGTACATGTTCTCGACGGCAAACCGTACGTCCGTCTCGTTCGCCATCCGCCAGATGCCGGCGACGAAGTCACGGGCGTACTGCCGCTGCCAGCGGAACGCCGGGTGCACGACGACCGTACCGGCGCCCAGCTTCTCGGCGGCCGAGCGGGCCCGCTGGAGCTTGACCCAGGGGTCCGTGGACCACACGCGCTGGGTGATCAGCAGACAGGGGGCGTGCACGGCCAGGATCGGGATGCGGTGGTAGTCCGACAGCCGGCGCAGCGCCTCGATGTCCTGGCTCACCGGGTCCGTCCACACCATGACCTCGACGCCGTCGTAGCCGAGGCGTGCGGCGATCTCGAAGGCCGTCGCCGTCGACTCCGGGTAGACGGAGGCCGTCGACAGGGCGACCTTCGCATCCGGGATGCGGACGGGGACGTCCCTTGCTTCAGCCACGAAGGACAGGGTACGGGGTCGCATCGGTTCGGCTGCCGGATGCCCCGTGCGCCGTTTCGGCCGTTCCTCGCGTGCCGGTGCGGGCCGTCCGTGACCCGTCGCACACCCCCGCGCGCCGGTGCGGGGCGCTCACGGCGACCCCATGTGGTCCAGGCGGCGCAGGATCACGCCCTCCCGCAGGGCCCACGGGCAGATCTCCAGGCTCTCCACGCCGAACAGGTCCATCGCGCCCTCGGCGACCAGGGCACCGGCGAGGAGCTGGCCGGAACGGCCCTCGGAGACACCGGGGAGTTCGGAGCGTTGCCGGGCGCTCATGCCGGCCAGCCGCGGCACCCAGGCCTCCAGGGACTCCCGCTTCAGCTCGCGCTGCACGTACAGGCCCTCGGCGGAGCGTGCGGCGCCCGCGATGCGGGCCAGCTGCTTGAAGGTCTTGGAGGTGGCGACGACGTGGTCGGGCGCCCCGAAGCGGCTGAACTCCCCCACCGTGCGGGCGATCTCGGCCCGTACGTGCCGGCGCAGGGCCCTTATCGCCCCGGAGTCCGGCGGGTCACCGGGCAGCCAGCCGGCCGTGAGCCGGCCGGCGCCGAGCGGCAGCGAGACGGCCGCGTCGGGTTCCTCGTCGATGCCGTAGGCGACCTCCAGGGAACCGCCGCCGATGTCCAGGACCAGCAGCTTCCCGGCCGACCAGCCGAACCAGCGGCGGGCGGCGAGAAAGGTGAGCCGGGCCTCCTCGGCGCCGGTGAGCACCTGGAGTTCGACGCCGGTCTCGTGCTGCACGCGCGCGAGGACGTCATCGGCGTTGCTGGCCTCGCGCACGGCGGAGGTGGCGAAGGTCAGCAGGTCCTCGACGCCCTTGTCCTCGGCTGCCTGGAGGGCGTCGTGGACGACGCCGATCAGCCGGTCCACCCCGTCGGGGCCGATCGCCCCGTCCGCGTCCTGGAGTTCGGCGAGCCGCAGCTCCGCCTTGTGCGAATGCGCGGACAGCGGGCGCGCGCCCGGGTGTGCGTCCACCACCAGCAGATGCACCGTGTTCGATCCAACGTCCAGGACACCGAGTCTCATGTACGGAACGCTACTGCCACCTGGGCCGTCGTCCGTCCCCGGAGCGGGCTGGGGCGACATACCCTGGACGGGTGCCAAAGACGAAAAAGGCGAAGGACCACAAGACCGCCAAATCCTCCTCCGGTTCTTCGCGGGCGAAGTCATCGCAGAAGCCGAAGAACGCGGCGGAGGGCCCCGAGCCCGATGAGAAGGGGCTCGACTTCGCGCGCGCGTGGGTGGAGTTCCCCGACCCGGCGGACGACGAGCAGGTCTTCCGGTGCGACCTGACCTGGCTGACCTCCCGCTGGAACTGCATCTTCGGCAGCGGCTGCCAGGGCATTCAGGCGGGCCGCGCGGACGACGGGTGCTGCACGTTGGGCGCGCACTTCTCCGACGAGGACGACGAGAAGCGGGTCGCCGAGCATGTGGCGCGGCTCACGCCGGAGATCTGGCAGCACCATGACGAGGGCATGCGGCACGGCTGGGTCGCGGAGGACGACGAGGGGTCCCGGCAGACCCGCCCGTACCAGGGGTCGTGCATCTTCCAGAACCGGCCCGGCTTCTCGGGCGGCGCGGGCTGCTCGCTGCACATCCTCGCCCTGCGGGAGGGCCGCGAGCCGCTGGAGACCAAGCCGGACGTGTGCTGGCAGCTGCCGATCCGGCGGACCTACGACTGGATCGACCGCCCCGACGACACGCGGGTCCTTCAGGTGTCGATCGGTGAGTACGACCGCCGTGGCTGGGGTCCGGGCGGGCACGACCTGCACTGGTGGTGCACCTCGGCGACCTCGGCGCACGGCGCGGGCGACCCGGTGTACGTCTCCTACCGGGCCGAGCTGACCGAACTGATGGGCAAGGCCGGCTACGACCGCCTGGCCGAACTGTGCGAGGAACGCCTGGCAACGAACCTCCCCCTACTGGCCCCCCACCCAGCAGACCCAACCGGCTGACCCAGCAGCGCCACCCAGCCCCAGGGGCACGAGGAACGGCGCGCCAAGCCCACCCAGGGCCGCAAGAAGCGGCGCGCCAAGCCCACCCAGGGGCGCGAGGAACAGCGCGCCCAACCACACCAAACCGGCACCCGCCCACGGCGCCAAACCCGGCACCCCACTAGGCACACGCACCCCAACCACCAGAAAAGCCACAAGCCCAGCCACCCCAGGGGCGCGAGGAACTGCGCGCCCAACCACACCAAACCAGCACCCGCCCACGGCGCCAAACCGGGCCACCCCCTAGGCGCCCCGCCAAACCGCCGACGGCCTACTCGTCCGAGGGCGGCGGCGAGTCGGTCGGGGGCGGAGGCGAGGACGGAGGGTCGGACGGAGTCGGCTCCGGGGGGGGCGAGGTCGGCTCGGTCGGCGTGGGCGACGGACTGGCCGGCGGATCGGCGGTAGCCGATTTCGTGGGCGTCGGGTCCGGTGCGGCGGTGGTGGGCGGCCCGCCCGGGTCGGAGGGGCGGGTGGGCGCGGTGCCGTACCCCCGGATGGAGACGACGGCGCCCGCGGGTGCGATCGCCACCTGCGCGCTCCAGAACCCGGAGGGCTCGCGCAGCGGGTCGACGTACACCTTGATGGTCAACGATTCGCCGGGCTGGAGCGTTCCCGAGCCGCGGCTGAGGTAGAGCCAGTCGGCCGGCGTGGACATCGACCAGTGGACCGGCGAGGGGCCGGACGCGGTGAGGGTGACGTAGGTGGTCTGGCCGCTGGTGCGGGCGGACACCCCAAGGTGGCCCGCGCCCTTCTTGCCGGCCCCGGAGACGCTGATGACCTCCACGGAGACGTCGGGCGCCGCGCCGTCCTTCATGAAGCGGGCGCCGGGCCTGACGCCGGCGTTACCGGTGTTGCCGTAGCCGTCGGCCCCGTCGCTGTGATCGCCGCCGTGGTCGTGCGCCTCCTGCGCGGTGGCGGCGGGGCCGTCCTGGTCCTCGCCCCCGGGCGAGCCCCGGTAGGCGGCCCACAGGGCGAGTACGGGGGCGGCGACGACCGTGGCCACCACGGTCGTCGTGACGGCACGCGCGCGTAGCCGGTCGCGGCGGGCCGCCCGGTCCTTGGGGTCCATCGGGAAGCCGCGCCGGTCGAAGCGCGGCACCGCGGCGCCCCGCGCACGCGGCCGGTGCGCCAGTGCCTGGCGCAGGGCCGCCCGCGGGGCCTCCAGGACCGGCAGTTGGGCGGGCGTGACGGCGGCGCCGGGCCAGCGGCCGGGCGCCGCGCGCTCGGCGGTGCGGCGGCAGCGGGGGCAGTCGTCCACGTGCCGGACCAGCTCGCGGCGGACCGTGCTGCTGAGCACGAGCTGGTGGTCGCCGGCGAGCCGGGCCACTCCGGGACAGCCGCCGGTCTCCACAACGGCGAGCGCGGCACGCGTGCGTTCCACCTCGCAGGCGGCGGACGCGAGCAGATCGCGGGCGGCGGCCAGATCCAGGCCGAGGACGGCGGCGACCTCGTGGGCGGCCAGCTGGTGGCGTACGGCGAGTTCGAGCGCTTCGCGCTGCTCCGGGGTGGTCCCGGCGGCCTCCGGCCAGGCGAGCCGGGCCAGTTCCCGTCTCCGCTGCTCCTGAAGCTCATCGGTGAGCGCCGGTTCGGCCGCCTGCGCGTCGGGCCGCCGCCCGGCGTCGGGGCCGTCCGCGGTGCCGGACCGCTCTTCGGCGCCGGACGGCCGCTCAGTACCGGGCCGCTCTTCGGCGCCGGGCCGCCGCTCGGCGCCGGAGCGGCCCGCCGCGTGGGTGACCTGACGTTTCTGCTTGGCCTCGGCGAGCTTGCGCAGGCAGGCCCAGCGGGCCAGCGCGTACAGCCAGGCCCGGCGGTCCTCGGCCGACTCCGGCCCGCGGTGGCCGCGCCGCTCGGCCAGCGCGAGCACGTCGCCGAGCGCCGCGGTCGCCGCGTCGTGGTCGCACAGCACCGACAGACAGTAGGTGAACAGGCCGTCCAGGTAAGGCTCGTAGCGCGGCGGCGTGCGCTGCGCCAGCGTGCGCGCCGCGGCACGGTCGCGCGCCTCCCGGTGCGCCCGATGTGCGCCGGTCGTGCGGGGGAAGGTTTCCGGACTGCTGCTCATCACCCGTGCGACCGTAGGCGGCCCTGGATGGCCCCTTCCGCCACCTTGAGCACTTTTAATCCGTACGGGTGAAACGATCCCTCATAAGGGGACAGGAACGTTTCATTCCGTGACTTTCCCCGACGGCGCGGGGTAGGTCGCGGCGGCCCCGGACGCCGGCCCGTGCCCGCGTTGTCGGTGGCGGCCGTTACGGTTTCGTCCATGGCTGCCCGTACCAAGACCACCAAGGACCGCCCGTCCTACCGCTGCACGGAGTGCGGCTGGCAGACGGCCAAGTGGCTCGGCCGCTGCCCCGAGTGCCAGGCGTGGGGGACGATCGAGGAGTACGGCGCGCCCGCGGTGCGGACGACGACGCCCGGGCGCGTCACCACCTCCGCGCTGCCCATCGGCCAGGTCGACGGCCGGCAGGCCACCGCCCGCTCGACCGGCGTGCCCGAGCTGGACCGGGTGCTCGGCGGCGGCCTGGTGCCCGGCGCTGTGGTGCTGCTCGCGGGCGAGCCCGGTGTGGGCAAGTCCACGCTGCTGCTCGACGTGGCGGCCAAGTCGGCGAGCGAGGAGCACCGCACCCTCTATGTCACGGGTGAGGAGTCGGCGAGCCAGGTGCGGCTGCGCGCCGACCGCATCAAGGCCATCGACGACCATCTGTACCTGGCCGCCGAGACCGATCTGGCCGCCGTCCTCGGGCACTTGGACGCGGTCAAGCCCTCGCTGCTGATCCTGGACTCCGTACAGACGGTCGCCTCCCCCGAGATCGACGGGGCGCCCGGCGGCATGGCCCAGGTGCGGGAGGTGGCCGGGGCCCTGATCCGCGCGTCCAAGGACCGCGGGATGTCCACGCTGCTGGTGGGCCATGTCACCAAGGACGGCGCGATCGCCGGTCCGCGGCTGCTGGAGCACCTTGTGGACGTGGTGCTCCACTTCGAGGGCGACCGGCACGCGCGCCTGCGTCTGGTGCGCGGCGTCAAGAACCGGTACGGCGCGACGGACGAGGTGGGCTGCTTCGAACTGCACGACGAGGGCATCACGGGCCTCGCCGATCCGAGCGGGCTGTTCCTGACCCGGCGCGACGAACCGGTGCCCGGCACCTGTCTGACCGTGACCCTGGAGGGCCGCCGCCCGCTGGTCGCCGAGGTGCAGGCGCTGACGGTCGACTCGCAGATCCCCTCCCCGCGCCGTACGACGTCCGGTCTGGAGACCTCCCGGGTGTCGATGATGCTGGCGGTGCTTGAGCAGCGCGGCCGGATCAGCGCGCTCGGCAAGCGGGACATCTACACCGCGACGGTCGGCGGGGTGAAGCTCTCCGAGCCCGCCGCCGACCTCGCCGTCGCCCTGGCCCTGGCCTCGGCCGCGAGCGACACCCCGCTGCCGAAGAACCTCGTCGCGATCGGCGAGGTGGGGCTGGCGGGCGAGGTGAGACGGGTCACGGGCGTGCAGCGCAGGCTCGCCGAGGCGCACCGCCTGGGCTTCACGCACGCGCTCGTGCCGGGCGATCCGGGCAAGATCCCCGCCGGCATGAAGGTCCTGGAAGTGGCCGACATAGGGGACGCGCTCAGAGTGCTTCCGCGCTCCCGTCGCCGGGAGGCCCCGCGGGACGCGGAGGACCGCCGGTAGACTTTGCCCTGGTCTCGCCCGTCCGTACGAACGTCGTGCGGGAACGGGGGCGCCCCAGAACCTGCGACCGGAGGAGTGCAGTGGCAGCCAACGACCGGGCAGCAGCTCCCGGAAAGTCCGGTGGGAGTGCCGGTTCCGATGGCCTGATGCGCGCCTCGCTGAGCGCCGTGGCACCCGGTACGGGTCTGCGCGACGGTCTGGAGCGGGTTCTGCGGGGCAACACCGGCGGACTGATCGTGCTGGGCTCCGACAAGACCGTCGAGGCGATGTGCACGGGCGGTTTCGTGCTGGACGTGGAGTTCACCGCGACCCGGCTGCGCGAGCTGTGCAAGCTCGACGGCGGCATCGTGCTCTCCTCCGATCTGTCCAAGATCCTGCGGGCGGGTGTCCAGCTGGTCCCGGACCCGACGATCCCGACGGAGGAGACCGGCACCCGGCACCGCACGGCGGACCGGGTCTCGAAGCAGGTGGGTTTCCCGGTGGTCTCCGTGTCCCAGTCGATGCGGCTGATCGCCCTGTACGTCGACGGACAGCGCCGGGTCCTGGAGGACTCGGCGGCGATCCTCTCGCGCGCCAACCAGGCACTCGCCACCCTGGAGCGCTACAAGCTGCGCCTGGACGAGGTCGCGGGCACGCTGTCGGCGCTGGAGATCGAGGACCTGGTGACCGTCCGCGATGTGTCGGCGGTCGCGCAGCGCCTGGAGATGGTGCGCCGCATCGCCACCGAAATCGCCGAATACGTGGTCGAACTGGGCACCGACGGGCGTCTGCTCGCCCTCCAGCTGGACGAGTTGATCGCGGGCGTCGAGCCGGAGCGGGAGCTGGTGGTCCGGGACTATGTGCCGGAGCCGACGGCGAAGCGTTCCCGCACGGTGGACGAGGCGCTGTCGGAGCTGGACGCGCTCAGCCATGCCGAGCTGCTGGAACTTCCCACGGTGGCCCGGGCGCTGGGCTACACCGGCTCCCCTGAGGCGCTCGACTCCGCGGTGTCGCCGCGCGGCTTCCGCCTGCTGGCCAAGGTGCCGCGGCTCCCGGGCGCGATCATCGACCGGCTCGTGGAGCACTTCGGTGGGCTGCAGAAGCTCCTCGCGGCAAGCGTCGACGACCTCCAGACGGTGGACGGCGTCGGCGAGGCCCGGGCCCGCAGCGTCCGTGAGGGCCTGTCCCGCCTGGCGGAATCCTCGATCCTGGAACGCTACGTCTGACCACCCCGCGCCGACTACGGCGCACGCACCGGCCTCGGAGACGAGCGCATCCGAGACACAACGGCCTCGCGCACCGGAACGGCGGCAACGCATCGACCGAAAACGGAACGCCGCTCGCGGCACGTCCACCTGGCCCGGCACGCCCACCCGGTGCGGCGCGCCCACCGGCTGCGGTACGAGCCGTCGTAGCGCTCCGGTGATGGCGGTCGGCCGTCTGCCGCGGCACGCATAGGGCGGCTGGAACGATCCGGTCGGGCTCGGTCGCCTACCGTCGGCGCGACGGGCGCGGATGCGTACCGAGGCCCTGCCTGCTCCACCCGGACGCGCGGTCGCCCAAGGACGTCTCGACGCGGCCGGCGGTTGGTCCCCCTCCCTGGTGCGCCCCGAAAAGACCGGCCGGTGCGGGTCAGTCTGCGGTCAGGACGAAGGAGGTCTGGGCCTTTTCGAAGCCGGAGGACCTGGCTTCGACCAGGTAGGTGCCGGGGGCGGCCGAGCCGGACGGGGGCGTGGCGCACTCGGGAGCGCTCGGCCTGCGGTCCCACTTCACGCTGTAGGTGATGCTGCTGCCCGCCGGCACCCGGTACACCAGGCTCCCCGCGCCTTTCGGGCAGTCGGCGGACGACCAGTAGTCGTCGCTGTCGTCCGCGGGCGTGATGGTCAACACGGCCTTCTTCGGACCCAGATCGACCTTGCAGTCGGCGGACGAAGAGTTCTTCGCGATGAGTTCGACGGTCGGCGTCTGCCCGGGCGCGTAGCTGTTGTGCAGGCTGCGCAGGCTCAACTTCACCGCGCCGGGCGTGCAGTTGGGCAACCCGGAGGACGCGGGGAGCGTGGGCCCCGCACCCGTGCCCGTACCGCCGCCGCCCGCCCCGTCGCCCGCCCCCGTACCGGATCCCGGGGAGCCGCCGTCGTCCGGCCCGGCGGAGCCGGCCGTGGCGCCGCCGGCGCCCGCACCGGCGCCGTCGTCGCCCGATCCCCCGCCGCCCGACTCGTCACGCCCGCCCGGGTGTTGGCTTATCGCGGACCCGGACGGCGACGGCCCCGCCGTGATGGTGGGCGCGGGGCTCTTGCCATTGGACCCGTCGGCGCTCTTTTTCTCGCCCCCGCCGCCCGAGGTCACGATCCAGGTGATCAGCAGCGCCAGCAGGGCGACCACGGACAGCAGAACGACCCTCCGGCGCCAGTAGATGGAGGAGGGAAGCGGCCCGATCGGATTGCGCAGAGATCCCACGGCGCAAACTGTACGAGAGATCGGCGCGCTTGCTTGCGCCACCCGCCGCCCGCGGCCCAACTTTTCCAGATCATCATCCCGGTAACTGCCGTAGGGAGGAGCGCCCTTCGGCCGCCACGCGCCCCGGCCCGGCGGTGCCGCGGAGCACGTCAGCCCCACCCGTGGCAGGATCGGGAGGGCCATGACTGAGAAGCTCCACGCCCCCGTGATCGCCTGGTTCGACGCCCATGCCCGCGACCTCCCCTGGCGCCGCCCGGAGGCGGGCCCGTGGGGCGTGATGGTCAGCGAGTTCATGCTCCAGCAGACGCCGGTCAACCGCGTACTGCCGGTCTATGAGCAGTGGCTGGCCCGCTGGCCGCGCCCCGCCGATCTGGCCGCGGAGGCCCCCGGTGAGGCCGTCCGCGCCTGGGGCCGGCTCGGCTACCCGCGCCGCGCCCTGCGGCTGCACGGCGCCGCGGTCGCCATAACGGAACGGCACGGCGGCGACGTGCCGACGGACCACGCCCAACTGCTCGCGCTGCCCGGCATCGGCGAGTACACGGCGGCAGCCGTGGCCTCGTTCGCGTACGAGCAGCGGCACGCCGTGCTCGACACCAATGTGCGCCGGGTGTTCGCGCGGGCGGTCACGGGCGTGCAGTACCCGCCGAACGCCACCACGGCGGCCGAGCGCAGGCTGGCCCGCGAGTTGCTGCCCGAGGAGGAACGGACCGCCGCGCGCTGGGCCGCCGCCTCCATGGAGCTGGGCGCGCTGGTGTGCACGGCGAAGAACGAGCTGTGCGAGCGCTGTCCGATCGCCGACCAGTGCGCCTGGCACCTGGCGGGCAAGCCGGAGCACTCGGGCCCGCCGCGCCGCGGTCAGACATACGCCGGAACCGACCGCCAGGTGCGCGGGAAGCTCCTCGCCGTGCTGCGCGAGGCGCACTCCCCCGTGCCGCAGGCGGCCCTCGACCGGGTGTGGCACGAGCCGGTGCAGCGCGCCCGTGCGCTGGACGGGCTGGTCTCGGACGGTCTGGTGGAGCCGCTGGCGGGCGGCCGTTATCGGCTTCCGCATAGTTGACGTACAGACAGGTCACAGCGGCGGTGGCCCGGTTACGGCCCATCAGGCCCGACAAAAACCACCAAATCAGGACAGAAGGCGGCCCTTCTTTACCCCGTTCCTACTTCCGTTACACAACCGACGGACAGCCGAGCGCCATCCGCAGGCTCCTCCGCACAACCCCGTGACAACTGCTCCGTACCTTCATTTCCGTGCCCGGCCGACCACCGGGCCGGGCAACGACAGGCACGGGCCGTAGCAGCACGGGGAACGGAGGCGGTTGGAATGGCGCAGGGCGAGGTGCTCGAATTCGAGGAGTACGTCCGCACCCGGCAGGACGCGCTGCTGCGCAGCGCCCGCCGGCTGGTTCCGGACCCGGTGGACGCCCAGGACCTGCTGCAGACGGCGCTCGCGCGGACGTACGGCCGCTGGGACGGCATCGCGGACAAGCGCCTCGCCGACGCCTATCTGCGCCGGGTGATGATCAATACGCGGACCGAGTGGTGGCGGGCGCGGAAGCTGGAGGAGGTCCCCACCGAGCAGCTGCCCGACGCGTGCGTGGACGACGCCACCGAGCAGCACGCCGACCGTGCGCTCCTCATGGACATCATGAAGGTGCTCGCTCCGAAGCAGCGCAGTGTCGTGGTGCTGCGACACTGGGAGCAGATGTCCACGGAGGAGACGGCCGCCGCCCTCGGCATGTCGGCCGGAACGGTCAAGAGCACGCTGCACCGGGCGCTCGCCCGGCTCCGCGAGGAGCTGGAGGCGCGCGATCTGGACGCACGCGCGCTGGAGCGTGAGGAGCAGGAGCGTTGCGCGGCCTGACGGGCGCCGGGCCCAGTGCCCGAGGGAGTGTGCAGGCGGTGAGCACGGTGGTGGCCGTGCTCACCGCCCTCGCCCTTTTCGTGGCCGCCTGCGCCACCGGCGGCACCGGCGCCCGCGACGAGGGTCCGGCACACGCCGACTCGGTCGCGGGCGCTGCGGCCTCCCCCGCGCCCAGCCCCTCCGACAGCTACCGGCGGGTGAACGCGGTCACTCTCGTCAAGGACGACCCGCACGTCTCACCCGCGGTCAAACGGGGCCTCAAGCCGTGCGCCGCCGACGAGTACCCGGTCGACGTGTCCTACGGCAACCTGACCGGATCGACCGTAGAGGACGTCGTGGTCAACGTGCTGACCTGCGGCGACGCCGTGGGGGTCGGCTCGTATGTGTACCGCAGCGAGGGCGGCAGGTACCAGAACGTGTTCCGGGCGGAGGAGTCCCCCGTCTACGCCGAGATAGACCGCGGCGATCTGATGGTGACCAAGCAGGTGTACGAGAAGGGCGACCCGGTCTCCAGTCCGTCCGGCGAGAACGTGATCACCTACGCCTGGACCGCGGGCCGCTTCGTCGAGGAGTCCTCCCACCACACCGACTACGGCAACGCGGCCGGCGGCGTGGCCTCGCCGGTGCCCGAACCGACAGTGGCACCGGACGGCTGATGGCGAGCGCGGTGAACCCCGCACACGACACCGGCGTCACAAGGGTGACGGCACGAGAACCACACGAGGACTGAGAGCACCGGGATGGCAGAGCAGACCCACGTCCTGTTCGTCGAGGACGACGACGTCATCCGTGAGGCCACCCAACTCGCCCTGGAGCGGGACGGCTTCGCGGTCACCGCGATGCCCGACGGGCTGTCGGGTCTGGACGCGTTCCGGGCCAGGCGCCCCGACATCGCGCTGCTGGACGTCATGGTCCCGGGGCTGGACGGGGTGAGCCTGTGCCGGCGCATCCGCGACGAGTCGACCGTGCCGGTGATCATGCTGTCGGCGCGCGCCGACTCCATCGACGTCGTGCTGGGCCTGGAGGCGGGCGCCGACGACTATGTGACCAAGCCCTTCGACGGTGCCGTACTGGTCGCCCGCATCCGCGCGGTGCTGCGCCGCTTCGGGCACGCCGGCGGGGCCGCTCAGGCCGAGAACCCCGGTACGCCGGTGTCCGGCGGCGTGCTGACCTTCGGCGGACTGGAGATCGACACCGAGGGCATGGAGGTGCGCCGGGACGGCCGGCCGGTGGCGCTCACCCCGACCGAGATGCGGCTGCTCCTGGAGTTCTCCTCGGCGCCTGGCACGGTGCTCTCGCGCGACAAGCTGCTGGAACGCGTATGGGACTACGGCTGGGGCGGCGACACACGGGTCGTCGACGTCCATGTGCAGCGGCTGCGGACAAAGATCGGCCAGGACCGGATCGAGACGGTCCGCGGCTTCGGGTACAAGCTGAAGGCGTGAGCGGGCGACGACATGAGGCGGTTCATTCGGCGTCCGGTCCACGGAAAGGTACTGTCGGCCGGCCTGCGCACCGGGCTCCGCTGGAAGCTGAGCGCGGCGATCGCGCTGGTCGGCGCCCTGGTGGCGATCGCGCTCAGCCTGGTCGTGCACAACGCGGCCCGGGTGTCCATGCTGGACAACGCGCGCGACCTGGCCGACGAGCGGGTGCAGATCGCCCAGCGCAACTACGAGCTGTCCGGGCGGCCCAACTTCCCGAGCATCAAGATCGACGACCCGGAGCTGCCGCCCGAGCTGCGGCAGAAGGTCGGGGAGGGGCGCCGGGCGACGTATGTCACCGACCACGGCGGCCCGGTGCCGGACATCTGGGCGGCGGTCCCGGTCAAGGACGGGCACGTGCTGTCGCTGCACACCCACTTCACCGACCGCAGCACGGACGTGATGAAGGACCTCGACCAGGCCCTGGTCATCGGCTCGATCGCGGTCGTCGTCGGCGGCAGCGCGCTCGGCGTGCTCATCGGCGGGCAGCTGTCGCGGCGGCTGCGCAAGGCGGCGGCCGCCGCGAACCAGGTCGCCAAGGGTGAGCCGGACGTCCGGGTGCGGGACGCCATCGGCGGTGTCGTACGGGACGAGACCGACGATCTCGCGCGTGCGGTGGACGCCATGGCGGACGCGCTCCAGCAGCGGCTCGAGGCCGAGCGGCGGGTCACCGCCGACATCGCGCACGAGCTGCGCACCCCGGTGACCGGGCTGCTGACCGCCGCCGAGCTGCTGCCGCCTGGCCGGCCCACCGAGCTGGTCCTGGACCGGGCCAAGGCGATGCGCACGCTCGTCGAGGACGTGCTGGAGGTGGCCCGGCTCGACGGCGCATCCGAGCGGGCCGAACTGCAGGACATCATGCTGGGCGAGTTCGTCGCCCGGCGGGTGGCCGCCAAGGACCCGGAGATCAGGGTGCGCGTGGTGCACGAGTCGGAGGTCACCACCGACCCGCGGCGCCTGGAGCGGGTGCTGTTCAATCTGCTCGCCAACGCCGCCCGGCACGGCAAGCCGCCCGTCGAGGTGACCGTCGAGGGCCGCGTCATCCGGGTCCGCGACCACGGGCCCGGCTTCCCGCAGGACCTGCTGGCCCATGGCCCGAGGCGCTTTCGCACGGGCAGCGAGGACCGCTCGGGCGAGGGCCACGGCCTGGGCCTGACCATCGCCGCCGGGCAGGCCCGGGTGCTGGGCGCCCGGCTGACCTTCCGCAACGTCAGGCCCGCGGGCACACCGGAGGACGTCCCCGCGGAGGGCGCGGTGGCCGTCCTCTGGCTCCCGGAACACGCCCCGACGAACACGGGCAGCTACCCCGTACTCCGGTAGCGCCCCCAGGACGGGCTCGAACGGGCTCGCAGGAAAGGCCCTCCGGGGCGGACACCCGCCGGAGGGCCTTCGGCTCGGACGTGGCTCAGACGGCCTCGGCCACCGGCGCCTGCGCCTGGGCGGCGTCCGCCGGGTCCTTCTGCGGTCCGCCCTTGAGCGGGACCTCCTTCACGAACAGCGCCGCGACCAGCACGATCACGGCGACGGCCGTGCCCAGCAGGAAGGCGCTGTGGGTGCCCGCGGACACCGCGTGCTGGTACGCCTCGCGTGCCGCCGCCGGCAGCTTCGCCAGGCTCGCCGCGTCCAGCTGCGCGGACTGCTCGGTCAGCTGCCGGCCCGCCGAGCCGGCCCGCTCCGCCATGACGTCCTGGACCCGGTGGTTGAACAGCGCGCCCATGATGGCGACACCGAACGAGGAGCCGAGCGTACGGAACAGGGTGGTCGACGAGGACGCGACGCCCATGTCCTTCATCTGCACGCTGTTCTGCGCGACCAGCATGGTGATCTGCATCAGACAGCCCATGCCCAGACCCAGGACGGCCATGTACACGCCGGAGGTGAACCGTGAGGTGCCCGCGTCCATCAGGGACAGCAGATACAGACCGGCGACCATCAGCACGCCACCGGCGATCGGGAAGATCTTGTAGCGGCCGCTGTTGGTGGTGACCCGCCCCGCGACCATCGACGTGACCAGCATCGCGCCGAGCATCGGCAGGAGCAGCAGTCCGGAGTTGGTCGCGGACGCGCCCTGCACCGACTGCTGGTACAGCGGCAGGAACAGCGTGGCGCCGAACATCACGAAGCCGGTGATGAAGCCGATGACCGACATCAGGGTGAAGTTGCGGCTGCGGAAGATGTGCAGCGGCAGCACCGGCTCGGCGGCCTTGGTCTGCCAGAACACGAAGGCGACCAGCGAGACGATGCCGATGGCGCTCAGTTCCATGATCCGCGCGGAGGTCCAGGCGTACTCGGTGCCGCCCCAGGTCGTCACCAGCACGATCGCGGTGATGCCGACGGTCAGCAGCGTGGCACCCAGGTAGTCGATGCGGGTCTTGGTCCGCTTCTTCGGCAGGTGCAGCACCGCGCTGATCGCGGCCAGCGCGATCGCGCCGAGCGGCAGGTTGATGTAGAAGGCCCAGCGCCAGCCCCAGTTGTCGGTGATGGTGCCGCCGACCAGCGGGCCGCCGATCATCGCGAGCGCCATGACGCCGGCCATCATGCCCTGGTACTTGCCGCGCTCACGCGGCGGAATGAGATCGCCGATGATCGCCATGACGCCGACCATCAGACCGCCGGCGCCGAGACCCTGCACGGCCCGGAAACCGATCAGCTCGCCCATGTTCTGGGCCATGCCGCTCAGCGCGGACCCGATCAGGAAGATCACGATCGAGGTCATGAAGGCGCCCTTGCGGCCGTACATGTCCCCGAGCTTGCCCCAGATCGGGGTGGCCGCCGCGGTGGCGAGCGTGTACCCGGTCACCACCCAGGACAGGTGTTCGAGGCCGCCCAGTTCACCGACGATCGTCGGCATCGCCGTGCCCACGATCATGTTGTCGAGCATCGCGAGCATCATCGCGATCATCAGCGCGAGCAGGACCACGCGCACGCTCCTGGGCTGCTTGCCCTGCTCTTCGGATATCTCCTGGCCCGCCCGGGCCTGCGGTGTGTCCGCCATCGTCCGGCACTCCCCCTGCGGCGGCCACTTACTTGCCGCCCGGCTAGTTGACTACACTGGGGAAGGTAGACCCGTCACTAGCCGGTCGTCAAGTAAGTTTCCGCAGCAGCGCGAGGAGTACGAAAATGGGCGTCACCATGGACGGGACCAAGCAGCAGCGCCGCGGAAACACCCGCCAGCGCATCCAGGACGTGGCGCTCGAACTCTTCGCGGAGCAGGGGTACGAGAAGACCTCCCTGCGGGAGATCGCCGAACGCCTCGACGTCACCAAGGCGGCGCTCTACTACCACTTCAAGACGAAGGAAGAGATCATCGTCAGCCTCTTCAAGGATCTGACGAAGCCGATGGAGGACCTGATCGCCTGGGGCGAGGGGCAGCCGCACACCCTGGAGACCAAGCGGGAGATCATCCGGCGCTACAGTCAGGCGCTCGTCGACGCGGCGCCGCTGTTCCGCTTCATGCAGGAGAACCAGGCGACCGTGCGGGAGTTGCGCATCGGCGACTCGTTCAAGGACCGCATGCGCGGCCTGCGGGACATCATCATCGACCCGGAAGCGGACCTGGTCGACCAGGTCCGCTGTGTGAGCGCCATCTTCACTCTGCACGCCGGGATGTTCGTCCTCCAGGACCTGGAAGGCGACCCCGAGAAGAAGCGCGCGGCCGTTCTCGAGGTCGCCGTGGACCTGGTGACACAGGCGCACAAGGGCGCCGGGAACACCGGGACTTAGACCCGCACGCCCTTGCCGCGCAGGAAGGAGACCGGGTCTATCGCGGAGCCGTAGTTCGGGGTCGTACGGATCTCGAAGTGCAGGTGCGGGCCGGTGGAGTTGCCGGTGTTGCCGGAGCGCGCGATGTGCTGGCCGGCGGCGACGGCCTGGCCGACCTTCACGTCGATCCTGGACAGATGGGCGTACTGGGAGTACGTCCCGTTGCCGTGCTTGATGACGACGGCGTTGCCGTACGCGGGGCCGTCACCGGCGCCGTTGCCGCCGGCCTTCACGACGGTGCCGGTGGACGCGGCGACGACCTCGGTGCCGATCGGCACGGCGAAGTCCTGGCCGCTGTGCTTGGCCTTCCACATGCCGCCGGCCTGGTTGAAGCTCGCGGAGAGCGTGTACTGCTTCACCGGGTCGACCCATGCGGCCGCGCTCTGGGCGGCGGTGGTCGTTCCCGTGACGGTGGTCGCGGGAGTGGCGGCCGCCGCGACTCCGCCTCCCAGTACGGCCGAGACGCCGAGACCGGCGGCAAGGACCGCGGCACGGTTGCGGAGCAGGGACGTACGGGACCGGCGGGGCGTGACGCGCTGGAACATCGAAACCTCGTGTACTCGGGGACGGGAGACCCGGCCGGAGCACGGACGGCTCCCGGTCGGGCCATCCCTTGGTAACCCCCGGCCTCGCCCGCCTCCAAAACCCCCATCTACGAGGCGTTCTAGTACGCCACCGGGACATCGCCGCCTTTCTTGACAAATGCCTCACTAGTCGGACAAGCCTCCTGGCAGCGGCGAATCGACCCAAAAGCATCCGGGGTGAATGTCCTAATTTGCCCCAACGCGAACTCCCACTAAGTGGGCTAGTAACGGACATTTGCCCTGTGCGGCATGTCACCGAGCCCCTAGATCCAACCCCCTTCGAATGTGACCGGCGCTACGCCCGCCCCTCGGACCGAGCGCTCCGGTTAGGCTCCCTCCGTATTTCTCGTTCGCGTTTCTCGTTCGCGGCGGTACGACCACGGGGGTGGACGGATGGAGCCGGCGGTACTGGGCAGCAAGCTCGCCTCCAGCGTGATCGGGCCGCTGGTGAAGAAGCTGATCGTCAGCGACGGCCCCGGCGCCGGACTCGTGGACAAGCCGGTACGGCTGACCCGTCTGGTGTCCTTCCGTGGCGAGAAGCGCACCCTCACCGAGAGGGACGTCCACCGGCTCGCCGCGCGTCTGGTGCAAGAGGCGGTGGACTCCCCCGGCGAACCGCCCTTCCCGGCCCACGAACAGCCGGCCGTGGCCGACGCCCTCGCCCGCAGGCTGCTCGCCCTCGGCGACCTCGACATGGACGACGCCCAAGCGGTCCGGCTCGGCCACCGCGAGCTGGCCAAGAGGCTGCACCACGGCTCGGCGGCTCCCGACGGCCTGTCCGCGGATGCCGCCTTCTTCCTCGACTCCGCGACCGAATGGGCCTGCCTGCAGATCCTGGAGTTCTTCACCCGGCGCTCCACCTTTGTCGCCCGCACCCTCGTCGAACAGACCCGCGGGCAGGCCGAACTCATCGCCAAAGTGGACGAGTTGCTGGCCCGCGCCCAACGGCCCGACGCCCGCGACACCGCCTTCGAACGCCGCTACCTGCCCTACGTCGCGCGACAGCACGACCACATCACCCTCTACGGCGTCGATCTGCGCGACTCTCCCGACCGCTGGCCCCTGGAAGTCGCCTACCTGAGCCTGGAGACCACGGGCGACGACGCCGCGGGCGACGCCACCCCGGACGAGCACCCCTCCGCGGCCACGGTCCGGCTGGCCGCCGAGGACGCGCTGCGCGGCCACGACCGGGTGCTGCTGCGGGGCGACGCGGGCTCCGGCAAGACGACCCTGGTGCAGTGGCTTGCGGTGACGGCCGCCCTGCACGGGAACGGGCGCATCCCGTACGTCCTGCCGCTGCGCTCCCTGATCCGCGCGGGCGCGCTCCCGGCGCCCGCCGCCTTCCTCACCGCCGTGAACTGCCCGCTGTCACCGCCCGAAGGCTGGGCGGAACGCGTCCTGACCGCCGGCCGGGCCCTGGTCCTCGTCGACGGCCTGGACGAGATCCCGGCCGCCGAGCGCCATCGCACCCGCGACTGGCTGCTCGCCCTGGTCCACGCCTTCCCCGGCAACAAGTGGCTGCTGACCTCCCGCCCCACCGCCGTACGCCCCGACTGGCTGGCCGCCGAGGGCTTCCGCGAGCGGGCCCTGACTCCGATGCGCCGCGCCGACGTCACCACCTTCGTACGGCGCTGGCACACGGCGGCGCGGGCCGAGGAGTACGAGGCCGGGCTGCTGGACTCCCTGCGCACCAAGCGCGATCTGGCCCGGCTCGCCACCAACCCGCTGATGTGCGGCCTGATCTGCGCCCTGCACCGCGAGCGCCGCGGCTATCTGCCCACCGGCCGCAAGGAGTTGTACGACGCCTCCCTCACGATGCTGCTGTCCCGCCGGGACCGGGAGCGGGGCATGGGCGCGGTGGACGGCATGGAGCTGGGCGAGGAGGCCCAACTGGAGCTGTTGCAGCGCCTGGCCTACGCGCTCGTGCTGTCCGGCCGTACCGAGATGGACCTGGATGCGGCCGAGGGGATCGTGGAGCGCTGTCTGCCGGCGGTGGCGTCGGCCGCGGGCCAGGGGGACGCGGCGGCCGTGCTGCGGACGCTGCTGCTGCGCAGCGGTCTGCTGCGGCAACCGGCCGAGGGCGTCGTGGACTTCGTGCACCGCACCTTCCAGGACTACCTGGGCGCCCGGTACGCCGTCGCGGAGGGCCACCTGGACGTGCTGATGAGCCATGCGGACGACACTCAGTGGGAGGACGTCATCCGCATGGCGGTGGCCCACGCCCGACCCCGCGAACGGGCATTTCTGCTACGGCAGTTGACGGCACGCGAGGTGCCCCGGCTGAGTCTGCTGGCGCTGGCCTGCCTGGAGCAGGCGACGGCCGTGGATCCGGCGGTGCGGGCGGAGGTGGAGGAGCGTGCGGCGGCGCTGATTCCCCCGCGGACCACGCGGGACGCGCGGACGCTGGCCGAGGCGGGGCCGCTGGTGCTGGAGCTGCTGCCGGGCCCCGAGGGGCTGACGGACGAGGAGGCGCGGGGCGTGACGGTCACGGCCTCACTCCTCGGGGACGAGGAGCCGGAGGGGGCGCTGGCGGTGCTGCGCCGGTTCCGGAACCACCCGGACCTGGGCGTCCGGCGCCAACTGGTGGGGACCTGGGGCCGGTTCGACGCCGTCGAGTACGCGGCCGAGGTACTGGACCGGCTGGACCGTGCGAAGCTGCATCTGTCCTGCGGGTCGCCCGAACAGCTCGCGGCACTGGCCGGGATGCGGTCCTGGCACGAGCTCTCCTTGCAGGGTGAGCACCGGATGGCGGACATCCTGGCCGCCGTGCCGAGGGCCGACGCGGTGACCTCGCTCCAGTTGTCGGACAACCCCCGTCTCACCGATCTCGGGTCCCTGCTGCCGTTCGGCTCCCTCCACAGGCTGTGGATCCACGACTGCCCGGCGGCGGGCGGCCTGGACCGCCTCTCCGCGCTGCCGCTCAGCCTCTTCGGCTGCTCCGGAATCGGCGACCTGACGGGGCTGCGGACCCTGCGGTCGCTGACCAGGATCACCCTGAGCCAGCAACTGCCGGGCACCGACCTCACCGACACCCTGCCACCCGAAGCGCCCTTGGAATTCCTCTTCCTCGGCGCACACAGCACCGACGGCACGGGGCTGCGCGGGGTGCAGCACTGGACCGGCCTGAAGACGCTCAGCCTCGGCCCGCTGACCACGGAAGTGACGGCCGCCGACTGGCGGGCGGTCAGCGAACTGCCGGAGCTGACCCGGCTCTACCTGAACGCGCGGATCATCCAGGAGTTCCCGCAGTCCATCGCACGGATGCCACAGCTGCCGGGCATCGAGGTGCTGCGGGTCGTCTCGATGACGGGCGAGGAGGATCTGGCCCCTCTGGTGCCCCGGCTGCCCGGACTGCGTTCGGTGACCCTGACCAACCGGGCGGGGCACTCCGTTCCGGTCTCCCGCTTCGTGGGGCTCTTCCCCGGCGCGGAAACGAGCCTGGAGCCGCGCTGAGAACGGCCGAAGGGGCCGGTGCCCGCAAGGCACCGGCCCCTTCGGGGCGGCCAATCGGCCGGAGGCTTACGCCTCCTTGCTCAGGTTCGGACCGGCTCCGCCGGCCGCCTGCTCGATCGGCGGGGCGTCCGGCAGTGCGGACTTCTCCTCGCCCCGGAAGGTGAAGGTCTTGGTCTCGCCCTCACCCTCGGTGTCCACGACCACGATGTGACCGGGGCGCAGCTCACCGAAGAGGATCTTCTCCGAGAGCGTGTCCTCGATCTCGCGCTGGATCGTGCGGCGCAGCGGCCGGGCGCCCAGCACCGGGTCGTAACCCTTCTTGGACAGCAGCTCCTTGGCGGACTGGGACAGCTCGATGCCCATGTCCCGATCCTTCAGGCGCTCGTCCACCTTGCTGATCATCAGGTCGACGATCCGCAGGATGTCCTCCTGCGTCAGCTGCGGGAAGACGACCACGTCGTCGACGCGGTTGAGGAACTCGGGCCGGAAGTGCTGCTTCAGCTCGTCCGAGACCTTGTTCTTCATGCGCTCGTAGTTGGTCTTCGTGTCACCCGAGGCCGCGAAGCCCAGGTTGAAGCCCTTGGAGATGTCCCGGGTGCCGAGGTTGGTCGTCATGATGATGACCGTGTTCTTGAAGTCCACGACCCGGCCCTGGGAGTCGGTCAGCCGACCGTCCTCCAGGATCTGCAGCAGCGAGTTGAAGATGTCCGGGTGGGCCTTCTCGACCTCGTCGAACAGGACGACGGAGAACGGCTTGCGGCGGACCTTCTCGGTCAGCTGGCCGCCCTCCTCGTAGCCCACGTAGCCGGGGGGCGAACCGAACAGACGCGAGACCGTGTGCTTCTCGCTGAACTCCGACATGTCGAGGGAGATCAGCGCGTCCTCGTCACCGAACAGGAACTCGGCGAGCGCCTTGGACAGCTCGGTCTTACCGACACCGGACGGGCCGGCGAAGATGAACGAGCCACCGGGGCGCTTCGGGTCCTTCAGACCGGCACGCGTACGGCGGATCGCCTTCGACAGCGCCTTGACGGCGTCGACCTGGCCGATGACCCGCTTGTGGAGCTCGTCCTCCATGCGGAGCAGGCGGCTGGACTCCTCCTCGGTCAGCTTGAAGACCGGGATGCCGGTGGCCGTGGCGAGGACTTCGGCGATCAGCTCGCCGTCGACCTCGGCGACGACGTCCATGTCGCCGGCCTTCCACTCCTTCTCCCGCTTGGCCTTGGCGGCCAGGAGCTGCTTCTCCTTGTCGCGCAGGGAGGCGGCCTTCTCGAAGTCCTGCGAGTCGATCGCGGACTCCTTGTCCCGGCGCACGGCGGCGATCTTCTCGTCGAACTCGCGCAGGTCCGGCGGAGCGGTCATCCGGCGGATACGCATCCGGGAACCGGCCTCGTCGATCAGGTCGATCGCCTTGTCCGGCAGGAAGCGGTCCGAGATGTAGCGGTCGGCCAGGGTGGCGGCCTGGACCAGCGCCTCGTCCGTGATGGAGACCCGGTGGTGGGCCTCGTAGCGGTCACGCAGGCCCTTGAGGATCTCGATCGTGTGCGGCAGGGACGGCTCGGCGACCTGGATCGGCTGGAAGCGGCGCTCCAGGGCCGCGTCCTTCTCCAGGTGCTTGCGGTACTCGTCCAGCGTGGTCGCACCGATGGTCTGCAGCTCACCGCGGGCCAGCATCGGCTTCAGGATCGAAGCGGCGTCGATGGCGCCCTCGGCGGCACCCGCACCGACCAGCGTGTGCAACTCATCGATGAACAGGATGATGTCGCCGCGGGTGCGGATCTCCTTGAGCACCTTCTTCAGGCGCTCCTCGAAGTCACCGCGGTAGCGGGAGCCGGCGACCAGCGCGCCGAGGTCCAGCGTGTAGAGGTGCTTGTCCTTGAGCGTCTCGGGCACCTCGCCCTTGACGATGGCCTGGGCCAGGCCCTCGACGACGGCGGTCTTGCCGACGCCGGGCTCACCGATCAGGACCGGGTTGTTCTTGGTACGGCGGGACAGCACCTGCATGACCCGCTCGATCTCCTTCTCGCGCCCGATGACCGGGTCGAGCTTGGACTCGCGAGCGGCCTGGGTGAGGTTCCGGCCGAACTGGTCGAGGACCAGGGACGTCGAGGGAGTGCCCTCGGCAGGGCCGCCGGCGGTGGCGGTCTCCTTGCCCTGGTAGCCCGACAGCAGCTGGATGACCTGCTGGCGGACACGGTTGAGATCGGCGCCCAGCTTGACCAGGACCTGGGCGGCGACGCCCTCGCCCTCACGGATCAGACCGAGCAGGATGTGCTCCGTGCCGATGTAGTTGTGGCCCAGCTGAAGGGCCTCGCGGAGCGACAGCTCCAAGACCTTCTTGGCACGGGGGGTGAAGGGGATGTGCCCGGACGGGGCCTGCTGGCCCTGGCCGATGATCTCCTCCACCTGCTGGCGGACCGCCTCAAGCGAAATGCCGAGGCTCTCCAGGGCCTTGGCGGCGACACCCTCACCCTCGTGGATCAGGCCCAGGAGGATGTGCTCGGTGCCGATGTAGTTGTGGTTGAGCATCCGGGCTTCTTCCTGAGCCAGGACGACAACCCGCCGCGCGCGGTCGGTGAACCTCTCGAACATCGTTAATCGCTCCTCAGAGCGGTCAGGCAGTAAGGGGACGCTCCCCTCTCTGTCCTTCCGCAGCTTAGTCCCGCAAGCGGGGACCGCTCATTCCAACTGCCGACACCGTCCGGATCACCTCCGCTCTCGCGGAGACAAGCTGCTGCCTCCTGACCCCGAACGCCGACATCTGCTCCAACCCGATGGTGCGAGACGATGTTCCCGCAGGCCAGGCAGTTACCCCCACCATCAGTACGCCGATGGCGAACGTGAGACGGCCTGTTCTGCGTGTCGCCCCCTCCCACTAGGGATGTCTTACCCGTACGGACTGACACTCCATGCCGGGCGCCCCGGTTCCCTCCGCTATGGGCGAACAACCTTGCGCCTGCTCGGGCCCCCACGCGCCCCCTCGTCCGGCACTGTGCGCAGTCATCGGTACACCAAGCGTAACTCTCAGCGAGGTTCCACTGTTGCGCCTGGCATGGTTGGCACCCTTCCCATGATCCCGCTCCCCCGTCGGCCTGTCGCGCCGGACGCACGGGCCCGGGACTGGTACGAGAACGAGCTGGGCTGGGCCACGGCACCCGGGGGGCCGCTGCGGCTGCTCACGGGTGTGCGCTTCGACGTCCTGGACGTTCCGGCCGCGGCGGGCGCCGCGACGCTCCGGCATCTGGCGCCGGGCACTCCGGTGGCCCTGCGGGGCGAGCGGATGCGGCTTCTGGTGGCCGCGGGCAGCGCGGAGGAACTGCCGGGGCTGCTGGACTGGCTGGAGTGGGGCTCACTGCCGCTCGATCTGATCGCCCTGGGCGCGGGCGGGCGGCTGGACGCGCCGATGCCTCCTGAGCCCGGCGCCGGCGGACCGCGGCCGGCACTCCCGGGCCGTTCCGGGCCCGCGCCGCACGCGCGCGCGGTCCCCGCGCCGCGTTCCGCGCGTGCCGCTCATCCTGGGCAGGGGGCCGCCGTGTGGCTGCGGCCCCCCGAGCCGGGGCGCGAGGTCGAGACCTCGCTGCCGACCCTGTCGGCCGTGGGGGGCGGTGGGGGCGCCCCCGATCTCGTACGGCTGGTGGACACGGTGGCGACGTGCTGCCACCGGATCCGGCTGCGGCGCGCGTGCGCCGGGCCGTCGGCCGTTCAGCCGTTGGCCTTCTCGTAGGCCTCGCGGATGGACGCGGGAACACGGCCACGGTCGTTGACCTCGTAACCGTTCTCCTTCGCCCAGGCGCGGATCTGCGCGGTGTCCTGGCTGCCACCGGAAGCGGCGCGGGCCTTTCCACGTCCGCCCGAAGCACGGCCACCGGTACGACGGCCGCCCTTCACATAGGGGTCGAGAAGTCCGCGCAGCTTGTCCGCGTTGGCGGTCGTGAGATCGATCTCGTACGTCTTGCCGTCCAGCGCGAACGTCACGGTCTCGTCCGCCTCGCCACCGTCGAGGTCGTCGACAAGAAGGACCTGAACCTTCTGTGCCACCGGATTTCCTTTCATCGATAACTTGAGGGCTCGGAGCCCGCGGCGTCCGCCGTTTCGCCGCCCCCTGTTATATGCAGTACTGCAGTACGTCGGAAAGCAAACCGCCTTTGCCGGAAAAACACAAACCCCCGGCAGAGACTCTGGGGGGCGCACCAGTCCGGAAACATGCGCGTTTCGGACATAGGGAACGTGGGCAGGGTCGGCGGCCGGAATACCGGGTCAAGCCCCGGCGATCACAGATGCAGAAGCATCCGGCTGTTGCCCAAGGTGTTCGGTTTCACTCGTTCGAGACCCAGGAACTCGGCGACGCCTTCGTCATAGGAACGCAACAGCTCCGCGTAGACATCGGTGTCCACGGGTGTCTCGCCGATCTCCACGAAGCCGTGCTTCCCGAAGAAGTCCACTTCGAAGGTCAGGCAGAAAACGCGTCGAACACCGAGCCAACGGGCGGTGTGCAGCAACTTCTCCAGCAACCGGTGGCCGACGCCGGCGCCCTTCAGACCCGGCTTGACCGCGAGAGTGCGCACTTCCGCGAGGTCTTCCCACATGACGTGCAGCGCGCCGCAGCCGACCACCTCGGCGTTGTCGTCGCGTTCGGCGACCCAGAACTCCTGGATGTCCTCGTAAAGCGTGACGGTCGCTTTGTCGAGCAGGATGCGCTCACGGACGTACACGTCAAGGAGGCGGCGCACGGCCGGGACATCGCTGGTCCGGGCCCGCCGGACGGTGATGGCTTTTGCGGTGACTTCGGGGCGCTCTGCTGACATGAGCGGACGCTATCGCCCGCCGCCGTCCTGGGCGGAGCCGGGGTTCTCGGCGCCGGTATCGGGGACCGTATCGGGGGTTTCCGGGCCCTGGACGATGCGGACGGCGTCCCTGAGGGCCTGACGCTGTTCGTCGCTCATCATGCCGAAGAAGGCGACCAGAGCCGCCGCCGGGTTGTCACTGTGCGACCACGCCTCGTTCATCAGGGCGGCGGCGTAGGCGGCCCTGGTGGAGACGGCCTCATATCGATAGGCCCGGCCCTCGGCCTCGCGGCGCACCCAGCCCTTCTGATGGAGATTGTCCAATACGGTCATGACCGTGGTGTACGCGATCGACCGTTCCCGCTGAAGGTCTTCCAGGACTTCTCGAACGGTCACCGGGCGGTTCCACTTCCACACCCGCGTCATGACCGCGTCTTCGAGATCTCCCAATGGGCGAGGCACAACTCACAATAATAGTAGGAGACCCAACCAACGGCGCACCAAACGCCCCCTCCCTCAACAACCCGCCCAAAAAGTCTGCCCAACTCCCCGCGCAAGACCGCCTCCGCGCCGCACCGGGCACCACGGACGTAACGATCCAGAAGGGCGGCCGTGGTCCAGGGCGGGCGCCGGGATACGGGGCAGGCGGGCGGGGTCCGGAGGCGGGCGCCACGGGCGCGGGCAGGCGTCATGGTGCGCGGCGCGCATCTCAACCGCGGCGGGTGCGGCGGACCGGGCGGGTGCCTTGGCCGCCGAGGCAGGCACCGCAGGTCGTAGTGGCCGCCGCGGGCGGGTAGCCGGCGCACGCCGGTGCAAGCGCTCAGGCGTCGGGGTGTTCCACCGCGACCCAAGACGGCCGCCGTGGTCCAGGGCGGGCGCCGGGATACCGGGCAGGCGGGCGGGGTCCGTGATCAGGCGCCACCGGCGCGGGCAGGTGGGCGCTCGGGGCGCGGGCAGCCGCTCTGGTGCGGGGCGTGCGCCTCATACGCGGGCCGGAATGCGCCACGGGGTAGAGCGGGCGCCGCAACCGGGACAGGCACCGTGGGCACAGGCCCGGGAAGCGCCACGGGCGGGGCGGGCGTCGCTGTCCCGGACAGGCGCCGCGGTCTGGGTCGGGTGCCTCAGACGTCGGGTCGCCGCCGACCGGAGGGGATCGGACGCGGGCCGACACCGTGGTCCGGAGCGGGCTCCGCAGTCGGGCGCCGGCGCGGCGGCCGGGGCGGGCGCGGGGCGCGGGCAGTCCCGGGAGCTGGAGCGGGCGCGCGGTCCGGAAGCAGGCGCTGCGGGCCTGGAGCGGGCGCCTTGGGAGCCGGCCAATGCCCTGTGTGCGCCTCGACCCTGGCGGGGTGGGTGGGTCAGGCGTCGGAGTTGGCGGGGGTCTCCGTGCGGGTCAGGGCGGCGTCGACTGCGGCGTCTTCCTTGGTCTTGGCGGCGCCGCCCTGGGTCTTCACGATCACCCTGACCACACCGATGAAGAACACCGCCATGACGACGGGGGGCACGAGAGCGGAGACGTAGTCCATGCCCCCAGGGTAGCCACGCACCCCCGCCGCCGGCGGACCGCCCCTCAGCCGGCGGCGAGCCGCTGCTGAGGGGGGCCGGGGTTGGCGGGAGGCGTGGGCGGCTTGCGGCGCGGGAAGACCTCGCCGGGCGTCGGAATGGGCCGCGACGGCTTCGACGGGGCCGGGGCCGGCCGCTGCCCTGGCCGCTCGCCCGGCCGCTCCTTCGGGCGTTCCGCGGGCTTCTTGCCCTGTTCCTCGCCCGCGCCGCCCGGCAGGGCCAGCAGCCGCGTGCTCCGGCGGGAGGCGGGCACACTCGGCAGGACGGCGCCCCCTCCGCCCGTGCAGCGGCGCAGCAGGGCCGCCGCGCCGGGATTGCCGCGCAGCGCCCGCAGCGCGGCGAGGTCGTCGTCCGACGGCCGGTACCCGGCGGCCAGCGCCTCCTCCAGGAGCGCGAGATACCCGACGACGGTGCCGGGCAGGGCGGCGCGGTACCGGGCGAGGTCCGCCACCAGGAAGGCGCGCAACCGGGCTCCCTCGCGCATCGCCTCGTCGAGCGACTCGGCGAGCCGGAGACAGTCCTGGACGTCCTCGGCCGAAGCGGGGCAGGGGTGAACGGCGAGGGCGAGAGCACGGCGGAGCACACGCAGCTCCTCCGCACCGAACGCCATGCCGCCGCGGGATCCGTATGGCGTGGGCATGCACCGACGATACGCACTAATCAGACAAACTTGGCATAAGGGGCGCGCGTGGCGCGCGCAGCCCACCCACCTGGACGTCCGCGCCCCGCCCCGCGCCGGGCAGAAACAGGCCAAGGTCAGAGACGGACCCGGATCAGAGACGGGACATGTTCCGCTCGTACACCAGGCGCAGCCCGATCAGCGTCAGCCACGGCTCGTGCTCGTCGATGACAGACGACTCGCCCAGGACCATCGGCGCCAGCCCACCCGTGGCGATCACCGTCACGTCGTCCGGGTCGTCGGCCAGCTCCCGGGCCATCCGGGTCACCACGCCGTCGACCTGGCCGGCGAACCCGTACACGATCCCCGCCTGCATCGCCTCCACGGTGTTCTTGCCGATGACGCTGCGCGGCCGGGCCACCTCGATCTTCCGCAGCTGCGCGCCCTTGACCCCGAGCGCGTCGACCGAGATCTCGATGCCCGGCGCGATGACCCCGCCGATGTACTCCCCGCGCGCGCTGACCGCGTCGAACGTGGTCGCCGTGCCGAAGTCCACGACGATCGCCGGGCCCCCGTACAGCTCGACGGCCGCGACCGAGTTGATGATCCGGTCGGCGCCGACCTCCTTGGGGTTGTCGGTCAGGATCGGCACGCCGGTCTTCACTCCGGGCTCCACCAGCACCGCGGGCACGTCCCCGTAGTACCGCCGCGTCACCTCCCGCAGCTCGTGCAGCACCGACGGCACGGTCGCGCAGATCGAGATGCCGTCGATGCCGTCCCCGAGTTCGTCGCCGAGCAGCGGGTGCATGCCCATCAGCCCCTGCAGCAGCACCGCCAGCTCGTCCGCCGTGCGCCGGGCGTCCGTGGAGATGCGCCAGTGCTCGACGATGTCGTCACCGTCGAACAGACCCAGCACGGTGTGCGTGTTGCCCACGTCGATCGTGAGGAGCATGGCCCTACTCCGCCTCACGCAGGTCCAGGCCGATGTCCAGGATCGGCGAGGAGTGGGTGAGGGCACCGACGGCCAGGAAGTCCACGCCGGTGTCCGCGTAGGCCCTGGCGTTCTCCAGGGTCAGCCGGCCCGACGCCTCCAGCAGCGCCCGCCCGTCCGCGATGGCCACCGCCTCCTCGCACTCCCCGGGCGTGAAGTTGTCCAGCAGGACCAGGTCGGCGCCCGCGTCGACGACCTCGCGCAGCTGGTGCAGGGTGTCGACCTCGACCTCGATGGGCACGTCGGGGAACGCCGCCCGCACGGACTCGAAGGCCCTGCCGACGCCGCCCGCGGCGACCACGTGGTTGTCCTTGACCAGCGCCGCGTCCGACAGCGACATGCGGTGGTTGACCCCGCCGCCGCAGCGCACCGCGTACTTCTCCAGCGACCTGAGGCCCGGCGTCGTCTTGCGGGTGTCACGGACCTTCGTGCCGGTGTCGTCGAGGGCGTCCGCCCACGCACGCGTGGCCGTCGCGATGCCCGACAGGCGGCACAGCAGGTTCAGCGCGCTGCGCTCGGCCGTCAGCAGGTCACGCGTGCGCGTGGTGACCGACAGCAGCCGCTGCCCCGCCGCCACCCGGTCACCGTCCGTCACGTGCCGCTCGACCTCGAACTCGTCCGTGCAGACCACCGAGAGCACCGCCTCGGCGACCCGCAGGCCGGCCACCACGCCCGCCTCGCGCGCGGTGAAGTCCCCGGTGGCCACGGCCTCCTCGGGGATGGTCGCCACGGTCGTCACATCCACGCCGCCCGCCAGGTCCTCCTGGACGGCGACGTTCGCGATGTCCTCGATCTCCACGGGGTCGAGCCCGGCGTCGGCCAGGAGCTGGGCGAGCGCGGGGTCGAGCCCGCACTCCAGGTATGCCTCGTCGCCCTCGGCACCGCAGGCGCAGCCGTCGCCGCAGCCACCGGTCGAGGCGAGGGGAAGGTCGGGGGTGCTCACTTGTGTCACTGCTCCTGGGGACGGTGCTGCCGGGTCGGGGGGAAGTCTGCGGTGTCCGTGGTGCGCACGGCCAGCGTGCGGTCCGGATTCAGCCGTACGACGATGTGGCGCCGCCAGGCCGCGTCGTCGCGGGCGGGCCGGTCCTCGCGCCAGTGGCAGCCGCGGGTCTCCTCGCGCAGCCGGGCGGCGGCGACCAGGACGCGGGCCACGCACAGGAGATTGGTGGCCTCCCAGGTGTCCACGCCCGGCTCGGCGGTCTTGCCGTTCTCTTCGAGGGCGTCGCGGGCCTCGGTGTCCAGCCGCTGGAGCTGGTCGGCGGCCTTGGCCAGGGATTCCTCCGAGCGCAGGACGCCCGCGCCGTCGGTCATGATCCGCTGGATCGCGAAGCGCGCCTCGGGGCCGAGCAGCGGGTGCGCGGGCCGGCCCGGCTGCCCGACCGGGTCGGGTTCGCCGGCGGGCGGGCCGGCCGCCGCCCGGCTCGCCGCGATGTCGGCGGCGATCCGCTCGGCGTAGACCAGGCCCTCCAGGAGGGAGTTGGAGGCGAGCCGGTTGGCGCCGTGCACGCCGGTGCAGGCGACCTCGCCGCACGCGTACAGCCCGGGGACCGTCGTACGGCCCCGGGAGTCGGTGCGGACGCCGCCGGAGGCGTAGTGGGCGGCCGGGGCGACCGGGATGGGCTCCTCGACCGGGTCGATGCCGTGGGCGCGGCAGGCGGCCAGGATCGTCGGGAAACGGTGCTCCCACATGGCGGCGCCGAAATGCCGGGCGTCCAGGAGCATGTGCCCGGCGTCCTGCTCCTGCATACGGCGCATGATGGCCTTGGCGACGATGTCCCGGGGCGCCAGCTCGGCCAGTTCGTGCTGCCCGAGCATGAAGCGCACGCCGTCGCCGTCGACCAGGTGGGCGCCCTCGCCGCGCACCGCCTCGGAGACCAGCGGCTGCTGGCCCTCCGCGTCCGCCCCGAGGAACAGCACGGTCGGGTGGAACTGCACGAACTCCAGGTCGGATACCTCCGCGCCCGCGCGCAGGGCGAGCGCGACGCCGTCGCCCGTCGACACCGACGGGTTGGTGGTCGCCGAGAACACCTGGCCCATGCCGCCGGTCGCCAGCACCACGGCGGGCGCGTGCACGGCGCCCACGCCGTCGTGCTGGCCCTCGCCCATGACGTGCAGGGTCACGCCCGCGGTCCGGCCGTCCGCGCCCGTCAGCAGGTCGAGCACGAGCGCGTTCTCGATGGTGCGCAGTCCACGCGCGTGTACGGCCTCCACGAGCGCCCGGGAGACCTCCGCGCCGGTGGCGTCGCCGCCTGCGTGCGCGATGCGGCGGCGGTGGTGGCCGCCCTCCCGGGTCAGCTCGATGTCGCCCTCGTCGTCGGTGTCGAAGTGGGCGCCGGTGGAGATCAGCCGCCGCACCGCGTCGGGGCCCTCGGTGACGAGGATCCGTACGGCCTCCTCGTCGCACAGGCCGGCGCCCGCCACCAGGGTGTCGTCCAGGTGCTGCTCGGGGCTGTCGCCCTCGCCGAGGGCCGCCGCGATGCCGCCCTGCGCCCAGCGGGTGGAGCCGTCGTCGAGGCGGGCCTTGGTGACGACGACGGTGCGCAGGCCGGCCGCCTCGCAGCGCAGGGCCGCGGTGAGTCCGGCCACGCCGGAGCCGACGACGACCACGTCCGCGTCGATGGACCACCCGGGAGCGGGCGCGTGCAGTCGTATGCCTGTGCTGGTCACGAGGCGGCTCCGAGGGTTCCGAAGGTGAGGGGGATGTTGTCGATCAGCCGGGTCGTCCCGACCCGGGCGGCCACGGCCAGGACGGCCTCGCCGGTGAAGTCGTCGTCGATCTCGGTGAAGTCCGCCGGGTCGACGAGGGCCACGTAGTCCAACTCAAGCGGCGGGTCGTAGCGGGCCGCCTCGTCAAGGACGGTGCGGGCGGCGGCGCGGACGGCCGCCGCGGCTCCCGGCACGGCCTTGGCGACGGCATGCGCGTCGGCCGCCGCCCGGGCCTCGCCGAGCGCGCTCAGCGCCTCGGCACGCGCACGCGTGGAGGGCACCGCGAGGGCACGCGCGCGCAGCGCCTCCTGGGCGGCGTGCCGGTCGTGGCCGGCGAACAGGGCCCGGGACAGTGCGAGCGCGGTGCGCCGCTCGTCGGGCGAGAGATAGCGGTTGCGGCTGGACAGGGCCAGGCCGTCGGGTTCGCGCACGGTCGGCACGGCGACGATGTCGACGCCGAAGTTCAGATCCCGCACCATGCGCCGGATCAGGGCCAGCTGCTGGGCGTCCTTCTGCCCGAACAGGGCCAGGTCGGGGCGGGTGAGGTGGAACATCTTGCCGACGACCGTGAGCACGCCGTCGAAGTGGCCGGGGCGCGCGGCGCCCTCCAGTCGCTCGCCCATGGGGCCGGCGGAGATGCGCACCTGGGGCCGGCCGCCAGGGTAGACCTCGTCCACCGACGGCGCGAACACCGCGTCGGCGCCCGACTGTTCGGCGATCTTCAGGTCGGCTTCGAGGGTGCGCGGATAGCGGTCGAGGTCCTCGCCCGCGCCGAACTGGAGCGGGTTGACGAAGACGGTGACGATCACGAACCCGGCGTCGCCGACGCGCTCGCGCGCGGCCCGGACCAGGGTGGCGTGGCCTTCGTGCAGGGCGCCCATGGTCATGACGACGGCGGTCCGTCCAGCTGCCGCGTCACGGTCGCGCACGCGCGTCAGGTCCTCCGCCGTGGGGACGAGTTCGAAGCGACGGCGGCTCATCGGTCTTCCCCGTTCTCGGGCAGGTCCGTGCCCGTGGCGAGCACTCCGAGCAGGTCCTCGGCCAGTTCCGGCTTCAGCAGCCCGTGCGCCAGGGCACGGTCGGCGGTCGCGCGGGCCATCGCCAGATAGCCGGCGACGCTCTGCGGGGCGTGCTTGCGCAACTCGGTCACGTGCGCCGCGACCGTGCCCGCGTCACCGCGCGCGACGGGCCCGGTCAGCGCGGCGTCACCGGAGCGCAGGGCGTTGTCCAGGGCGGCGCCGAGCAGCGGGCCGAGCATCCGGTCGGGCGCCGCGACGCCGGCCGCGCGCAGCAGCTCCATGGACTGCGCGACCAGGGTCACCAGATGGTTGGCGCCCAGGGCGAGGGCCGCGTGGTACAGCGGGCGGTTCTCCTCGGCGATCCACTCGGGCTCGCCGCCCATCTCGATGACCAGCGCCTCGGCGGCCAGCCGCAGCTCGTCGGGCGCGGTGACGCCGAAGGAGCAGCCGGCCAGCCGCTGGACGTCCACGGGGGTGCCGGTGAAGGTCAGCACGGGGTGCAGCGCGAGCGGCAGCGCGCCCGCGCGCAGCGCCGGGTCCAGGACCCGCGCGCCGTAGCGCCCCGAGGTGTGCACGAGCAGCTGCCCCGGCCGTACGGCGCCGGTCTTGGCGAGGCCCGTCACCAGGCCCGGCAGGGTGTCGTCCGGGACGGTGAGCAGGACCAGGTCGGCCCGCTCGAGGACGTCGGCGGGCGGCACGACCGGCACGTCCGGCAGCAGCAGTTCGGCCCGCCTCCTGGAGGCGTCGGAGACCGCGGAGACGGCCACCGGCCGGTGCCCGGCGAGCCGCAGGGACGCGGCCAGGGCGGGGCCCACCCGGCCGGCGCCGACGACGCCCACGGTGAGCCGCGCGGGGCGGTCCTTGAGGTCTGGCTGTTGGTCTGTACTCACGCGACGGTGGCCTTCCCGTTCCAGTCCGCTCTGGGTACCGGACGATTTCTCGTCATGTTAACGCGATCGGCCCAGACCCCAACCGCTCGTCCACAGCCTGTGGACCCCCGGGACCGGCTGGGGCCCGGTGGTGGGGGCCCGTGCGGGAAAGGCCATGCGCCCCACATTGGGCCCACACCCCGTGGCCCACCATCCGAGGCACCCCGTATCGCTCCAGAGCCACATCGGCCGCGTGCGGCCCATCAAACTTGCGCAGGCCCCACAGGCACCGCGCAGCCGCCCACGCCCACATGCGCCGTCAACCGCTCCGGCCCCGCATGCGCCCCATCGCTCCGCTCGTGCTCCGCCACCGCACGCGAGCCGCGTCAGGGCACCTCCCCGCCCAGCATCCGCATCGCATGCCATCCGCAATCGTGGCGCGGTAGGCCGGGCACCCCGCACGGCCCGGTTGGCACGCGCCCGTCCACGCCCAGCTCGCGCACCACCCCCGCGTGGCCCACGCACCGCTCGAACCACCGTCACCGTCCTGCGGCGCCCGCGGTGCGCCGGGATGCCGGCTATTGGAAATCGGGCTGCTTTCGGGGTGGGGGGAGCGGCATGATCCGGGGCATGAGTGACAAGGCTGAGCGAGGCGAAGAGCCGTCGGAGCGGCTGCGGGAGCGGCGGGCGGCGGCGCACCGGAAGGCACGGCACGTGCTGGACCGCCCCGGCATACGGGCCACGATCCGCGAACGGCTGGAGCTGCTGCTGGAGGCCGGATCGCAGGTGTACGACCTGGACGAACCGGCGGACATGTACGGCGACCGGATCGTGACGGCCCTGGAGGACCGGGTCGCCGCGCTGCTCGGCACGGAGGCCGCCGCGTTCTTCCCGACGGGCACGATGGCCCAGCAGGTGGCCCTGCGCTGCTGGGCGGCCCGCACCGGCAACACATCGGTCGCACTGCACCCGCTGTCGCACCCCGAGGTGCATGAGCGCCATGCGCTCAGCCAGGTCAGCGGCCTGCGCCCGGTCCATGTGACCACCGCGACCCGGCTCCCCACGGCCGACGAGATACAGGCACTCGCGGAGCCCTTCGGCACCCTGATGCTGGAGCTGCCCCTCCGGGACGCCGGTTTCGTGCTGCCCACCTGGCAGGAGCTGACCGAGGTCGTGGCTGCCGCCCGGGAACGGGACGCCGTGGTGCACTTCGACGGGGCCCGGCTGTGGGAGTCGACCGTCCATTTCGGCCGCTCCCTGGACGAGATCGCCGGCCTGGCCGACAGCGTCTACGTGTCGTTCTACAAGTCCCTCGACGGCCTGAGCGGCGCCGCGCTCGCCGGCGGCAGGGGGCTGGTGGAGGACGCCAAGGTCTGGCGGCACCGGTACGGCGGCACGCTGTTCCAGCAGTTCCCGGCCGCGCTGTCGGCGCTCGTCGGACTGGAGCGTGAGCTGCCCCGGCTGCCGGAGTACGTGCGGCACGCGCGCGTGGTGGCCGGCGCGCTGCGCGAGGGGCTGACCGCGGCCGGGCTGCCGTGGGCGGGCGTGCACCCGGAGGAGCCGCACACCCACCAGTTCCAGGTCTGGCTGCCGTACGAGCCGGACGTGGCCGCGGAGGCCGCGGTGCGCCAGGCCGAGGAGACCTCCGTCGCCCTGTTCGCGGGCGCGTGGCAGTCCGGCGGACCCGGCCTCGCCGTGACGGAGGTCACTGTCGGGGCGCCCGGCCTGGAGTGGACGGGGCAGGACGTGAGGGCGGCCGTGGCCGAGTTCGCCGCCCGGCTGCCGGAGAAGCCGTAACCACCGGGCGTGGGAACCCGCGTACCACCCTCGATGTCAGTGGTGGCGTGCACCATGGGGTCATGAGTGTGCGCATCGACATCGCGGGGCTGCGGCCGGAGCGGGTCGTCGTCGTGCCCTCGCCGCTGGCCGAGCTGGGCATGGCGCTGCACGCGCTGTCGGAGCCCGGGCACCATCCGGGTCTGCGCGGCTGGGCGGCGGACGTGACCGCCCGGCTGGACGCGCACCTCGCCGACCGGATGTGCGACGCGGACTTCCTGTGGCGGACGACGTTCTCGGACCTGTTCATGCCGTTCGCGGGCCTGCCCGGCGCGGTCCCCGGCACCACCCTCGCCGAGGACATGGACCTGCTGGACAAGCTGGCGGACGAGGATTTCGTGGACGCGGCCCTGGAGTTCACGTGCACGCTCACGTACGACACCCGGGCGCCGGACATCCTGTCGAACGCCGGGGTGCGCCGCCGCGCGCTGGAGGCGGCCGCCTCGCGCGGGCCGCGGCAGGTGCGGTTCACGCAGCGGCTGCTGGACGACCCGCCGAGCGTCCGGTCCTGGCTGCGGCGGTTCCTGGAGGACTGCGACGAGGCGTTCTTCGCGGACACCTGGGACCGGCTGCGCCACCAGCTCTCGGCGGACGCCCGGCACAAGGGCGAGATGCTGCGCCGCAAGGGGCTGGCCGAGGCGCTGGCCGCCGTCTCCCCGGCCGTGACGCTGGACGAGTCGGCCGCGCGGATCACCGTGGACAAGCTCTCCGAGGGCCGCACGGTCACCGCGGGCGGCGGCCTGCTCCTGATCCCGTCGACCCTGGGCCGGCCGCATCTGAGCGTGCTGTACCGCTACGGGTGGCAGCCCACCCTGCACTACCCGGTCGCCTCCCCCGAGCCGGCCTCGCCCCCGTCGGTGGAGCAGCTGACGCTGCGGATGACCGCGCTGTCCCACCCGGTCCGCATGCGAATATGCCGCCATCTGGCGCGCAGCGCGTACACCACGAGCGAGCTGGCCCAGGTGCACGGCCTGACCGCACCCGAGGTGTCCCGGCATCTGGGCGTGCTGAAGAAGGCGGGCCTGGTCACCACCCGCCGCCGCGGCCGCTATGTGCTGCACCAGCTGGACGTGACGGTCGTCGCCCGGCTGGGCGGCGACCTCCTGGAGGGGCTGCTGCGTTAGCGCTCCGCTGGAAGGGCCGTGATGTGCGGTCAGTCGGCTGCGGCAGCATCGTGGCTGGTCGCGCAGTTCCCCGCGCCCCTTCGGGGCGCTGCCGGACCGTGATCAGTCGAAGCGGATGTGCCGCAGCCCGACGCCGGCCTGTCTGATCCGCGTGCGCAGCGCGCCCTCGGTGTTGGGCAGCAGCGTCAGCCCGGCCAGCACCGCGATCCGGTCCGCCGTCTTGGGCACGGTCGAGTGGTCGGTCCACAGGTGCTCGGCGAACTCCGGCTCGCGCAGCCGCTCCAGGCAGTGGTCGAGCTGCTGGACGGCCCAGCTCTCCCTGCGCGGAACCGTCTTCTTGCCGCCGGGGAGCCGCAGCAGCTGCCCGAGGCTCCGCTCGCGCAGCCGCCGCAGCACCGTCTCGCGCTCGGCGAGCAGCGTGAAGTGCTGGACGTCATGGCCGAGTTCACGCAGCCGGCCGACGGTCTCGGCGAAGTGGCCCGGGTCGGTGACCGTCATGGGTGCGATCACCACGCCGTCGTGCTTGGCCAGGGCGAGATCGAGCACTTCGACCACGCCCTGCCGCCAGGCTGCCAAGTCCTGGAAGTCTCCGCGCAGTCCGGGCGGGAGCATGCGCCTCAGCCCGAAGCCGGGGCGCTCGGGGTCGCAGATCACGCTGCCGGGCAGGCGGCGCTGGATCTCGTGCGCGGTCTGTGTCTTGCCGCCCCCGAAGGGGCCGTTGATCCACAGGAGCATGCGCAGACCCTATCGATGCCCCGGCGCGGGGTCAGCCGTGTCCGCCCGCCCGCACCAGACCCGTCTCGTACGCGAGGACCACCACCTGCACCCGGTCCCGCAGCCCCAGCTTGGTCAGGATGCGGCCGACGTGGGTCTTGACCGTCGCCTCGGACAGCACCAGCCGGGCCGCGATCTCGCCGTTCGACAGGCCCTGGGCCACCAGCACCATGACCTCGCGCTCGCGGTCCGTGAGCCGGTCCAGCTCCTTGTGCTGCGGCTCCCCGCCGACGGGGGGCAGCATCGGCGCGAAACGGTCGAGCAGGCGCCGGGTGGTGGAGGGGGCGACGACGGCGTCGCCGCTGTGCACGGAGCGGATGGCGGTCAGCAGTTCGGCGGGCGGCACGTCCTTCAGCATGAAGCCGGAGGCGCCCGCCTTCAGCCCGGAGAAGGCGTACTCGTCCAGGTCGAAGGTGGTCAGGATCAGTACCTTCGGAGGGTCGGGCTCCGAGCAGATGCGGCGGGTGGCCTCCACACCGTCCAGCTTCGGCATGCGGACGTCCATCAGGACGACGTCGACGGCGGTGGAGCGCAGCACCTGAAGGGCCTCGACGCCGTCACCCGCTTCCGCGACGACCTCCATGTCCGGCTGGGCGGCGAGCACCATCCGGAAACCGGTGCGCAGCAGCACCTGGTCATCGACGAGCATCACGCGGATCGTCATCGGGTCCTCTCTTCGGCTCTGGGGTCTGCCGCGGGGTGTGACAGGTGTCCATGGGGGCGTGCGCCGACGTCAATGCGCTGGTTTGAGCGGCAGCAGGGCACTGATGCGGAATCCTCCGCCCGGACGGGGCCCCGCGTCGAGAGTGCCGCCGACCATGCCGACCCGCTCGCGCATGCCGATCAGGCCGTGGCCCCCGCCGTCGGCGCCGCCCTCCTCGTACAGCTCGTGCGGGGCGCCCTTGCCGTCGTCCTCGACGAGCAGGCCGAGCCCGTCGTCGAAGTAGACGAGGCGCACGCTGGCGCCCGCGTTCGGCCCGCCGTGCTTGCGGGTGTTGGTCAGGGCCTCCTGCACGATGCGGTACGCGGTCAGCTCGACGCCGCTGGGCAGCGGGCGCGGGGTGCCCTCGACCTTGAAGTCGACGGGCAGTCCGGAGCTGCGGCACTGCTCGATCAGCTCGTCGATCTGCTCCACGTCGGGCTGCGGGACGTACTCGCCGGCTTCCTTGTGCTCGCCGGTGCGCAGCACGCCCAGCAGGCGGCGCATCTCGGCGAGCGCCTGGCGGCCGGTGGAGGAGATCGTCTCCAGGGCCTTCTTCGCCTGGTCGGGCGCGGCGTCGAGGACGTAGGCGGCGCCGTCCGCCTGCACCACCATCACCGACACATTGTGCGCCACGACGTCGTGCAGCTCACGCGCGATCCGGGCGCGCTCGGCGGCGACCGCCACCTTGGCCTGCGCCTCCCGTTCCCTCTCCAGGCGGGCGGCCCGCTCCTCCAGCTGGGCGAAGTAGGCGCGGCGCGTGCGCATGGAGTCGCCGAGCACCCACGCGAGGGCGAACGGCACCGTCTGGAAGACCGCTATCGCGATCTGCCCCGCGAAGCCCGTGTGCTCGGCCGGCCAGCGGATCTGCGCGAGGGTGGCCGCGCACAGGCCGGTGCCCAGGGCGAACCAGGAGGCCCAGCGCGCGCCGGTCGCGGCGACCGTGTAGATGATCACCAGCATGGCGAAGTCGGCGACCGTCGTCTCCACGTCCAAGGCGAGCTGGGCCACTCCGGTGGCGGCGGCCACCAGCAGCATCGGCTCCGGCAGCCGGCGGCGCAGCGCGATGACGACGCACAGCACGGCGGACACGGCCAGCCCCGAGGCGACCGATCCGTGGTGGCGCGGCGTCCTGTAGACGCTGACGACTCCCACGCAGGAGATCCCGAACAGGACGACGGCCCAGAAGGTGTCGACCCACGTCGGGTGTCTGCGAATGAAGTCGTAGAGGCGCTGCACGTAACCCAGAGTAGGGAAGTGTGATGTGTGCAGGGGTCAACCGGAGGGCCGATCCGCGCCTGACGCACATACTCCGCAAGGTGGAGACCGTGATCATCTGTGCGCCTAGTCTGGTCCGATGACGGACGGGACGACGCGCGGAACCACGGGCGGGTCCGCAGGCGGAGCGGGTGGCGCGGAGCGGGGCTCGGCGCCGGGCGTGTGGCGCGGCTGGCGGGCCGCCACCGAGGCGGCGCTCTACGGGCCCGGCGGCTTCTACCGGCGTCCCGAGGGGCCCGCCGGGCACTTCCGTACGTCCGTGCACGCGTCGCCGTTGTTCGCCGCGGCCGTGGCGAGGCTGCTGTGCCGGGTGGACGACGCGCTCGGACGGCCCGGGACGCTGGAGTTCGTGGACATGGCAGCCGGGCGGGGTGAACTGGTCACCGGTGTGCTCGCCGCGCTGCCCGAAGAGGTGGCCGCACGCACGCGCGCGTACGCCGTGGAGATCGCCGCGCGTCCGGCGGGGCTCGACGCGCGGATCATCTGGCTGAGCGAGGCCCCTGCCGGGATCACCGGGCTGCTGTTCGCCAACGAGTGGCTGGACAACGTGCCGCTGGACGTCGCCGAGGTGGACCACGCGGGCGTGCCCCGGCTGGTGCTGGTACGGGAGGACGGCGCCGAACGGCTCGGGGAGCCCGTGACGGGGCCGGAGGCGGCGTGGCTCGCGCGCTGGTGGCCGCTGCCGCCGGAGGAGGGGCTGCGCGCGGAGATCGGGCTGCCGCGGGACACCGCGTGGGCGTCCGCCGTCGCATGCGTCGAGCGGGGCCTCGCGGTGGCCGTCGACTACGCGCACACGGCACGCTCACGGCCCCCGTTCGGAACGCTCACCGGATTCCGGAACGGCCGCGAGACGACCCCCGTACCGGACGGCTCATGCGACATCACAGCCCACGTGGCACTGGACGCCTGCGCGGCACTGGACCCGTCCGCCGCGCCGGGTGCCCCGGCGGCGCGGGGGGTACGCGCGGGGGGTGCGTCGGCGGCGCCGGGCGCCGACAGGGCACGTGCCACCGATCTCACGCCGGACACCTCCGGGGCGTCGGATGGCCAGGCTGCCGTGGGCGTGCGCGCCGGGGCTGACGCCGGTACGGCCTTCCGCGCGGCGCGGGCGCTCCCGGCCGCGCGCCTGCTCGCGCAACGCGATGCGCTCCGCGCCCTGGGCCTGGTCGGCACGCGCCCCCCGCTGGCGCTCGCCTCCACGGACCCCCAGGCGTACCTCCGCGCCCTCGCGAGCGCCGGCGAAGCCGCGGAACTCACCGCGACCGGCGGCCTGGGTGACTTCGGCTGGCTGCTCCAGCCAGTCGGCATCCCCCACCCGCTCGCCCCGGGCCCCGCCCGCTCCTGACTACTTGTCGATGTCTCCGACCACGAAGAACATCGAGCCCAGGATCGCCACCATGTCCGCGACCAGTGTCCCCGGGAGCAGTTCGGTGAGCGCCTGGATGTTGTTGTACGAGGCTGAGCGCAGCTTGAGCCGGTACGGGGTCTTCTCCCCCTTGCTGACCAGGTAGTAGCCGTTGATCCCGAGCGGGTTCTCGGTCCACGCGTACGTGTGCCCCTCGGGCGCCTTCAGGACCTTCGGCAGCCGCTGGTTGATCGGGCCCGGCGGCAGCTCCGCGAGCCGGTCGAGACAGGCGTCGGCCAGCGCCAGGGCGTTGTGCGTCTGCTCCAGCAGGCATTCGAAGCGGGCGAGGCAGTCGCCCTCCTGCCGGGTCACCACCCGCAGGGTGTCCCGCAGCTCCCCGTACGCCAGGTACGGCTCGTCGCGCCGCAGGTCGAAGTCGACGCCGGCCGCCCGGGCGATGGGCCCGCTCACCCCGTACGCGTGGACGGTGCCCGGCGTGAGCGTCCCGACGCCGCGGGTGCGGCCGCGGAAGATCTCGTTGCCGAGGACCAGGTCGTCGAAGACGTCCATGCGCGAGCGCACCGCGGCGACGGCGGCACGCGCGCGTGTCGTCCAGCCGGCCGGCAGGTCCTCCTTGAGGCCGCCGACCCGGTTGAACATGTAGTGCATACGCCCGCCGGAGACCTCCTCCATGACGTTCTGCAGCACCTCCCGCTCCCGGAACGCGTAGAACACGGGGGTGATGCCGCCCAGCTCCAGCGGGTAGGAGCCCAGGAACATCAGGTGGTTGAGCACCCGGTTCAGCTCGGCGAGCAGCGTGCGCGTCCACACCGCGCGCGTGGGGACCTCCATGCCGAGCATCCGCTCCACGGCGAGCACCACGCCCAGTTCGTTGGAGAACGCCGACAGCCAGTCGTGGCGGTTGGCGAGCATGATGATCTGGCGGTAGTCGCGCGCCTCGAAGAGCTTCTCCGCGCCCCGGTGCATGTAGCCGATCACGGGTTCCGCGCGCACGATGCGCTCGCCGTCCAGCACGAGCCGCAGCCGCAGCACACCGTGCGTGGAAGGGTGCTGCGGGCCGATGTTGAGCACCATGTCGGTGCTCTCCGCCGCGCCGCCGATCCCGACCGTGGTCTCCGTCGTAGGAGTCATGCATCCAGTCTCTCCTACGTAGGCTGGCCGTATGGAGACGGGGAGCCCGCGTGAGGCGGGAGCGGAGGGGAGCGCCGAGGGCACGGGGACAGCGGGCGCGACGGAGACGACCGGGACCACGGGGAGGGCGGGGACGGCGGGGTCCGAGCCGGTGTGGACCGGGCTGCCGCCGGGGCTGCTGCGGATGCGGCGGCTGCTGCTGTCGGTGTGGCTGGGCCTGGTCGCCCTCGCCGCGGGCCTGCTGCCCGGCCTGCTCGCCGGGCCGCCCTGGGCCGCGTTCGCGCTGCTGCCGCTCGCCCTGCTGGCATGGGGCTGGGTGATGCTGGGCCGCAACTGGCGCTCGTGGCGGTACGCCGAGCGCGCCGACGACCTGCTGATCAGCCGCGGCGTCCTGTGGCGCGAGGAGACCGTCGTGCCCTATGGGCGCATGCAGCTCGTGGAGGTGACGTCCGGGCCCGTGGAGCGGCACTTCGGGCTGGCCAGCGTCCAGCTGCACACCGCCGCCGCGGCCACCGACGCCACCATCCCGGGCCTCGATCCGGCCGAGGCGGAGCGGCTGCGGGACCGGCTCACCGAGCTGGGCGAGGCCCGATCGGCCGGCCTGTGACCGCGCCGGGCGTCGAGGACGGCGTACGACCGGGGCGGGCCGTGACCGAGCGGCGGCTGCACCCGGTGACGCCGTTCCGGCGGGCGTGGGCGCCGGTCGCCGTGCTCGCCGGATGGGCGATGCACGATCCGAACCAGGCGCAGGAGCAGCTGACCAGGCTGACCACGGCATGGCTGCTGACCGGGCTCGCCGTGCTGGTCCCGGCCGCCGCCCTCTACGGCTTCCTGTCCTGGTGGTTCACCCACTTCTCGGTGACCGAAAGCGAACTGCGCATACGCACCGGCCTGTTGTTCCGGCGCACGGCGCACATCCGGCTGGAGCGCATCCAGGCCGTCGACGTGACGCGTCCCCTCCTCGCGCGCGTGGCGGGCGTCGCCAAGCTGCGGATCGATGTCGTCGGGGCCGACAAGAAGGACGAACTCGCCTTCCTCGGTGAGGATGAGGCGCGCGCCCTGCGCGCGGAACTGCTGGCGCGCGCCGCCGGTTTCGCGCCCGAGACGGCGCACGAGGTCGGCGAGGCCCCGGCGCACGAACTGCTGCGGCTGCCCGCGCGTGACCTCGCGGTCTCCCTGGTGCTGACGGGCGCCACCTGGGGCTCGTTGCTGGCCGCGCTCGTCGTGCCGCCCGTGCTGTGGCTGGCCACCCACAGCGTGTGGACGGTGCTCGCCACCGGGCTGCCGCTGCTCGGCGCGGCGGGCGCGAGCAGCGTGGGCCGGTTCGTCACCGAGTACGACTGGACGGTGGCCGAGTCCCCGGACGGGCTGCGGATCGACCACGGGCTGCTCGACCGCGCGCACGAGACGGTGCCGCCGGGGCGGGTGCAGACGGTGCGGATCGTGGAGCCGCCGCTGTGGCGCCGGCGCGGCTGGGTGCGGGTGGAACTGGAGGTCGCCGGGTCGTCGAACTCCGTGCTGGTGCCGGTCGCCCCGCGCCGGGCCGCCGAGGCGGTCATCGCGCGCGTGCTGCCCGGCGTGGCCGTGCCGCGGTCGGTGGAGCGTCCGCCGCGGCGCGCCTGGCGGTGCCTGCCGGTGTGGTGGCGCGGGCACGGCATCGCGGTCACCGACACGGTGTTCGCCGCCCGGCACGGGCTGCTGCGCCGGAGCCTGTCGCTGGTGCCGCACGCCAAGGTCCAGAGCGTACGGCTCACGCAGGGCCCCTGGGGGCGCCTGTGGGGCCTCGCGAACGTCCATGTGGACACCGGGGCCGACGGGACCGTCACGGCCCGTCTGCGGGACGCCGAGGAGGCGGCGGAGCTGCTGCGCGCCCAGGCCGAGCGGTCCCGGACGGGCCGCAGGGACGCCCCACCGGACCGATGGATGACCTGAACACGCCCCTCCGGCTCAGGAGTCGGCTCTCCCGCCGCTCACGGCACCACCGCCCGTCGAGCCCCCGGCCCCCCGTTGACTCCGGCGCACCGAGAACCGACGAACACGCCCGCCGGACCGGGAGTGGGCAAGCCCGCCCGCCGGACCGAGAGCCGGCGAACCCGCCCGGCGGATCGGAGCCGGCCTGAACACGCCCACCGGATCGGAAGTGGGCCCGAACGCACCCGAGTGGATCGAGAGTTGACCCGAAAGCACCCGGCGGACCCGAAGTCGGCGACGCGCCCCACCAGCTCAGGAGTCGGCCCGAACACGCCCCCGGATCGGGACTCGACCCACCGGATCGGGAGTCGACCTGAACGCGCCCCACCGATCGAGAGTTGACCCGAACCCGCCCGGCGCACCGAAAACCGGCGACGCGCCCACCCGATCGAGAGTCGACCCGAACCCGCCCGGCGGACCGAGAGTCGGCGAACGCCCCCGGCGGGTCCGCAGCCGGCCTGAACACGCCCCACCGGCTCAGGAGTCAGCCTGAACACGCCCCCGGATCGGGAGTCGACCCCGGATCGGCGGGCGGCCCCCACGCGCGCCAACGCACGCAACCACGGGCACCGCCGGGCGGGCGGCCCGTACGCGCCGGGTGGGCCGCGCCGGCTGGCGGGTGCGCGTGCCCGGCGGGCTCAGGAAGCCGCGCTGCGCAGCCCGTGCAGGTTGATCTGTTCCGTCTCGTCGTGCGCCGTCAGGTCGATGACCTCGCCGGCGTCGTCCGCCTTCTTGTCCGCGGACTTGAACCCGCCCTCGGACTCGGCCTTGTGGAGCGCGAGCGCCTCCTGGCCGACCACGTCGGCCAGGTCCTCGTTCTGCACGGCGTCCAAGGAGGCCGACGGAGCGCCCTTCTGGGTGCCGAAGAAGTCGAACCCGCCCTCGACCGCGGGCCGGCGCGCGGGCGCGGCCGGTACGACGGCCACCGCGGTCGGCACGGTGAAGTGCCCCGAGGGCTGCCCGGCGGACTTGGCGGACCCGGTGGGCGCGGGGGTGTTGACGGCGGTCGCGTGCTCGTGCCCGGCGACCGCCTCGGGCTGCCCCTGGTCCTCGTCCTCCGGGACGGACCCCGCGGCGGGCTTCTTGACGTGCTCAGCGTCACCGCCGCTCGGCCGCGCCTCGGCGGCCTCGGCCTCGTCCGTCAGACCCGCGTCCGTCACACCGTCGTCCGTCACGCCCGCGCGCCGCGGCTTCCCTCCTTTGGGAGCGGACTCCGGCGCCTGCCGCGGCGCCGGTGCCGAGGGGGACGCGGACTCCGAGGCGGCGTCGGGGTCGGAACCGGACGCCGATCCGACGGCGGGCTCCGGATCGGACCCGTCGGCGGATTCCGCAGCGGACGCATCGTCAGCCGCGGATGCCCCGTCAGCTCCGGATGCCTCGCCGGCCGCGGCCGACCGGTCACGGCCGGCCAAGCGGGACAGCGCCGCCTGGGCCCGCAGGAACAGCCGGGCTCCCTCGGGCGAGAACGCCCCGGCAGCCGCCCGCTTCCCCTCGTCGGCCCCGCTCTTCCCGTCCGCCGCCTTCGCCTCGGACGCCGGGCCCGCCGCGGGCTCGCCGGCCGCCCTGCCGGCGTCGGACCGGCCGGCCTCGGACGTGTCGGCGGCCGCCCGTGCGGGCTCCGGCCGCGCCCCGGCGGGCGCGGGCGGCAGCGCGGGCGAGGGCGCGGCCTCGATCTCCAGCAGCCGGCGGCCCTCCAGGGCGGTGGCGCGCTCGGTCTCCGCCGTGGCGTAACGCCGCAGCAGCGCGGCGTGCTCGTTGCGCAGCCCCGCCAGCTCGGCCCGCTTGGCGCGCAGCCGCTGCTCCAGCTTGACGCGCAGTTCGCGCGACTCCTCCAGGTCGCTCTCCAGTTCCGCGACCCGCTCCTCGTGGCGCCACTCATCACCGGCACGCGCGCGCGTGAGGTCGGCGACCTGCTTGCCCGCCTGCGCGTCCCAGCGGCGCATCACGGCCGCGCCCACGAACGCGGTCGCCGCGGCGACAGCGGCGACCAGGCGGAGCACCATCGGATCGGAGGACACCCAGGGGCCCAGCGCGCAGACGAGGGAGACGCCGGCGATCGCCGAGGGCGGCAACAGCCTGTGCAAAGGGGGGGAATGGCGATGACGTCCACGTGGCATGGCCAGAAACTTACCGCGCGTAGGCGAATGGTGGTGGCCCGGCCCGTAAAAACACAGCCATACCGAAGCCTTCTCGCAACATAGGGAACGGCATCGGCGGACCGGGCCACCGAATTCATCAAGATCGTTTTCACTGGTCGGTCAATCTCCCGCTCAGCCACTGCAGCGTTCCCGGGATCTCGCGCCGCCAGGTGTTGAAGTTGTGTCCGCCGCTGTCGAGGATGATCGACGAGATCCGGGTCAGGCGCGTGGCCACCACCTGCTTGATGAATTCCCGCGTGGCCTTGTAGTTGGTCTCGCCGACCTTGCTGCTGCTGACGAGCAGTGAGGTGTCCGGCGCGGCCTCGTGATCGAGGAACCAGCGCAGATCGGCGCGATTGCGCAGGCCCTTGTCGCCGTGGAAGAGATCGCCGGTGGTGGGATCGATGGGCGCCTTGTAGTACGGGGACAGGCCCGCGCCCGCCGCGTACACATCCGGATGGTGCATTGCGAGCTTCAGGGCGCAGTAACCGCCGGTGGAATCACCGACGATTCCCCAGCTGCCCGGCTTTTTGCCCACCCGGTAGTGGGCGAGCAAGGCATCGGGCAGGTCCCGGGCGAAGAACGTCTCGGCGCGCGGGCCGCCCGGGACGTCCACGCACTCCGTGTCGCGCGGCGGCACCACCGTCGGCCGGAGCATCACCAGGATCATCGGCTGCGCGCGCCCGTCCTTGGCGAGTTGCTGTGCGGTACGCGGGTAGTGCAGCTTGTCCACCAGGGAGCGCGCCGTACCGGGGTACCCGGTGAGGACGACGACCGCCGGGAAGGTACGCGTGCGGTAGCGCGGCTGGAAGTACTCGGGCGGCAGATAGACATACGCCGGTGTGGCGATGCGGGTCGTACGCCCCATGACGTAGACCCGCTGCACCTCCCCGGCGGTCTGCGGCAGCGAGCCGCCGACCCCCGGCACGCGCGCGGTGCCGACCACCCGGAGCGGCCCCTGGGCACCGGCGTGGTCGACGACGACGCCCTGGCCGGTCTCCTGGCCGAACAGGTCCGCCCAGCCGGCGTAGAAGCCGAACGCCTGGTTGGCGGCGATGCCCAGGGAGGCGAACAGCGCCACCTGGGTGGCCAGCAGGAGGCCGATCCGGCCGCTGACGGACCGCCAGGTCGTGCGGGCCAGCCGCGGCCACATCCATACCGTGCCGGCGAACAGGAGGACGGCGAACCCGATCGCCAGCGCCAGCACTTTGTCACTCGTCAGACCCATGGGTTGTTTCCTGCCTGCGCTTTCCGTCCACGGCCCGCCGACGCGTTCGTCGCGTGGGCTTGCCCCGGGCTTTCCGTGGCCTTTGAACCGGCTTTCCGGTGAGCAATGAACCTCTCCCCCCGGGACACCGTCCTAGAGGGCGCAATGTCGCCGGATGCCCGAATCGGCACCGGGTCGAAGGTCTCTCGCAGAACTACGGGATGCGGTGTGTCTGTCAGGATAGATGGGGATATGTCAGGCAAGGTTCCGAGTCGAGCAAGGATGGCGCGCCGCATACTCCGCGGCCCGCGCCCCGAGACCGTCCCCGCCCTGACCGGCCGGGCGAGCGCCCTCGTGGGCGTCCTGGACATCGCCGCCGGCGTGTTCCCGCGCTTCCGGCACAGCCGTATGCACGCGCTCGCCGAGGTGCTGCCCGGCGCGCTCGGCCCGTTCGCCGCCGCCCTCTCGCTCAGCACCGGCGTGCTGTTGCTGCTGCTCGCGCACGGCCTCAAACGGCGCAAGCGACGGGCCTGGCGGGCCGCGGTCGCCCTGCTGCCGGCCGGGGCGGTCGCCCAGTTCGCGTACCGGCACTCCGTCATCGGGGCGCTCATCTCGCTGGCCCTGCTCGTACCGCTGCTGCGCCACCGCGGCGAGTTCGCGGCCCTGCCCGATCCGCGCAGCAGGTGGCGGGCGCTCGCCAACTTCGTCCTCATGGGCGCCGGTTCGCTCGCCCTCGGGCTGGTCATCGTCAGCGTCCACCCGAAGCGCACGATCGGCGATCCGAGCGTGGCCGACCGTCTCACCCACGTCCTGTACGGCCTGTTCGGCATCGAGGGTCCGGTGGACTACCGGGGCAGCACCTCCTGGACGGTCGCCTTCTCGCTCGGCGCCCTCGGCCTGCTCACCGCGGTCACCACCATCTACCTCGCCTTCCGCCCCGAACACCCGGCCGCGCGGCTGACCGAGGAGGACGAGGCCCGGCTGCGCGCCCTCCTCGCCCAGCACGGCGGGCGCGACTCCCTCGGGCACTTCGCGCTGCGCCGCGACAAGGCGGTCGTGTTCTCGCCCAGCGGCAAGGCGGCCGTCACCTACCGCGTCGTCTCCGGTGTGATGCTCGCCAGCGGCGACCCGATCGGCGACGTCGAGGCGTGGCCGGGCGCCATCGAGCGCTTCATGGACGAGGCCAGGGCGCACTCCTGGACGCCCGCCGTGATGGGCTGCTCGGAGACCGGCGGCGAGGTCTGGACCCGGGAGACCGGCCTGGACGCGCTCGAACTCGGCGACGAGGCGGTGGTGGACGTCGCGGATTTCTCGCTCGCCGGACGCGCGATGCGCAACGTCCGGCAGATGGTCAAGCGCATCGAACGAGCCGGTTACGAAACCCGGGTACGGCGCATCCGTGACCTCGGCGAAGGGGAACTCGAACGCATCCGGCGGGCCGCCGAGGACTGGCGCGGCACCGACACCGAGCGCGGCTTCTCCATGGCACTCGGCCGCATCGGCGACCCGGCCGACGGCGACTGCCTGATCGCCACCGCCCACCGGGTCGACGGGGCGGCGGCCGGCGCCCCGGCCCGTGCCGCGGCGGGCGACGGCCGGGCCGAGGACCAGCCCGGCCCCTACGGCGACCTGAAGGCCGTCCTGCACTTCGTGCCCTGGGGCGACGACGGCGTGTCCCTGGACCTGATGCGCCGCGACCGCTCGGCCGACCCCGGCATGAACGAACTGCTGATCGTCGCCGCCCTCCAGGCGGCGCCGAAGCTCGGCATCACGCGGATCTCGCTCAACTTCGCGATGTTCCGCTCGGCCCTGGCCCGCGGCGAGAAGATCGGCGCGGGCCCGGTGCTGCGCGCCTGGCGCGGACTGCTGGTCTTCCTCTCTCGCTGGTTCCAGATCGAGTCGCTGTACAAGTTCAACGCCAAGTTCCGGCCCCGCTGGGAGCCGCGGTTCGTCGTCTACCGCGCCTCCGGTGACCTGCCCCGCATCGGCTTCGCCGCCATGCAGGCGGAGGGCTTCGTCAACCTCGCCCTGCCGCTGCCCCGCTTCCTGCGACGCCGCTCGCCCGCCGCCCGCCCGTGCGCCCACGGCCTCGCGGAACGCGACATACGAGCCGCCTGACCCGCACCGGCCACCGGTCTCCCCGGCCCCGGGGGCCCGGCCTGTGCCGGGGCCCGTCGGCCCGGCCGCGTCGCCTGAGCCGACGGGCCGGACCGTCCCGCCCGGGGCCTACGCTGAACGTATGAGCAACCAGAGCGGGCGCGGCCGAGTGGCGGGCCTTCCGGCATGGGACCGCTGCGCGGTCATGGGCGTCGTGAACGTGACCCCGGACTCCTTCTCCGACGGCGGCCGCTACTTCGACACGACCGCCGCCGTCAAACACGGTCTCGACCTGGTCGCGGAGGGGGCCGACCTGATCGACGTCGGCGGCGAGTCCACCCGCCCGGGCGCCACCCGCGTCGACGAGGCCGAGGAGCTGAGGCGCGTCGTCCCGGTCGTGCGCGGCCTCGCCGCCGAGGGCGTCACCGTCTCCGTCGACACCATGCGCGCCTCGGTCGCCGAACGGTCCCTCGCGGTCGGCGCCACGCTCGTCAACGACGTCAGCGGCGGGCTCGCCGACCCCGCGATGATCCCGGTGGTGGCCGCGGCGGGCGCACCCTTCGTCGTCATGCACTGGCGCGGCTTCCTGCACGGCGGCAACGTCCCCGGCGTGTACGAGGACGTCGTCACCGAAGTCGCCGACGAGCTGCACGCGCGCGTGGAGGCCGTCCTGGCGGGCGGCATCGCCGCCGACCGCATCGTCGTCGACCCGGGTCTCGGCTTCTCCAAGGAGGCCGAGCACGACCTCACCCTCCTCGCCCACCTCGACCGCCTGCACGCCCTCGGCCACCCTCTGCTCGTCGCGGCCTCCCGCAAGCGGTTCCTCGGCCGGGTGCTGGCCGGCCCGGACGGAGCCCCGCCGCCCGCCCGGGAGCGCGACGCGGCCACGGCCGCCGTCTCCGCACTCGCCGCGCAGGCCGGCGCCTGGGCCGTACGCGTCCACGAGGTGCGCGCCACGGCGGACGCCGTACGGGTGGCGCGCGCCGTGGAACAAGCGCGCACGCCGGCGAACCCGACGGGAAGTGCGCCGGGCGCGCACGGCACGCACGGCGCCGGTGACGCCCGGTGAGCGCCGCCCACACGGACGTCGAATACGTCGAACAGGCCAACGCAGCCTTCTACGAGGCGCTGGAGCGAGGTGACTTCGAAGAGCTGTCCTCGCTCTGGCTCGCCCCGTCCGACCTGGGCGTCGACGAGGAGTACCACGATCCGGCGGACAGCGGAGTGGTCTCCTGCGTGCACCCGGGCTGGCCGGTGCTCACCGGCCGCGGCGAGGTCCTGAGGTCGTACGCGCTGATCATGGCGAACACCGACTACATCCAGTTCTTCCTCACCGACGTGCATGTCTCCGTCACCGGCGACACCGCCCTGGTCACCTGCACCGAGAACATCCTCAGCGGCGGCCCCGCCCCCGAGGCGGGCGCGGAGCTGGGCCCCCTGGTCGGGCAGCTCGTCGTGGCCACGAATGTGTTCCGGCGCACATCCGAGGGCTGGAAGCTCTGGTCACACCACGCCTCACCGGTTCTGGCCGAAAACGACGAGGACGAGGACGACGCCTCACCGGCCTGAGCGGGTAGGGGCCTGCCAGGGACCGAGAAGTGGCCGGAATCACGAACCGGCTCACGGGTCGGGCCACCGACCCGTGAGCCGCCGGGTTCCCCAGGGGAAACGCGCGGTGAAACCTCCCGGTCCCCGGCCGGGTGCACACCCCCGTGGCAGCCGGAGGACAGCCCAGCAGGGCGTCAGTCAGTGCCCGAGCCACGACTACCGGAACCTGAGTATCAGCATCAATGTCAGTGCCCGCAGGTAGATTCGTGTGAGGCCGGAGTGCCGCCCGCACTCGGTACGGACCGGCCGTCACCGACGATTGCAGGAGTGATTCGCGTGGATCGTGTCGCGTTGCGCGGTCTGAAGGCCCGCGGGCACCACGGTGTGTTCCCCAGGGAACGTGAGGAGGGCCAGACCTTCATCGTGGACCTGGTCCTCGGCCTGGACACCCGGCCGGCCGCCGCCGACGACGACCTGGCGAAGACCGTGCACTACGGCATCGTGGCCGAGGAGGTCGTGGCCGTGGTCGAAGGCGAACCGGTGAACCTGATCGAGACCCTGGCCGAGCGCATCGCCCAGACCTGCCTGAAGCACGAAGGGGTCGAGGAGGTCGAGGTCTGCGTCCACAAACCGGACGCGCCGATCACGGTTCCCTTCGACGACGTGACCGTCACCATCACCCGGAGCCGAGTATGACCGCATTCTTCACGCACGGTCCGAGCGACCCGACCGTACAGCCGGTGCCCGCCTCCGTCGTCGAACAGGTCGACGCCGCCGACACCACCCTGCAGAACCCCAAACGCGCGGTGATCTCCCTCGGCTCCAACCTCGGCAACCGCCTGGAGACCCTTCAGGGCGCCGTCGACGCCCTGGAGGACACCCCGGGCGTCCGCATCAAGGCGGTCTCGCCGGTGTACGAGACCGAGCCGTGGGGCGTGCAGCCCGGCAGCCAGCCCTCGTACTTCAACGCGGTGGTGGTGCTGAAGACCACCCTCCCGCCGTCCTCCCTGCTGGAGCGGGCGCACGCGGTCGAGGAGGCGTTCCACCGGGTGCGGGACGAGCACTGGGGCCCGCGCACCCTCGACGTGGACATCGTGGCGTACGCCGACATCGTCTCCGACGACCCGCAGCTCACCCTGCCCCACCCGCGCGCCCACGAACGCGCCTTCGTGCTGGCGCCCTGGCACGATCTGGACCCCGACGCCAAGCTGCCCGGCCGCGGCGCCGTCGCCGATCTCCTCGGCGCCGTCACCCGCAGCGGCGTCGCGGCCCGCCCGGACCTGGAACTCCGACTGCCCGAGTAGTCGTTAAGGTCGAGACGACCACGGGACGGACACACCGAGGTGGGCCGCCCACGACCACGTCCGGGGGAGCTGAACAATCACCGTGAGAGAGCTGCGGATCAGGGTGCTGGTCGGCGTGTTCGTCGTCGCCGGAGTGCTGTCCTGGGCCGGCGCCCGCCTGTGGAACTCGGTGGGGACGCTGCCCAGCGTGCCGCTGGCCGCCCCCATCGTCCTCGCCCTGATCGCGGCGGTCCTGCTGTCCACGGCGCTGTCGCTGCGCGCCCGCCTCAAGGCCCAGCGGGAACGGCGTCCCGGCGCCAAGGGCGTCGACCCGCTGATGGCCGCACGCGCGGTCGTCTTCGCCCAGGCCAGCGCCCTGGTCGCCGCCCTCGTCGCCGGGATGTACGGCGGCACGGGCGTCTTCCTCCTGGAGATCCTTGACATCCCCGCGCGCCGCGACCAGGCGTTCTACGCGGGCTTCTGCGTCCTGGCCGGCATCGCCGTCATAGCGGCGGCCATCTTCCTGGAACGCGTCTGCAAACTCCCCGAAGACGACGACCACGACAACTCGGGCGCTGAACCGGTGGCCTGACGCGCCTGTCCCCGGACGGGGAGGGCGGTTCAGCGGGCCAGTATCAGACTCATGGCCTCGGCGCGGGTCGTGGCGTCCCTGAGCTGGCCGCGCACGGCCGACGTGGTCGTCTTGGCGCCGGGCTTGCGGATGCCGCGCACGGACATGCACATGTGCTCCGCCTCGATGACGACGATCACGCCCCGGGCCTCAAGGATCCGCACGAGGGAGTCGGCGATCTGCGTGGTGAGTCGTTCCTGCACCTGCAGTCGGCGGGCGAACACCTCCACGAGGCGGGCCAGCTTCGACAGACCGGTGATCTTGCCACTTTCGGCCGGAATGTACCCGACGTGCGCCACACCGTGGAACGGCAGCAGATGATGCTCGCACAGCGACACGATCTCGATGTCCTTCACCAGGACCATCTCGTCATGGCCCAGGTCGAACGTCGTCGTCAGCACGTCCTCGGGCTCCTGCACCAGCCCCGCCAGCAGTTCGCGGTACGCCCGTGCCACCCGTGCCGGTGTCTCCCTCAGGCCCTCGCGGTCGGGGTCCTCGCCGACCGCGATGAGGAGTTCGCGTACGGCGTTCTCGGCGCGCTTCTCGTCGAACTCGCCGACGGTGCCCTCGCCGTCCAAGGTCACGGGGTCGGTCATGGGGTGCCTCGTTCCTGTCGCTCACGTGCGGACATGCGCAAATGCCGCGTCCCCCAGGCTAGAACCCTGGGGGACGCGGCATTCATTCCGGGGTCGGTGTGGCCACCGGGGCCACACCGCCGGCGGCCACACCGCCGACGGGGGGGTCAGCTCTCCGGGCGGTCCTCCGGGGTCGGCTCGGCCACCGGGGCGGACTCCGCCGCCGTCGACTTGGCCGTGCTGATCGCGGGCGTCGCACCGTTCGCCCCGTTGGTCAGTGCCAGTTCCTTGGGGGAGAGCACCGGCGGGCGGGTGGACGGCGTACGCCGGGAGGAGCCGGTCCAGGCGGGCCGCGGCGGCCGCTTGACGATCGGCGCGAAGATCTCGGCGATCTCCTCCTTGCCCAGCGTCTCCTTCTCCAGGAGGGCCAGCACCAGGTTGTCGAGGACGTCGCGGTTCTCGACCAGGATCTCCCAGGCCTCGTTGTGCGCGGTCTCGATGAGCTTCTTGACTTCCTCGTCCACCAGGGCGGCGACCTCTTCCGAGTAGTCGCGCTGGTGGGCCATCTCACGTCCGAGGAACGGTTCGGTGTTGTCGCCGCCGAACTTGATCGCGCCCAGCCGCTCGGTCATGCCGTACTGGGTGACCATTGCGCGGGCCGTGGCGGTGGCCTTCTCGATGTCGTTCGCGGCTCCCGTGGTCGGGTCGTGGAAGACCAGTTCCTCGGCCGCGCGACCGCCCAGCATGTAGGCCAGCTGGTCCAGCATCTCGTTGCGGGTCGTGGAGTACTTGTCCTCGTCCGGGAGGACCATCGTGTAGCCGAGCGCCCGGCCGCGGGACAGGATGGTGATCTTGTGGACCGGGTCGGAGTTCGGGGAAGCCGCCGCGACCAGGGCGTGTCCGCCCTCGTGGTACGCGGTGATCTTCTTCTCCTTGTCCGACATGATCCGGGTCCGCTTCTGCGGGCCCGCGACCACACGGTCGATCGCCTCGTCCAGCATGTGGTTGTCGATCAGCTTCTTGTCGCTGCGGGCCGTGAGCAGCGCCGCCTCGTTCAGCACGTTCGACAGGTCGGCGCCGGTGAAGCCGGGGGTGCGACGGGCGACGGCCGAGAGGTCGACGTCCGGGGCGACCGGCTTGCCCTTCTGGTGGACCTTGAGGATCTCCAGGCGGCCCTGCATGTCCGGGCGGTCGACCGCGATCTGGCGGTCGAAGCGGCCGGGGCGCAGCAGGGCGGGGTCGAGGATGTCCGGACGGTTCGTCGCGGCGATCAGGATCACACCGCCCTTGACGTCGAAGCCGTCCATCTCGACCAGCAGCTGGTTCAGCGTCTGCTCGCGCTCGTCGTGACCGCCGCCGAGTCCGGCACCGCGGTGACGGCCGACCGCGTCGATCTCGTCGACGAAGACGATCGCGGGCGCGTTCGCCTTGGCCTGCTCGAACAGGTCACGGACCCGGGAGGCACCGACACCGACGAACATCTCGACGAAGTCGGAACCGGAGATCGAGTAGAAGGGGACCCCGGCCTCGCCGGCCACGGCACGCGCGAGCAGCGTCTTGCCGGTGCCGGGCGGGCCGTAGAGCAGCACGCCCTTGGGGATCTTGGCGCCGACGGCCTGGAACTTGGCCGGCTCCTGGAGGAACTCCTTGATCTCGTGCAGTTCCTCGACCGCCTCGTCCGAGCCCGCCACGTCGGCGAAGGTCGTCTTCGGGGTGTCCTTGGTGATGAGCTTGGCCTTGGACTTCCCGAAGTTCATGACCCGGGAGCCGCCGCCCTGCATCTGGTTCATCAGGAACAGGAAGACGACCACGATGAGGACGAAGGGCAGCAGCGAGAGCAGCACGCCCACGAACGGGTTCTGCTTGGACGGCGACACGGTGTAGCCGTCCGGGATCTGCTTGTCCTGGTACTTGGTCTGCAGGGTGCCGGCAATGCCCACGCCCTGGTCGCCGATGTAGCTCGCCTGGATCTTCGAGCTGCCGTCGACCTTCTGGCCGTCCTTCAGCGTGACCTTGATGCTCTGCTCGTCACCGGTGGTGAGCTTGGCCGACTGCACCCGGTTGTCGTTGATCGCTGCCACGACCTGGCCGGTGTCCACCGTCTTGTAGCCGCCGGACGAGCCGACGACCTGCATCAACACGACCACGGCAAGGACGGCCAGCACGATCCACATGACCGGCCCACGGAAGTATCGCTTCACGTCCATCCATACGGAGCGGTGCCGCCCCGTCCCTCCTGCCATAGTGAGTTTGATAAGACAGTTCTTCTGACGGTACCCCAGCATTGTTGCCCGAAGTGGCACGGACTGCTGGCATTCCCGTCTCTGCATGCTCCAACGGCGCGAAACCCGCTGGGGTTCCCGATCGTCTTACGAGACTGGCCGCGGTGGGTCTCAGCCGCCGTAGACGTGAGGCGCGAGCGTACCCACGAACGGGAGATTGCGGTACTTCTCGGCGTAGTCGAGTCCGTAGCCGACGACGAATTCGTTGGGGATGTCAAAGCCGACCCACTCCACGTCGATGGCGACCTTGGCGGCCTCGGGCTTGCGCAGCAGCGTGCACACCTTGAGGGTGGCCGGCTCCCGGGAGCCGAGGTTGGAGATCAGCCAGGACAGGGTCAGACCGGAGTCGATGATGTCCTCGACGACCAGGACGTGCTTGCCCTTGATGTCGGTGTCGAGGTCCTTGAGGATCCGCACGACGCCGGAGGACTGGGTGCCCGCGCCGTAGGAGGACACGGCCATCCAGTCCATGGTGACGGGGGTGGACAGTGCCCGGGCGAGGTCCGCCATGACCATCACGGCACCCTTGAGGACACCGACGATCAACAGGTCCTTGCCCGCGTACTCCGCGTCGATCTTCGCGGCCAGCTCGGCCAGCTTCGCGTCGATCTCTTCCTTGGTGATGAGCACCTGCTGGAGGTCGGCACCCATGTCTTTCGCGTCCACCCGCATCACTTTCGGTCGTCCCGCAGTTACGGCACCGGCCCGCCCGGTCCCCCGTACGGAGGAGTGGGATTCAGCCTTGCCGGATCACCAGTCTGCCACCCTGGCGCTGAGCGACGACTTTGCCCGGAAGGTTGATGGCTCCCTGGCCGCGCCAGCCCGTGATCAGGCGGTCGACTTCCTCGATGTGGCGGGCGAACAGCGAGCCGGCCGGTGCGCCGGCCTCGATGGCGGCATGGCGCAGCACACGGCGGCGCACGGCGGGCGGCAGGGCGTAGAGCTTGGCGCACTCCAGGACCCCGGTGGCGTCGCGCACGGCGGTCGCGGCCTGGACGGCCCAGGCGTCGAGGGCGTCGGCGTCGTCACGGGACAGCCGCGCGGTGCGGGCGAGGGCTTCGACGACGCCCTTGCCGAGGGCCTTCTCCAGGGCGGGCAGGCCCTCGTGGCGGAGCCGGGAGCGGGTGTACGCCGGGTCCGCGTTGTGCGGGTCGTCCCAGACCGGCAGGGACTGGACCATGCACGCCTTGCGGGCGGTCTGCCGGTCGAGCCGGAGGAAGGGACGCCGGTAACGGCCGCCGGCCCCCGAGACCGCGGCCATTCCGGACAGGGAGCGGATACCGGATCCCCGGGCGAGCCCCAGCAGGACGGTTTCTGCCTGGTCGTCACGGGTGTGGCCGAGCAGGATCGCGCAGGCGCCGTGGCGGTCGGCGGCGGCGTCGAGGGCGGCGTAGCGGGCGTCTCGGGCGGCCGCCTCGGGGCCGCCCGCGCGGCCGACGCGCACGGCGACGCACTCCACGGGGTCCAGACCCAGCTCACGCAGCCGCAGCACGACCTCCTCGGCACGGGCGCCGGAGCCGGCTTGGAGGCCGTGGTCGACGGTGATGCCGCCGGCGCGGATGCCGAGTTTGGGTGCTTCGAAGGCGAGGGCGGAGGCGAGTGCCATGGAGTCGGCACCGCCGGAGCACGCCACGAGTACGAGCGGGGAGGGGGAACGCTCGTGCCCGGCGCCGTGACCGCCGGTGCGCGGGCCCGCGCGCCGGGGGGCGGCCTGCGGGGTCGCGGATGTGTGATCGGTGAGGATGTCGTGGAGGACGCGGCGGACCGCCAGGCGTATCGCCGCGACCGCAGGATGGGGACCCATGTCCGGTTCCCTTCATGAAGTCTTCGGGGGGTTTGAACCCGAGGTTCGGTCACTCAGAGTGTGTAGATGGTGACAGAAACGGGCCGTTCCCCGAGCATTGCACGCCTACCCCTGGCACACGGTCCCTCGGACGAGTGATTGAAGGGGCGTTCGCCTGCCGTAGGCCGGATTCCATTCACGACGACCGCATGCCGTTCACGACTCCGGCCTGCGATGCACCCGCGCGATCCAGTCCGCCGGTTTGGCGATCTCCGCCTTGGTCGGCAGCGTGTTCGGGGAGGTCCACACCCGGTTGAAGCCGTCCATGCCGACCTGTTCGACGACGGCGCGCACGAAGCGTTCGCCGTCCCGGTACTGCCTGAGTTTGGCATCCAGACCGAGCAGCTTGCGCAGGGCCATGTCCAGCCGGGACGCGCCCTTGGCGCGGCGCTGCTGGAACTTCTCACGGATCTCGGCGACGGTCGGCACGACGTCCGGTCCGACCCCGTCCATCACGAAGTCCGCGTGCCCCTCCAGCAGGGACATCACGGCGGTGAGCCGGCCCAGGATCTCCCGCTGCGCCGGCGTCTGCACGAGTTCCACGAAGGACCGGCCACCGTCGTCCTCCTCGGCCTCGGGCCGCCCGCCGGCCAGCGACTGGGCGGCCTCGCGGATGCGCTCCAGGACGGTCATGGGGTCGACGTCGGTCTCCGCGAGGAACGACTGGATCTCGCCCTCCAGGTGGTCGCGCAGCCAGGGCACCGCGGAGAACTGCGTGCGGTGGGTCTCCTCGTGCAGGCACACCCACAGCCGGAAGTCATGCGGCCGGACGTCGAGTTCCCGCTCCACGTGGACGATGTTCGGCGCGACCAGCAGCAGCCGGCCGCCGCCGTTCTCGCCTGCGGGGAGGTCCCGGGTGGCGGGGGCGAACGTCTCGTACTGGCCGAGGACGCGGGAGGCCAGGAAGGACAGCAGCATGCCGAGTTCGACGCCGGTGACCTTGCCGCCGACCGCGCCGAGCATCGCGCCGCCCGGGGTGCTGCCGCGCCGCTCCTGCATCTTGTCGAGCAGCGGTTTGAGGACTTCCCGGAACCCGGCGACGTTCGCCCGGACCCAGCCGGGGCGGTCGACGACGAGGACAGGGGTGTCGTGGATGCCGTCGGTGCCCAACCGGGTGAAGCCCCGGACGTGCGCCTCCGAGGACTTCGCGTGCCGGCGCAGCTCCGCGACGACGGCCCGGGCCTCGTCGCGGCTCACCTCGGGGCCCGGCCGCACGAGCCGGGTCGCGGTCGCGACCGCGAGATTCCAGTCGACCAACCCAGAAGAAGCGGCACCGCCGATGCTCGTCATGCGTCAACGGTACGTGAGCCCCCCGCCCTGAGGCAGTCCAAGCACCCCGCGCCCCAAAGGACCACAGGCAACTGCGCGACCAGCGCCCCGAAGGGGCGCGGGGAACGGCGCGAGCGACCACAACGCACCCGCACCCGAACGCCGAGCCCCAAAGGGGCGCGGGGAACGGCGCGAGCGACCACAACGCACCCGCACCCGAACGACGCCCCTCCCCGGCCCCACCCAGCGGAGCGCTCAGCGGTCCGCCAGCGCCGTAGCCGTGGCGTCCAGCGCCGCCTGGGCCTCGACGGCGTTCGTCGTGCCGGACGCCAGGAAGGCGAAGGCCAGCAGCCGCCCGCCGCGGTCGGCCACGGTGCCGGCCAGCGAGTTGACCCCCGTAAGGGTGCCGGTCTTGGCCCGTACGACGCCCGCCGCACCGTTCGCGTAGCGGTCGCTGAGGGTGCCGGTGAAGCCGGCCACCGGCAGGCCGGTGAGGACCGGACGCAGGTCGGGCCGGCCGGGCGAGGCGGCCTTGGCCAGGAGGGCGGTGAGCAGGTTGGCCGTCAGCCGGTCGTCGCGGTTCAGGCCGCTGCCGTCGTGGAAGACGGACCCGGCGGTCGGCAGGCCCAGCTTGGTCAGCTGGGCGGCGATGGCCCGGGCGCCGCCGTCGAAGTCGGCCCGCCCGCCGGTCGCGACGGCGGTCTGCCGGGCCAGCGCCTCGGCGATGTCGTTGTCGCTGTCGGTCAGCATGCGTTCGACCAGGGCGGACAGCGGGGGCGAGGCGACGGAGGCGAGGGCGGTGGCGCGGCCGGTGGCCTTGCCGGGGCCGGGTGCCGTCGTCTTGATGCCGGCCTTCCCGAGGAGGTCGGCGAAGGTGCGGGCCGCGCCCGCCGCCGGATCCGGCACCCGGGGCGCCGGGCCGCTCGTGGTGGCGTCGGCGCGGCCCTCGTCGGCCATCAGGGCGCTGACCGGGGCGAGGTTGTCGTTCACGCCGATGGGGTGCAGGCCGGGGCCCGAGTACAGGCTGGTGTCGTAGGAGAGGGCGACCTCGTGGACGCCGCGGGCGCGCAGCGCCTTCGCGGTGTCGGTGGCGAGGGTGCGCAGGCCGGCCCAGCCGCCGGGGTCCTTCCGGGCGGTGAGGGTGGGGTCGCCGCCGCCGACGAGGACGAGTTTCCCGGCGCCGGGTTCCAGGACGGCGCGGGTGGTGAGGCGGTGGTCGGGGCCGAGGGCGGAGAGCGCGGCGACCGCGGTGGCGATCTTCGTGGTGGAGGCGGGGGTCAGTGCCTTGTCGGCTCCGGTGGCGTACAGCCGTTCGCCGGTCACCGCGTCCACCACCACGGCCGTGTGGGAGCCGCCCAGTGCCGGGGCGGCCAGGAGCGGCCCGAGGACGTCCGCGAGGGGCTTTCCGGTGCCCGCGACGCCCGTGGTGTCGCCGGTGCCCCTGCCGGTGTCCTTGGTGCCCTTGGTGTCCGCGGCGCTCGCGGTGCCGCCGAGAGCGGTCAGCACGGGCGCCGCGCTCGGGGCCGGCCGGGGGCCGCCGGAGGCCGTGCCGGAGTCATCGCCGTGATCTGCGCCACCTGCCCGCTCCAGGGCGGCGGCCCGGTCCCGCTCGGCCGTACGCTGACCGTTGGCGTCCCAGGGACCGGCGGCGGTCACCACCCCGGCGGCCAGCGCCAGCCCGGCGGTTGCGGCACCCGCGGTGAACTGCCAGGTCCGCGCTGTCCGGGGCCCGGGGATCCGCGTGAGCTGCGGTTTCACGGCCCGTACGAGCCGCGCGACCCGTGGCCGGGCGGTCGCCGCGCCCCCTGCCAGACGTGGTAGTACGGCGTTCACGATCCGCACCACGTGCGGTCTCGCGGCGCGCCACGGCCTCAGCTCTGGCATGACCACCAGCCCCTTTCGCGATCACACACCTGCGTGAGGGACACTTAACCACCAGAACTATGTGCTGATCATGGAGGAGCCACCGGTGGAGTTCGACGTCACGATCGAGATCCCGAAGGGTTCGCGGAACAAGTACGAGGTGGACCACGAGACCGGTCGTATCCGCCTGGACCGTCGTCTCTTCACCTCGACCGCCTACCCGACCGACTACGGCTTCGTCGAGAACACCCTCGGCGAGGACGGCGACCCGTTGGACGCGCTGGTCATCCTGGACGAGCCGACGTTCCCGGGCTGCCTGATCCGCTGCCGGGCGATCGGCATGTTCCGCATGACGGACGAGGCGGGCGGCGACGACAAGCTGCTGTGCGTCCCGGCCACCGACCCGCGGGTGGAGCATCTGCGCGACATCCACCACGTGTCCGAGTTCGACCGCCTGGAGATCCAGCACTTCTTCGAGGTCTACAAGGACCTGGAGCCCGGCAAGTCGGTCGAGGGCGCCAACTGGGTGGGTCGTACCGACGCCGAGGCGGAGATCGAGCGGTCCTACAAGCGCTTCGAGGAGCAGGGCGGTCACTGAGCCCGCTGCCGCAAGGACGGGCCGCACGCACACGCGTGCGGCCCGTCCTTGCGTGTCTGCGCATACTGAGGCTGAGGGAAGGTGTCGTTCAGGGAGCGTTGAGGAGTGACGGAGGCCGAGGACCGCAAGCCTCGCTCGGACGAGGCGAGGACCACGTACGACCCCGAGATCACGTCCGAGTTCGCCGTTCCCCAGGGTCTCGTGGTCCCCAGGACCGGTGGCGAGTCGGAGACGACGTCCGAGTTCGCGGTGCCCGAGGGCCTGGACGCGCCGCAGCCCGCGGGTGCCGAGCCGGAGGGGTCGGCGTTCAGCCTGCCCAGCACGTACAGCGCCCAGCACGCCCCGGCGCTGTTCACGCCGCCGACCGGGGTTCCGGCGGTCAGCCTGACCAAGGACGCGCCCTGGCAGGACCGGATGCGCGCGATGCTGCGGATGCCGGTGGCCGAGCGGCCGGCGCCGGAGCCGGTGCCGAAGGCGGAGGAGGACGGCCCGGCCGTCCCGCGCGTCCTCGACCTGACCCTGCGCATCGGCGAGCTGCTGCTGGCGGGCGGGGAGAATGCCGAGGACGTGGAGGCCGCGATGTTCGCGGTCTGCCGTTCCTACGGGCTCGACCGGTGCGAGCCCAACGTCACCTTCACCCTGCTGTCGATCTCCCACCAACCGTCGCTGGTGGACGACCCGGTGACGGCCTCACGGACGGTGCGCAGGCGGGGCACCGACTACACGCGGCTTTCGGCGGTCTTCCAGCTCGTGGACGATCTCTCCGACCCGGAGACGCATGTCTCCCTGGAGGAGGCCTACCGGCGGCTCGCCGAGATCCGCCGCAACCGGCACCCCTACCCGGGCTGGGCGCTGACCGTGGCGAGCGGGCTGCTGGCCGGTGCCGCCTCGATCCTGGTCGGCGGCGATCTGATCGTGTTCTTCGCCGCCGCCGTCGGCGCGATGCTCGGCGACCGGCTCGCCTGGCTGTGCGCGGGGCGCGGACTGCCGGAGTTCTACCAGTTCACGGCGGCCGCGATGCCGCCGGCCGCGATCGGGGTGGCGCTCACCCTGGCGCACGTCGACGTGCGGGCCGCGGCCGTGATCACCGGTGGGCTGTTCGCGCTGCTGCCGGGGCGGGCGCTGGTGGCGGGCGTGCAGGACGGGCTGACGGGCTTCTACATCACCGCGGCCGCGCGACTGCTGGAGGTCATGTACTTCTACGTCGGCATCGTCATCGGCGTGCTGATCGTCCTGTACTTCGGCGTCAAGGTGGGCGGCCAGCTCAACCCGGAGGCCGCGATGAACATCGAGAAACGGCCGCTGCTGCAGATCGCGGCGGCGATGCTGCTGTCGCTGACCTTCGCCGTGCTGCTCCAGCAGGAGCGCTCCACGGTGCTGGCCGTCACCCTCAACGGGGGCGTCGCCTGGTCGGTGTACGGCGCGATGCGCTACGTCGGCGACATCTCGCCGGTGGCCTCCACGGCGGTGGCGGCGGGTCTGGTGGGCCTGTTCGGGCAGTTGCTGTCGCGCTACCGGTTCGCGTCCGCTCTGCCGTACACGACGGCGGCGATCGGGCCGCTGCTGCCGGGTTCGGCCACCTACTTCGGTCTGCTGTCCATCGCGCAGAACGAGGTGGACAAGGGGCTGGTGTCGCTGGCGAAGGCCGCGTCCCTGGCCATGGCCATCGCGATCGGGGTCAACCTCGGCGCGGAGATCTCGCGGCTGTTCCTGCGGGTGGGCTCCGCCGGGAAGCGGCGGGCGGCCAAGCGGACCAGGGGCTTTTGAGCGGCCGTTCGAGCGGGCGGCGGCCCTGGGCCCCTGGTCGTCGCGTCGGTCAGGGACGGTAGTTGCCCTGGCGGGAGTCGTAGGGGTACTGCTGCCGGCCGTAGCCACCACCGTCGCCGTAGTTCTGGTCGCCGTAGCCCTGGTTGTCGTAGCCCTGGTCGCCGTAGCCCCGGCCGTCCTGGCCCTGGTTCCAGTTGCCGTACGGGTCCTGGGGCTGCTGCGTCTGCTGGGGCTGGTGGGGCTGCTGCTGGGCCTGGGCCTGCGGCTCGTAGCCCGGGCCCGGCTCGATGCGGCGCAGCCGGGTCGTGGCGTCGTCCATGACCGGGGGCTGCTGCTGGTAGGGCTGCTGCGCGGCGGGCTCGGCGGGCGGGTTGTTCTTGTTCTTGGAGCGGGCCCGCAGGAACTCGATGATGATCGGCACGACCGAGAGCAGGACGATCAGGATGAGGATCATCTCGATGTTCTGCTTCACGAAGTCGATGTTGCCCAGCCAGGAGCCGAGCAGGGTGACACCCGCGCCCCACAGGACGCCGCCGATGACGTTGAAGACGAGGAACGAGCGGTACCTCATGCCGCTGACGCCGGCGATGATCGGCGTGAACGTGCGCACGATGGGCACGAAGCGGGCCAGGACCAGGGACTTCGGGCCGTACTTCTCGAAGAACTCGTGTGCCTTGGTGACGTTCTCCTGCTTGAAGAGGCGGGAGTCCGGGCGGTTGAAGAGGCTCGGGCCGACCTTCTTGCCGAACATGTAGCCCGCCTGGTCACCGAGGATCGCGGCGACGCAGATCAGGGCGATGGCCCCCCACAGCGGGAAGTCCAGCTGCCCGGAGGTGATCAGCAGTCCGGCCGTGAACAGCAGCGAGTCACCCGGCAGGAAGAAGCCGATGAGCAGACCGGACTCGGCGAAGACGATGAGGAGCAGGCCCCAGATGCTGTACGTGTCCAGCAGGTAATTGGGGTCCAGCCAGCTCGGTCCGAGGGCAATCGTCATCACGGTTCCGGGCTCCTGAGGGGTGAGGGCGGCGAGGGGGCGTCCTGGTGCGGCCGCACAAAGCTATCAACGCCGGGTGACCGCCCCGGGTTCCACCGCTGGCTCCGGGCCGCGCCGCGGGTACGAAGGGACGAACCGGCGAGCCCCCGCCGCCCCCGGCTGAGGGGCCCCGGCGCCCCGTACGTCTACCGCGCCTGTGCGGTGTGACGGGCGGCGTTGGCCAGGATCGCCTCCTTCAGGTGCGCGGCCAGGCCCGGCCGCATCGCGTCGTAGAAGGCTTTGAAGCGCTCGTCGGCGACGTACATCTCACCGAGGCAGCGGTGCATGTCGTGCGGGCACGCGTAGAACCACCGGGAGATGTGCCGACGGTGCTCCTCGGCCATGTCCATGGCGGGCTCGCCCGCCGGGGACGCGCCCGCGTCCACCAGCGCCCCGTACCGCTCGCTCCAGTCGTCGACCTCGGCCTGCAGCCGCTTCCAGTCCTCCTTGGTGTAGCGGGCGGCGCGGCGCTGCGACTCGGCGTACGCGTCCGTGCCGCCCCAGCGTGCCTCGGCCTCCTCGGCGTACTGCTCGGGGTCCTTGTCCCCGAAGACCTCGAACCGTTCCTCCGGCGTGAGGTTGATGCCCATTCTGCGTGCCTCCATGGCGTGCTCCACGGCCTCGGCCATCCGCTGCAGCTTCTCGATCCGGGCGGTCAGCAGTTCATGCCGGCGGCGCAGGTGCGCGCGCGGGTCCGCGTCCGGGTCGTCGAGCAGGACCGCGACCTCGTCGAGCGGAAAGCCGAGCTCCCGGTAGAACAGGATCCGCTGCAGCCGGTCCAGGTCGGCGTCGCCGTAACGCCGGTGGCCCGCCCCGCTGCGCCCGCCCGGGACGAGCAGGCCGATCTCGTCGTAGTGGTGCAGGGTGCGCACCGTGACCCCGGCGAACCCGGCGACCTGTCCCACGGAGTAGCTCACTTCCGCTCCTTCACTCGGTACGCGCTCCACGGTCGCCCCTCACGTGGCGTGAGGTGCAAGCCCATTTCTCTCGGGATGTTCGCCCACTTATGTCCGTTTATCGTGAGCCCGTGGCCCAGGACACGGCGCGGCAGGCGCCCACCGCTCCGGCGACCCCGGCGCGCGCTCTGCTGCCCTTGGTCCTGCCCGCCCTCGTGGTGGGCGTGCTGGCCAGTCTGCTCTTCGTCGGGGTGAGCGTGGCGGCCGAGAAGCTTCAGGGCGTGCTCTGGGCGGACCTGCCCGATGCGCTCGGGATCGGCCGTCACTCCGTGGCATGGGTCTTCATCATGCTCACCGCGACCGGGATCGCCGTCGGCCTCGTGGTGTGGAAGGTGCCGGGGCACGCCGGGCCCGATCCGGCCACCCTGGGCCTGGACGCGCCCACGCTGCCGCCCGCGGTGCTGCCGGGCCTGCTGCTGGCGACCGCGCTGATGCTCGCGGGCGGGCCGAGCCTCGGCCCGGAGAACCCCATCATCGCCGCGAACGTGGGTCTTGCGCTGTGGCTGGGCACCCGGCTGGCGCCGGGGCTGCCGGGCGGCCTGTGGCCGACGCTCGCGGAGTCGGCGACGATCGGCGCGCTGTTCGGCACGCCGGTGGCGGCGGCGCTGGTGATCTCGGAGGCGCTGGCCGGGCGGCCGATCAGGGGGCGCCTTTGGGACAACGTCTTCGCGCCGCTCACGGCGGGCGCGGCGGGCGCCCTGACGACCACCCTGGTCGCCCACCCGAGCTTCGATCTGCGGCTGCCCCCGATCGGCCGCCCGGCCTGGGCCGACGTGCTCGCGGCGCTCGTCGTCGCCTCGGCGGGCGCGCTGCTCGGCCTGTGCGCCGTGTGTGGTTTCCCGTACGTCCACGGGGCCTTCCGGCGGCTGCGGCACCCGATGCTGATGCTGCCGGCGGGCGGGGTCGTGCTGGGCGCGCTGGGCGCCCTCGGCGGCCATCTGACGCTGTTCAAGGGGCTGGACGAGGTCGGTGAGCTGGCGCGCGATCCCGGGGGGTGGACGGCCGGGCAGTTCGCCGGGATGGCGGTGGTGAAGCTGGCCGCGCTGCTCGTCGCCGCGTCCTGCGGGTTCCGGGGCGGCCGGATCTTCCCGGCCGTCTTCGTGGGCGCCGCCCTCGGCCTGTGCGCCCACGCCCTGGTGCCCGCCGTGCAGCCGGCGGTGGGCGTGGCCGCCGGCGTGCTGGGCATGCTCCTGGCGATCACCCGGCAGGCTTGGGTGAGCCTGTTCACCGCCGCGGTACTCGTGGCGTCGCCCGCGGCCCTCGCGCTGCTGTGCATCGCCTCACTGCCGGCCTGGCTGCTGGTGACCGGGCGACCGCAGATGCAGTTGCGTGCGGACGGTACGGCGATGCGCTGACCGGCCGGCCACCCCCCGACCCTCCAGGAAGGCACCCCCATGGCACTGCACAAAGGTCCGCAGAAGCACGAACACCGGCGGCTGTCCGTCAACCCGTTCTTCGGGGAGGCCAATCCGGTCGGCGGCATGACCGAGGCGCCGCCCACCCACCGGCTGCCCAGCGCGCCGCTCGCGCCGTCGACCGCGTACCAGCTGGTGCACGACGAGCTGATGCTGGACGGCAACTCCCGGCTCAACCTGGCCACTTTCGTCACCACCTGGATGGAGCCGCAGGCCGGTGTCCTGATGGCCGAGTGCCAGGACAAGAACATGATCGACAAGGACGAGTACCCGCGCACGGCCGAACTGGAGCGGCGCTGTGTGGCGATGCTCGCCGACCTGTGGAACGCGCCGGACCCGTCGGCCGCCGTGGGCTGTTCGACGACCGGGTCCAGCGAGGCGTGCATGCTGGCCGGGATGGCGCTCAAGCGGCGGTGGATGCACCGCAACGCCGACCGCTACCCGTCCAGCGGGGCCCGCCCCAACCTCGTCATGGGCGTGAACGTCCAGGTCTGCTGGGAGAAGTTCTGCACGTTCTGGGAGGTCGAGGCCCGCCAGGTGCCGATGGAGGGCGACCGCTACCACCTCGATCCGCGGGCGGCGGCCGAGCTGTGCGACGAGAACACCATCGGGGTCGTCGGCATCCTCGGCTCCACCTTCGACGGGTCCTACGAGCCGATCGCCGACCTGTGCGCGGCCCTGGACGACCTCCAGGAACGCACCGGCCTGGATGTACCGGTGCACGTGGACGGCGCGTCCGGCGGCATGGTCGCGCCGTTCCTCGACGAGGACCTGGCCTGGGACTTCCGCCTGCCGCGGGTGGCCTCGATCAACGCCTCCGGGCACAAGTACGGCCTGGTCTACCCCGGCGTCGGCTGGGCGCTGTGGCGGGACAAGGAGGCGCTGCCCGAGGAACTGGTCTTCCGGGTCAACTACTTGGGCGGCGACATGCCGACCTTCGCGCTGAACTTCTCCCGGCCCGGTGCGCAGGTGGTCGCGCAGTACTACACGTTCCTGCGGCTCGGCCGCGAGGGCTACCGGGCCGTGCAGCAGTCCACCCGGGACGTGGCGCGCGCCCTCGCCGAACGGATCGAGGCGCTGGGCGACTTCCGGCTGCTGACCCGGGGCGACCAGTTGCCGGTGTTCGCCTTCACCACCGCGCCGGACGTGACGTCGTACGACGTCTTCGACGTCTCCCGGCGGCTGCGCGAGGGCGGGTGGCTGGTTCCCGCGTACACCTTCCCGCCGCACCGCGAGGACTTGTCCGTCCTGCGGATCGTGTGCCGCAACGGCTTCTCCACCGACCTCGCCGACCTGTTCGTCGAAGACCTGACCCGTCTCCTGCCGGAGCTGCGCCGCCAACCGCACCCCCTGACCCAGGACAAACAGGCAGCCACCGGCTTCCACCACTAGCGCTCCGAAGGGGGCGCGGGGCGACATCAACCTGCGGCTCCGCCGCGCGGGCGCGACCGTGTGCCGTGCCCAACGGGCCGGATTCGGCCATCACTTCGCTGTCGCACATTCTTCCAGTCGCCGTTCCCTGAGCGCCCGGAGACCATCGGGCGATAGGCTATCGCGCGCTGCTCGCGATGGCGGTCGGTGAGGTCGGGGTGGGGGTGAGGGCACCGTCCGGGGCCGTGAATGCGCGTTTGCTCTTTCTGGCCCGCGGAGCTCACAACTCATCGACAATATCCTCATGCGATCACCACGAAGTGGTCCACGCAACAGCGGTGGGCCCCTTTCCCCTTCCGTGCTGTAAGTGGACATGCAGCGAGAAGCGGATGCTTCATTTTCACGACAAGAGAAGTCACGACGAGAGAAGTGTGGAGTGTGATGCCATGAACCGACTCGGCAGAGACTCGCGCCGGTTAACCTGGAAGGTTGTCGAGCCGTCGGCGCGCATCGCGATATCTGTTCTTTTGCTGGCGGGCGGTGCCGTGGGAGCGACGGCCGGACCGGCCGCCGCTTCGGCCGACGACGGCACGCTGACGGTCGAGGTGCTGCGCGACTTCTTCGGCACCGGCGTGATCAACGCGACGATGGACGTGCCGCAGCGGGGCATGAAGGTGGAGGTCTCCGACCCCGCCGGGCACATCGTCACCGGCGTCACGGATGCCACCGGAAAGGTCGTGGTGGCGCAGTCGGCCGCGCTGAGCGGCGGCCAGTACCGCGTAGACGTCAGCGTCCCGGCGCCGTACAGCGACTATCTGCAGGCGGCGCCCGCGTCGACGGCGGAGAACCACTTCGACAGCTTCACGTCGTTCGTCGACGTGTCGGGTGGAAGAAACGTTTCTGTGGTGACGGGCGTGTGGGATCCGGCCGACTACGCGCTGCCGGACTCGCGGTACTTCGTACCGGTCCACAACGGCCCGGGTGGGACCGACACCCGGGCGTTGGTGGCGTTCGGGACGAACGTCCGGGGCACGTGTCCCACCGATGTGGCCTGCCCGACCACGCTGGCCACGCAGGACCAGGTGGGCACGACGTTCGGGTTGGCGTACGACAAGGACCGGACCCGGCTGTTCCAGAGCGCGTTCGCCCGCCGCTACGCCCCGTACGGGCCGCAGGGCGGGGGCGCGATCTACACGGTGCCGGTCAACGGCTCGGGCGCGCCGGAGCTGTTCGCGCGGGTGCCGGACGCCGCGGTGACGCGGCACGACACCGCCAACATGATCAAGGATGCCGGGTTCACCGACGCCCCGGGCAAGGAGAGCATCGGTGGCCTGGCCCTGTCGGCGGACGGCTCCACGCTGTACGCGGTGAACCTGCGGAGCCGCAGCCTGGTGAGCTTCGACGCGACAGGGGCCACCGCCGCGGCGCCCAAGTCGACGGTCCCGATCCCGGACCCGGGATGCGCGAGCCCCGACGACTGGCGGCCGTTCGGCCTCCAGGTCCACAACAACACGCTGTACGTCGGCGGCGTGTGCAGCGCGGAGAGCACACAGCAGCGCGCGGACCTGAAAGCCGTCGTCTCCACCTACGACGGCAAGCGGTTCACCACGGTGCTGAGCCACCCGCTCACGGCCGAACGCGGCAACGTCTTCGGTGCCGGCGACAAGGGCAGCCACTGGAACCCGTGGAACACCAGCCTGGAGACGTGGGACGACCGGAAGTCGGGCAACACCTTCATCGATCCGCAGCCGGAGTTGTCCTCCCTCGCCTTCGCCCGCGACGGCTCGATGATCCTCGGTTTCCGCGACCGGTTCATGGACGTGCTCGGCTGGGGAGGGCTTGACCCCCGCCCGGGGATCGACACCGCGGAAAACGGCATGTCCGGTGGTGACATCACCATGGTCTGCGCCACCCCCACCGGTGAATACCAGTGGGAAGGCACCGGGAGTTGCCCCAACCACGCCACTCCCGCCAACAATGGCGGCCAGGCCGCCGGCGTCGTCGAGTACTTCCCGGGCGACTTCTATGCCAACGCGCACCAGGAGACCGCGCTGGGGTCGGTGGCCTATATCCCGCAGCAGCAGTGGGTCGTCAGCACGGAGTTCGACCCGGTCGTCAACGTCGCGACCTCCGGGACCGGTTACCACCACATCACGACCGGTGAGGGCCCGGGCAACAAGCCGACCGAGAACGGGTTCCAGTTCGTCAGCCAGGCACAAGGCGGGTTCGGCAAGGCCGGCGGACTCGGTGACATCGCGTACGCGGCGGCGAACGCGCCGATCCAGATCGGCAACGTCGTGTGGTTCGACGGCGATCACAACGGGATCCAGGACCCGGGGCACGTGCTGCTGCCCGGGGCGACGATCAACCTGCTGGACGCGGACGGCAAACAGGTCGCCACGACCACGACCGATGCCGCCGGCGAGTACTACTTCGGTGGTGTCGGCGCCGAGTACGAGCTGACGCCGGGCGCGAAGTACACGGTGCAGTTCGACGTGTGCACCGCGGACACCAGCCAGGTGCCCGAGCAACCCGCGGCGAGCGAGCTGAGGTTCACGCTCCCCCGGGCCGGTGCCGACCGTGCGCACGACTCCAATGTGACCCCGCCGACCACCGGACGGCTGTGCAACGGCTACGCGCCTGTCACGGCGCCGGACAAGCCGGGCGGGGTCGATCACACGATCGACGCCGGGGTGTACATCCCGAAGGAAACGCCGGAGCCGACCCCGACGCCGACTCCCACACCGACACCGACACCAACTCCGACGCCGCCCGCGGCCTCCGCGCCGCCGTCGCCCGCGCCGCCTGCCAACCACCCGGCCCCGGCCGGTGGAGGCGGGGGTTCGCTGGCGAGCACCGGTACACCCGGGGTGGCGGAGATGATCGGCATCGTCGGTCTGCTGGTGGGTGCGGGCCTGGTCATCGCGTTCGTGACCCGGAATCGTCGCGCCCGGCAACACTGAACGAACCGCACAACGATGGTCCGCACCGTCCGCGACCCGGACGGTGCGGACGGGCACATCACGTCTCGGCCGGTCCACAAGGGCCGGCCTTGGCGTGGTCTGCCACCGGAGTGCCACATGCCGCCGCGAGCCCGCGGCGGCCGGACGGTGTGCTGATCGAAAGGATGAATCGGAGAGTGTCAGCGTCGAACCGTGTGCGGAGCGTGAGAACTCGGCAAGCCCCATCGGGTCGTCCGGCTGACCGGCGGCGATGGCCGTGGTCGCGCCGGACTGCGGCCGTCATCGGCATCGCGGCCGCCGCGGTGGCAGCGATGGCCACGGTGGCCGCGTTCCTGGTCGCCGACGGCGGCTCCGGCGGTCCGCGCCCGCTGACGTCGGACGAGGCGAGCCGGCTGGCGATCACACGATTCCGTAACTACCAGGCGCAGGGCCGCGCGGTGACCATCACCGTGCCGGGCACTGCCGGCAATCTGACCATCACCGGGTCCGTCGACTACCGGCGCAAGGTCGGTTACGGCGTGGTGCACGGCACCGGGCGCGCCAGGTCCAGCGACGGGCTGATCCAGTGGACGCCCACCTCGGTGCACATCCGCCCGATGACCAACGCCCCGGCGCACGCACCCGCGTCGCCGCCCCGTTCCGGCTGGTCCGACCGTCCGCTGCTGGCCTCCGGCAGCGCGCTGGACACCTCCCTGTCCATCGCGCTCGGTCTCGGCGGTGACCGGCCGGACAACGCCGAACTGCTGCCGCAGAACGGCGCCGCCTGGTGGGGGCGGGAGCAGGTGGACGGGCGCCGGGTGGACGTCATGACCGGGCCGTCCTCCCCCGACCGCTCCGGTACGGCGGGCAACGTGCGCTACTGGATCGGCTCCGACGGCACCATGTACCGGGTCCGCGTCAGCGTGGGTTCGCAACCGGAGCCGGTGGTCATCGACTTCGACACCCACACATACGTTCCGGTCGAGCCGGTACCCGGAGCGACCCCGGCCAGGTAGCCGCTGTTCAGGACGTCTGCACCCGCGCGTTCGCGGCGAGCAGGGACGCCGGCGGCAGCCGGATCTCCTCCGTCTTCGGCAGGTCCGGGACGGGCGGGACGACGGTGGCGCCCGCGGTGGCGGCGTCGGGGAACTGCGGCTGCGGAGCAGGCGCCGCGACCTCGGTGAACGGGATGCCACCGGGTGCGGTCGGGGCCGTCCACCTACCGGCCGGCGAGGACGACCCGGCCGGCAGCGGGCAGGCCGCAGTCGTCGCCAGCCGGGCGGGCACGGTGGTGCGCAGCTCGTTGCCCCGCAGGCAGTTGCCCCGTCCCCGCGTGGCGGTGGGGAACGTCCAGCCGACGTCGACGCCGTTGCCGGTAAACGTGTTGTCCAGGATCTGGTTGCCGACCGGAGGCATGTCGGCGGTCGCGGTGATCAGCAGCCCGGTGTTGCGGTGGCCGGCGATGCGGTTGCGGATGAACCGGTTGTCGCTGCCGCCGTCGATGCCGGCGCCGATGCCCCACCCGCCGTCGGCCTGCTCCGGAGTGGCCGTCTGCTGGTTGGCGGCGATCAGATTGCCCGCGATGACGGAGCCCTTCTGCGGGAGCAGTTTCTCCTGGTGGTCGGAGTTGGTGGTGAGTCCGACCCGGTTGCCGACCAGGCGGTTGCCGACCACGTACATGTCCTCGCTGGCGTTGGTGCCTTCGTAACCGACCGCGTTGAGTTCGGCGACGTTGTCCCGCACCACGATGTTGCAGGGCTTGCACTGGCCGACATAGATCCCCGAGTCGGCGCCGCCCGAGGCGTACGAGTGCTCGATGACGCCGTTCTGGGCGGAGAAGGCGTAGATGCCGTACAGACCGTTGCGGGTCGCGGTCACATGGGAGACCAGGAACGACTTCAGGAAGGTGACGGGCTCGTCGCCGGTGTCGTAGCCGCCGCTTCCCCCCGGCAGGCCGGCGGCCGCCTTCGCCGAACCGGTGACCAGGACGCCGTTCTGTGTGTTGTTCTTCACGGTCAGGTTCTCGACGGCCACCCCGGGCGCCGAGACGACGACGCCGTTCGGCTGCTGCAACCGTCCGTCGATGACGACCTTGTCCCGGGACACACCGCGAAGAGTGATGCGCGCCGTGTCGATCTTCACCGACTCGCGGTACACGCCCGGCGCGACCAGCACCAGGTCACCGGGCCGGGCCAGGGACACCGCATCCGAGATCGTCGGGGCATCGGCAGGCACTCGGATCGTCGCGTGCGCACCGGCCGGACGCCGGCCCTTGTCCGATCCGCCATCGCCGCCGCCGCAGCCTGCCACCAGTGTGAGCGTGCCCGCTACGGCCGCCAACACGCGAAGAGCTGATCGAGGCATGATCCCATTCTGGCATGGTGCGTCCAATTGCACGGGGGAATCGAGGGGTTGACCGGCCCACGCGATACCGCTGTGGCATTCTGCACCCCATGCCCCGAGCCGATCAGCCCCCGTCACGCCGCAGGTTCCTCGATGTCACCGGCGCCATGATGGCCGCCGGGCTGACCGCCGGGTGCACATCGGACGCCGCCCAGCCGGGCCGGCCCGCGCCTGCCCCGGAGCCCACGCCGAAGCCGGTTCCGGCGACGGGCCGCCATCAGGCAGGTATCACGCTCCCGCAGCCGGCCCAGCCCAACCTGCTCGCCGTGGTGGCCGACCTCGATGCCAGCGCGGCTCCCGGCCCGTTGCTGGCCGAACTCGGCGAGGCCATCCGCACCCTCACGGCGGGGACCGACGCGCGGCTGCTGGGGCTGCCGCCGGGCGACCTCACCGTGACCGTCGGCGTCGGCCCCCGGCTGGTGCGCACGGCCGGCGCCTCGCTGCCCGGCGCGGCCGACCTCCCGCGCTTCTCCCGCGAGCGGATCGACCCGCAAGCACGCGGCGGTGACCTGCTGATACAGATCTGCGCCAGCGACCCGCTGCTGCTACCGGTCGTCGCCGCCGCGCTTGTGGACCAGGCCGGTGACCGCGTCCGCGAACGCTGGCGGCAGTCCGCACGCCGCGGTGCGAACGTGCCCGTCGGCAACGGCCTTACCGCGCCCCGCAATCCGCTCGGTTTCATCGACGGCATCGTGGGCCCGCACACGACCGCCGAACAGCAACGCGACCTGTGGCTGGCGGGGCCCCGTGCGGTGGCCGGCGGCACCCTTGCCGTACTGCGGCGTATGGAACTCGACCTGCCTCGGTTCGCCGCCCTGTCCGTGGCCGAACAGGAGGCGGTCTTCGGGCGGCGCCGGGCCAGCGGCGTCCCCCTGTCCGGCGGCAGCGCCGCCTCGGGCCCGGAACTCGGGGCCAAGACACCGGACGGGCGCTATCTTGTCCCCGCGGACGCCCACGTGCGCAGAGCGCACGCCACCGTGGTGGGGGTCGGGCACATGCTCCGCCGCTCCTACAGCACCGACGAGCCCGCCCCCGGCCTGTTCTTCATCAGCTTCCAGAACGACCTGCGGACCTTCACCGCCACCCTCACCCACATGGAGACCTCCGACGCGCTGCTGTCCTTCACCACCACGACCGCCAGCGCGACATTCCTGATCCTCCCCGGCTTCGACCGCCAACGCCCCCTCGGCTCCCCCCTGTTCACCTGACCCCGCCCCGAAGGGGCGCGAGGAACTGCGCGCCCAGCCCCACCGGGCCCGTGCCCCGAAGGGGCGCGAGGAACTGCGCGCCCAGCCCCAACGCACCCGCAGCCAACCCACGACCCACCACACCCAGCCCCACCGGGCCCGTGCCCCGAAGGGGCGCGGGGAACTGCGCGACCAGCCACAACAAACCCGCAGCCAACCGACAACCCCCACACCCCCAGGCCACAACACCCCGCACCCCAAAACCCGGCCAAACCCGCGGAGCGACTAGCGGAACCTGCGCACCGCCAGCGGAAAGAACACCGCGAGCAACACGACCGGCCAGCCCACCGCGGCCCAGACGTGCCCACCCGCACCGCTCTGCCCGCCGATCAACTCCCGTACGGCGGTGGCCGTGTGGGACAGCGGGTTCCACTGGACAGCCGTGCCCAGCCAGCGGGGCATGGCGTCGGGAGTGGCGAAGGCGTTGGACAGGAAACCGACCGGCCAGACGAGGATCTGCACGGTCTGGACCAGCTCCGGCCGGCCGGCGACCAGGGCGAGGTGGATGCCGATCCACAGCACCGCGAAGCGGAAGAGCAGCAAAAGGCCGAAGGCCGCGAGAACGGCCCCCGCCCCGCCGTGCGGCCGCCAGCCCACCGCGCCGGCCACCCCGGCCATCAGCACGAGCCCGGCCGCCGACTGGAGCATGTCGGCGGCCGAACGCCCCACCAGCACGGCCCCGTTGGCCATGGGCATGGCCCGGAAGCGGTCGATGACACCCTTGTTGAGGTCCTGGATGACGGCGAGCATCGTGCCTTCCAGGCCGAAGGCCATGGTGAGCGAGAGCATGCCGGGCACCAGGTAGTCGACGTAGTCGCCGCGCACGCCCCGGCCGCCGCCGACCAGGTAGCCGAACATCAGCAGCAGCATCACGGGGAACAGCAGGGCGACGAGCAACGGCCCTGGCCGCCGTGCCCAGTGGGCGAGTTCGCGGCGGGTCATGGTCCAGGAATCGGTCAGGGCGTGGCTGCTCACACGGTCTCCTCGGTCCGGTCGGTACGGTCCTCGCGCCCCGTCAGATGCAGGAACACCTCGTCCAGGGTCGGCCGGCGCAGGGCGATGTCCGCCGCCTCGATGCCGGCGCCCTCCAGGGCCCGTACGACTCCGGAGAGCGCCGCCATCCGGTCGGTGACCGGGGCGCTGAGCAGCCGGCGGTCGGTGTCGACGGTGACGTCCGCGGCGCGCAGCGGCAACAGGGCGAGCGCGGCGCCCAGTTGGCCGGCGTCGCGCAGCACGAGGTCGATGCGGTCGCCGCCGGTGAGCGTCTTCAGTTCGTCGGGGGTGCCGTCGGCGACGACCCGGCCGTGGTCGACGACCGAGATGCGGTCGGCGAGTTGGTCGGTCTCCTCCAGGTACTGGGTGGTGAGCAGGACCGTCGTGCCGCCGCCGACCAGGGAGCGCACCGAGGTCCACACCTCGGTGCGCCCCCGCGGGTCGAGTCCGGTGGTCGGCTCGTCCAGGAACAGCACGTCCGGCTCGGTGATCAGGGAGGCGGCGAGGTCGACACGGCGGCGCATGCCGCCGCTGTAGGCACGGACCGGCCGGCGGCCGGTGTTGGCGAGGCCGAAGCGCTCCAGGAGTTCGCCGGCACGCACGCGCGCGTGGCGGGCGCCCAGGTGGTGGAGGCGGCCGAACATCTCCAGGTTCTGCCGGCCGCTCAGCTCCTCGTCGAGGGCCGCGTGCTGGCCCAGCAGCCCGATCCGGCGGCGCACCGCGGCTGCCTGGGTCACCACGTCGTGCCCGGCCACCTCGATCCGGCCGCCGTCCGGTCTGAGCAGGGTGGACAGGATCCGTACCAGGGTCGTCTTGCCCGCGCCGTTGGGGCCGAGCACCCCGTGCACCGTGCCGCGGGCGACCGTGAGGCCGAGTCCGTCCAGCGCGGGTCTGCCGCCGTATGTCTTGCGTGCCGCGTCGACGCTGATCGCCGTTTCGGTCACTGCCACTCCCTCGTTAGTCAAACTTGACTACCAGGTCGAAGCTAAACCCTCGCGCACGATTAGTCAAACTTGATTAGCGGGCGTCCTCGGGATGGGGCTCGCCCGTCGCGTACGGGTTCGGCTCGTCGTCCGCGAGCACCCCGACGAACTGGGCGCCCTCCCCCGCGAACGTGTACGCGCCCGCCTCGACGCGCCCGATCAGGCCCCGCGTCCACTCGGCCTCACCGTCGGCCGTGTGGAGCCAGAGGTTCATGATCTCGCCGATGTGCCCGTACTGCCCCGGACCCTCCTCGGGCACATAGTGCTCGACGACGGTGGAGCGCCACTCCTCGATCCGCCGGATCCGCTCCTCCAGCAGCGCCACCGCCTCGGACCGCGGCAGGTCGACGATGAAGCCGATGGCGGCCGACTTGACGTCCATCCGCTGGTCGTACGAGGTCAGCGCCTCGCGCAGCAGCCGGAAGTACTCCTCGGTGCCCGCCTCGGTGATCTCGTACTCCGTGCGCGGCGGGCCTCCCGCGGTGGACGGCGCGATCTCGTGGGCGCGCAGCAGGCCCTGCTTGGCCATCTGTTTCAGGGCGTGGTAGATCGAGCCCGGCTTGGCGTTGGACCACTCGTGCGCGCCCCAGTACTCCAGGTCGTTGCGCACCTGGTAGCCGTGGGCCCGCCCGTGCTGACGGACGGCGCCCAGCACGAGAAGACGGATCGCTGACATGCGCTCCAGGTTATGACCCCCGGATCATCCGCCCCACCCGGACCACCGGCCACCGACGCCGTACGTGCCCCGGCGGAGCCGTCGCTCCTTCAGGGGCCCCGTGCTCCGGGACCGTCAGAACGGGAACGAAGTCCGGCCGTGCTGTACCGAGATCCACTTCAGGGTCGTGAAAGCGGCCAGCGTCGTCTCGCCGTTCAGGCGGCCGATCCCGGAGTGCTTCTCGCCGCCGAAGGGCACCAGCGGCTCGTCGTGGACCGTGCCGTCGTTGACGTGGAACATCCCCGTGTCGACCCGCTTGGCGAACGCCACGCCCCGCTCGATGTCGGCCGTGTGCACCGCGCCGCTCAGCCCGTACGGGGTGTCGTTGACGATGCGGACCGCCTCCTCCTCGCCGTCGAACGGCACGAGCAGGGCGACCGGGCCGAAAATCTCCTTGCGCAGCAGCGGGGAGCGGGTCGGCACGTCCGTCAGGACGGACGGCTCGACCAGGTTGTCGGTCGTCGTGCCGCGCACCAGGACGGTGGCGCCCTCGGCCTCGGCCTGTTCTATGGCGGCCGAGATGGCGTTCGCCTGAAGGGAGTTGATGACCGGGCCGATCACCGTCCGCGGGTCGCTCGGGTCGCCCGTCTTCAGCGTCCTGACCTTGGCGACGAACTTCTCGGTGAACTCGTCCGCGACCGAACGGTCCACGAGCACCCGGTTGGCGGCCATGCAGACCTGGCCCTGGTCGACGTACCGGCTGAAGACGGCCGCGTCGACCGCGTAGTCCAGGTCGGCGTCGTCGAGCACCACCAGGGCGCTGTTGCCTGCGAGTTCCAGCACCGTCCGCTTGAGCTGGCCCGCGCACACGGTGGCGATGTGCCGGCCCACCTTGTCGGAGCCGGTGAAGGAGATCACCTTGGGCACCGGGTGCTCGATGAAGGCGTCACCGATCTCGGCGATGTCGGTGAGCACCACGTTCAGCAGCCCGGCCGGCAGTCCCGCGTCCTCGAAGAGCCGGGCGAGCAGCGTGCCGCCGCAGACCGGGGTGTCCTGGTGGGGTTTGAGGACGACGGCATTGCCCAGGGCGAGCGCCGAGGCGACCGGCTTGATCGACAGCAGGAAGGGGAAGTTGAAGGCGCTGATGACGCCGATCACGCCGACCGGGACGCGGTAGACCCGGTTCTCCTTGCTGTCGCTCGGGGACGGCAGGAGCTTGCCCTCGCAGCGCAGCGCCAGTTGGGCCGCCTCGCGCAGGAACTCCTTGGCGAGGTGGATCTCGAACCGGGCCTTCAGGAGTGTGCCGCCCAGTTCGGCGACGATCATGTCGGTGATCTGCTGTTCCCGCTCCTCGACCAGGCGCAGGACCCGCTCGAACAGGAGACGGCGGGCGTAGGGGTTGGTCTCCGCCCACTCGCGCTGGGCGCGGGCCGCGGCCCGGTAGGCCAGATCGACCTCGTCGACGGTGGCTATGGTGATCGAGGCCAGCTTCTCGCCGTCGTACGGGTTGAAGTCGATGATGTCCCAGGAACCGGTGCCCGGGCGCCACTCACCGTCGATGTACTGCTGGGCCAGGTCGGTGAAGCAGGACGACATGTGATCCCTCGATCCCCCTTGCTGCCGCAGCAGCCAGCCAGACACCCGATCAACTCCACGGCTGATCACGCTCACGGTCCCATCACGCTGATCAGGCGTCATCGTACTTGTGTTGGGCGTGAGTTGGGATGTCACAGGGGGGTGCGAATTGCCGGTGGGATCGGATCGTCCCCGCCGGGCAGGGGCGCGATCAGGACAGTTGGAGCAGCCCCCGCAGCAGATCGCGGCTCTCGTCCGGGCCGGGGCTGTCCTGCTGCAACTCCTTCAGCGCATGCTCGTACTGGGCGACGTCCTCGCGCTTGTCCAGATACAGCGCGCTGGTGAGCTGCTCCAGGTAGACCACGTCGGACAGATCGGACTCGGGGAAGCTGAGGATGGTGAAGGCGCCGCTCTCTCCGGAGTGTCCGCCGAAGCCGAACGGCATGATCTGCAACCGCACGTTGGGCCGCTCGGAGATCTCGATCAGGTGCTGGAGCTGACCGCGCATCACCTCCCGGTCGCCGTAGGGGCGGCGCAGGGCGGCCTCGTCCAGGACGATGTGGAACTCGGGCGCGTTCTCGGCGACGAGGTACTTCTGCCGTTCCAGGCGCAGCGTGACGCGCCGCTCCACGTCGGCGACGCTCGCGCCCTTCATGCCGCGCCGCACCACCGCCCGGGCGTACTCCTCGGTCTGCAGCAGACCGTGCACGAACTGCACCTCGTACACCCTGATGAGGGAGGCGGCGCCCTCCAGGCCCACATAGGTGGGGAACCAACTCGGCAGTACATCGGAGTAGCTGTGCCACCAGCCCGCCACGTTCGCCTCCCGGGCGAGCGAGAGCAGCGACTCGCGCTCCGCCTCGTCCGTGATGCCGTACAGCGTCAACAGGTCTTCCACGTCCCGCGTCTTGAAGCTCACCCGGCCCAGCTCCATCCGGCTGATCTTCGACTCCGAGGCACGGATCGAGTATCCCGCGGCCTCGCGCGTGATGCCGCGAGACTCACGCAGTCGCCTGAGTTGCGAGCCGAGCAGCATGCGTCGCACCACCGATCCGGGCTCTCCCGCGCTCACGTTCGCCAGCCTCCCCAACCGTCTTCAAGGGCCGAAGTCTGCCACTAAAACACTTCGAGCAGTACTCGTCTGGTTACGGAAACGGAAAGAGGACAAAGTTTTCCCGCAGGAAGGAGCAGGCAAGCGGCGAGCCACGCATGCGAGGTTGGCGGAAAAAATGACCAAGAAGTGGTACGGGAGGGAGCAATTCGCCTCGTGCACGTGCATCTGCCCTTGCATCTGCTGTGCGCATCCGAAACCATGGTCCCGCGCCACCGCTGCATCGCAACGACCGCGAATTCCCGGGAGTGCCTCGCATGGGGACGAATGGATCGACCATGCTCAAGCCGTTACGGCAGGGCCTTCCGCCACTGGACCCCGCGGCCGTGTCCAGCGCCGCCTCCTGCGCCCTGCCCGCCCGGTACGAGGCGGTGCGCGAGGCCCGGCGGTTCACCCGCGGCACCCTGGACCAGTGGGACGTCGGCGACCGCTTCGACGACATATGCCTGGTCGTCTCGGAACTCGTCACCAACGCCCTGCGGCACGCGCTGCCGGGCGACGGCGGCGTCGACCCGTCCGCGGCGGTGCGGCTGCACCTGATGCGCTGGACCGAGCGCCTGGTGTGCGCGGTGCGCGACCCCAGCCACGAGACCCCGGTCGCCCATGCCGCCGAGGACCATGTGGCGGAGTCGGGGCGCGGGCTGTTCCTCGTCGAATCCTTCAGCGACGGCTGGGGCTGGTACCCGCTCGCGGGCACCCTCAGCGGCAAGGTCGTCTGGGCCCTGTTCCGGCTCCCGGGCGTCTGACGCGGCACGGCACCGTCCGACGCAGCCGTTCTACGCGCGTCTCCCCGGCCTCGTCCGGCACTGCGTCGGCGCCCGCCCGGGGCGCCGGCGTCAGCTCGTTATCAGGTGGTCGAACTCGCCGTCCTTGATCCCGAGCAGCATCGCCTCGATCTCCGCGCGCGTGTAGACGAGCGCGGGCCCGTCGGGGTAGCGGGAGTTGCGGACGGCCACGTCTCCGCCGGGCAGCCGGGCGAACTCCACGCAGGAGCCCTGCGAGTTGCTGTACCGGCTCTTCTGCCAGGCCACGCCGGCCAGCCGTGTGGCAGCCATGCCGTTGTACACGTCGTACCCCCCGTACCCGCCGTCAACGTCGAGGTTCACAGGTTGCTCCCCGCTGGTGCACTGGCTGGTGTGGCCATTGATGCAGTGGTCAACTGATCGGGATCATAACCCTGTTCATGTGCAGGTGCATGGGCAGATGCACGTGCACGCGGGGTGTTCCTCCGGTTACAGCTTTGACGACCCTTTTACCGAAGCCCTTCAAGCGTCTGCCCCAGGCTTCGCATGACATGCGTACGCCAACCCCCGTCCATGATCTTCCGCGCCATCATCTGTGCCGGGTCGTCCGGATCGAATCCCTCGTGCACTAGGAACAGACGCGTGCCGCGCCCTTCCTGTTCCAGTGTCCAGGTGATGGTCCAGTCCGCGGGATTGGCCGGATCGGCGTCCGCCCACCGGACGGACAGCATCCGCTCGACGTCGTAGGCGAGAACCCGCACGTCGACGACGCCGGAGAAGCGGGCGTTGGGACGCGGGACCGAGGTCATCCAGTACCGGTGGCCGACCTTGAGCCGGAACTGCTCCGCGCCGGGCATCTGCCACTGCGCGAGCAGATCGGGCTCGGTGAGGGCACGCCAGACCTTGGCGGGCGGGTGCGGGAAGAACTGGTCGACACGGATGGTGGTGAGGTCGCCCGCGTCGTCTTCCGGGGGATGGGTGCTCATGAGCGGTCATCGTCGGGCATGCGGTCGAGCAGTTCGCCGAGCCCTTTCAGACGGTCGCGCCAGAACCGCTCGTACGGATGGAGCCAGTCCTGCAACTCGGCGAGCGGCGCCGCCTCCAGGCGGTAGATGCGCTGCCGGCCGGAGCGCTGCTCGGAGACGAGGCCGGCCGCCCGGAGCACCTTGAGATGCTCCGAGAGGCTGGGGCGCCGCATCGCGAAGTGATCGGCCAGGGCCTGGACGGGCTGCGGCCCGCCGTCGCGCAGGAGCCGCAGCACCTCGCGCCGGGTGGCGTTGGCGAGCGCGGCGAAGACGCGGTCCTCGGCGTCCTCGCGGGCCCCGGTCGTCGTCATGCGTTCCTTCCCGCCTAGTGCCGAGCCTCCGTGAGCAGCATCAGACCGTTGCCGTCCGGGTCCTGGAAGGAGGCCATCCGGCCCCACGGGAACTCGTCCGGGCCGTGCACGGGGGTGCCCGCCTCGGCGAGCCGCGCGCAGTCGGCGTCGACATCGGTCGTCACCAACATGATCCCCCGGCTCGCACCGGGTTCGAAATCGCCCATCCCCGGCCCGGCGAGCGTGAAGACGGTCTGTGCGCCCTCGGGGGCGACCTGGAGCCATCGGCCCTGGGGCAGGTCGAGGTCGGCGGTGACCCGGAAGCCGAGCACATCGGTGTAGAAGCGCAGGGCACGGTCCTGGTCGGCGACGGGGAGCGTGACGAACGAGGCGTGGGTGATGTTCATGCGCCCGACCATAAGTAGGAGATTCCCTACGCGTCAAACATAGGGAATCTCCTACCTGTCTATGTGGGGCGGCTCACAGGGCCCTGGGCACTCTCAGTACCCGGAGCGCTCTCAGTACCCGGAGCGCTCTCAGCGCCCGGGACACCCTCGGCACTTGGGGCACCCTCGGCACCCGGCGCACCCTCAGCGGCCTGAGTAGGGCAGCAGGGCCATCTCCCGGGCGTTCTTGATCGCACGGGCCAGGAGCCGCTGCTGCTGCGCGGTGACATGCGTGACGCGCCGGCTGCGGATCTTGCCGCGGTCCGAGATGAACCTCCGCAGCAGATCGGTGTCCTTGTAGTCGATGTACTCGATCCCGGCCTGCTCCAGCGGGTTGGGCCGGTTCTTGGCGGGCTTGCGCTCACTCTTGCGGGGCACGGCGGTTCAGACCTCCAGGAGGGAGTCGAAGGCGGGCGGCAGCCGCTTCCAGGCGTCGCGCCCGGCGGCGTACTCGGCATCGGTCAGCAGGCAGGACTCCAGCAGCCGCGCCAGTCCGTCGCGGTCGAGTCCGGGGGAGGTGAAGACGAGGTGCTGGCAGCGGTCGCCGTGCTCCGGGTGCCAGTCGAGCGCGGCGGCGGCACGGCGCACCGGCGGGATCATGTCCCAGGCGGCGTCGGGCAGCGCGGCCAGCCACGGGCCCGCGCTCTCCACGCACAGGGCCCCGCCCGCCGCGTCCCAGTGCAGCAGCGTGTCGGGGCGGTCGGCGAGCCAGAACCGCCCCCGGCTGCGGGCGGCGGCGCAGGTCACGTCCTCCAGCGCCGCGTACAGCCGCTCCGGGTGGAACGGCCGGTGCCGGCGCCAGACGAAGGTGGCGACACCGTGCGCGTCGGCCTCCGCGGGCAACAGGGCACAGGCCGGGTGCTGGGCCGCCGCGGCGGCCTCCACATCGAATCCGGCGAGGGCGGCGCGCGCGAGCGCCGAGAGCGGACGGCCGTCCGCCGGGCCCGCCGCGGTCGCCTCCGGGCCGTCCTGGTCCCGCAGTGCGCGGACTTCGCCGGCGTGGACCTGCTCGGCCGGGTGCCCCGCGGCGCCGCCGAACGACCGGTCGTCCGCGATCGGCACCTGCCGGGCCGTCGGATGGAGCTGGGAGAGCAGTTCGCGGTCCTCGTCGTCGGCCTCGGGGGAATCGGCCACGGCGAGCACGGGGGCGTACTCCAACTGCCGGGCGAAGGTGTCCGCGACCGTGCGCTGGTCGGTGGCCGCCGCCGCGAGCCCGCGCTCGGCGAGGTCGTCGCCGTTGCCGAGGTACGGCAGCACCAGGGCCGGGTCGACGGCGGTGATCACGCCGGTGACGGTGAGCCCGCCCGCGGTGACCACCTCCGCCATCGCCTTGGGCTCGACCGAGTCCCACAGCTCGACGACCGCGAGCCGGGTCCGCCCGTCCCGTGCGAGCCGGCGCAGCTCGGGCACCAGGTCCTCGCGCAGCGCGCAACACGCGCAGTCGTTGACGAGAGGCGCCTCACCGACGGCCAGCAGCCCGCCGGCGTCACGGACCGTGCGCACCACCGTGCCGGCCGGGGCCGTCTCCAGGTCGTGGTGGAGTACGACGCTGCCGGGCACGTCGGCGAGGAGCCGCGCCACGGCCGACCTGCGGGCGTCCGCGTGCAGCCCGCCGACGATCACGACCGACAGGCTCACGCCCCGCCCCGCTTCCCGTACCGCCGCTCGAAGCGCTCGACGCGCCCCGCGGTGTCCAGGACGCGCGCGGTGCCGGTGTAGAAGGGGTGGCTGACGTTCGAGATCTCGACGTCCACCACCGGGTAGGTGTTGCCGTCCTCCCACTCGATGGTCTTCTCGCTGGTCATGGTCGACCGGGTGAGGAAGGCGTGGTTCGCGGCCCGGTCCCGGAAGACCACGGGACCGTAGGCCGGGTGGATGCCCTTGCGCATGGCGGGTTCAGCGCTCCTCTCGGAAGTCGACGTGCCGGCCGAGGGCCGGGTCGTACTTGCGCAACGTCATACGGTCCGGGTCGTTGCGGCGGTTCTTGCGGGTCACGTAGGTGTAGCCGGTCCCGGCGGTGGACCGGAGCTTGATGACCGGGCGGAGTTCGTTGCGAGCCATGCTGCTATGTTACTGAAAATGAATTCCATTAACAGCAGTCGACGAGGAGAGGTACGTCACCCATGTCCGCCCACTGCATGCTGACCGGCGCCCAGCCCGGCTTCGGCAACCGCATCTCCCACTCCCACCGGCGCACGTCCCGCCGCTTCGACCCCAACATCCAGACCAAGCGCTACTGGCTGCCCGGCGAGGGCCGCTACGTGCGGCTGCGCCTGAGCACCAAGGCGATCAGGACGGTCGACGCGATCGGCGTCGAGGCGGCCGTGGCGCGCATCCGCGCGCGCGGAGTGAAGGTCTGACGGGGACGGGAGAACGCCATGGCGAAGAAGAGCAAGATCGCGAAGAACGAGGAACGGCGGCGGACCGTCGCCCGGTACGCCGCCCGCCGCGCCGAGCTGAAAGAGATCATCCGGCGGCCGTCCTCCACCGAGGAACAGCGGCTCGCCGCGCAGCGGGAACTGCGCGGGCAGCCGCGCGACGCCAGCGCCACGCGCGTGCGCAACCGGGACCAGGTGGACGGCCGTCCACGCGGCTACCTCCGCGCCTTCGGCCTGTCCCGGATCACCCTGCGCGAACTGGCACACCGCGGACACCTGCCGGGCGTACGGAAGTCTTCCTGGTGAGGGCTCGCGATTTGGCGTGGGGTCCGCCCGGTGAGTCCTGGCAACTCGCGGCAGTGGTCCGCCCGGTGACTCCTGGCAATCCGCCGCGACGATCCCCGCGGTGGCTCCCGGCAGCCCGCCGCGACGATCCCCACGGTGACCCCTGGCAGCTCGCCGCAGGGGTCCCTCCGGTGACTCCCGGCAACCCGCCACGATGATCCCCCGGTGACTCCTGGCAACTCGCCGCGGTGGTTCCGCTGGTGAGTCCTGGTAGCTTGCTGCGGTCGTTCGACAGGCCGGCTACACCTTGGGAGCTTCCAGTGACTTCGGCGACTAGGACGGTGCGGATCGCGGCCACGGCCGCGGCGCTGACGGGCGCGCTCGCGCTGACCGCGTGCGGTGGCGGCGACTCCAAGAACGACGCCTCACCGCGTCCGAGCGCGTCCACGACCCCCTCGTCCTCCTCATCCCCCTCGGGCAGCTCGGACACCGGCGGCGCCACGGCCTCGTCCGGTGCCCTGCAGGGCAGCTGGCTCACCACGTCCGGCGGCAAGGCCGTGGCCCTGGTGATCACCGGCGAGCGGGCCGGGCTCTTCGCGACCGGCGGCGCCGTGTGCAGCGGGACCGCCGGCCAGGAGTCGGGCATGCAGATGATCCATCTGACCTGCACGGACGGCAGCGCCGACCGGAAGTCCGGAATGGTCGACTCCGTGGACGGGGATTCCCTGAAGGTGACCTGGTCCGGCAAGCTGGGCCAGGAGACCTACGCCAAGGCCGAGGGCGGCAAACTGCCGACGGGGCTGCCCACGGCGAACCTCGGTTCCTGACCCGGCGGAAACTCGGTTCCGGCCCCGGAGGAGTCTCGGTTCCTGACCCGGAGGAAGAGGGGGCGCGCGATCGAGTGCGGGCGCCAGGCGTGATGATGCTGGGTACACCGTCACGACCTCGACAGGGACCCCACACATGCGCGCCATTCCGCTCACCGTCACCCTCCTCGCCACCGCCCTCGCCCTGACCGCCTGCGACGGCGGCGGCGGCGGCGGCACGAACGGCAAGGGCGGCGCGGCCTGTGCCGTCGGCGGGGTCTCCGTGCAGATCGGGTCGGCGAGCGTGGCCCCGGCCGCCGGTGACACGGGTGAGGTGCCCGTCAGCATCACCAACCAGAGCGCGCCGTGCACCCTGGACGACTTCGCCGGCGTCGCGCTGGACGCCGGCGGCACCCGGGTCACCGTCCCCGCCCTGAAGGACGCGAAGGCGCAGAAGCTGAAGCTCGCCAAGGGCGACTCCGCGTCCTTCACGATCAGCTATGTGCGCGGTGCGGCGGGCGACGGGGCCAGTGTGGCGGCGAAGACGGTGGAGATCAGCCTGCCGGGCTCCAAGGACGTCAAGAGCTTCCCGTGGACGTACGGCCCCGTCGGTGTCAAGGCCGGCCAGGACACCCCGGACGCCTCCGTGAGCGCCTTCCAGCAGTCGGGCGACTGAGCCGAGAACACGCCCGCGCCCCGGACCCACGCTCACTCCGCCCCACGGTGGCTGGGACGGACCTGCCCGCCGACGGCCGGTACCGGTGCCGGTGCCACCGAGGAGGCCGGCCTCCCCCAAGTCGGCCGCGCTGCCCCGGACGACGAAGTTACGGGCGAAGCGGCCTTCGGGCGCGGGCGTTGGTCCAGGCGTACCCCGGCTGCCACCCTCGGCGTGCGGCTCGCCCGGCTCCTCCTGAGAGGCGCGACCCGAGCCGGTCCCGAGGCACGCGGTGCCCTCCACCCGACCCGCCACGTCAGCGACCCCACCCGCACGGACCAAGACGCCCCCAGCAATCCGGCAACCGAACCCCGAACACACCCCCACCCCCGAGCCCACGCTCACTCCACCGCACGACGAGGCGCGACCCGAGCCCGATCCGCCGCCCGGGCGCCCTCCGCCCAGCCCGCCGCGTCACCGACGCCACGCAGGCGGGTCGAGGTCGTGTGCGGGAACATGCGCTCCATGTGTTCGCTCACCGCGACCTCCCTGGTGGCCAGGACCGGAAGCAGTTCGGGGCCGGCCTGGGTCTCGGCGGCGGCCATGAGGCGGTCGCCGACGCGGTGGGCGTAGGCCGCGAGAAACGACTGCCGGAAGGTCTTGGTCCGCTTGCGACCGCCCGCCCGCTGCGCCGCCTCCGCCTTCGTCATCGCGTGCGTGGCCTGCACCAGCAGCGAGGTGTAGAGCAGTTCGACCGCCTCCAGGTCGGCCGCGAATCCGACGACTGTGGAGAAGCCGAACGGCTCGTGCCACACCGCGCGGCAGTGGTTCGCGGTGGCGACCGCGTCCAGCAGCACCGCCTTGGCCTGCTCGTACGGCGGCTCGACCCCGATCCGCCAGGCGCCGGGCGCGTCCGCGGCGGGCGCCTCGGCGGCCAGCAGCGCCTCATCGATGCTGTGCCGGGCCATCAGCTCCTGCGCCTTGGCGCTCAGCGCCTCCGCCTCCTCCGGAAACCCGGTCGCCTCCGCCTTGGCGAGCAGCGCACGGATCCGGCCGAGCATGCGGGCGGCCGGACGCCCGCGGTCAGGCGCCTGCCCGTCCGGGCCAGGCCGGGCGCTCGGGGGATCCACCGGCGCCTCCAGGGCGGGCAGCCGCAGCAGCAGCCGGTACAGCTCCAGGACGGCGACCGCGTGCGAGAAGCGGTCCGTCCCGCGCGCGGGAGCGGCCGGAAGGCCGGCGAGCTGCGCCGCCCAGCGCGGGCCGCGGGGCCCGTCGGCCGCCGCCTGCGCGCGGATCAGCGCCGCCGCCAGCCCGACGTGCACCTCCTCCAGCTCGCGCCGCACCATCCGGACGACATCGGCGGGCTGCCAGCCGCGCCGCCAGGACGCCGCCACGAACTCCTCGCCGCGCCGGGCGAGTGCGGCGTCCGCGGCGGGGTCGGCCGCGAGGAGGGACGCGCCCGTGTCGAGGCCGGAATCGGTGCCGTCGTAGAGGGCGGCCCGGAAGGCCCGCTCCACCGTGCTGGTCGTACTGCTGCTCACCCGTCGATCGTGCCACGCGCCACCGACAGCGGTTCGCGTTGTCCACACCCTGTGGAAAACCCCCCGCCCCGGGCGTCGATCCGGCGAGGCTCTGGATACCGATCCGGGAGCGGAGCCTGGGCGGCGACCCGGGCGCGGAACCTGGGCCCCGGTGCGGGCATGGGCCCTGGACCCGGCGCGGGCTCCACCCGACGGGCCGGTGTGGGCGCGGACCCGATCCGCCGGTGCGTGCCACCCCGGTCCGCGATTCTCGCTCGCCTCCGCCGAAGCGGGCGGGCGCGCCTCGAACGCGTCCCCATCTTCAGCGGACGGTGTCGTCGAGGCTGGCGGTGCGGCTAGCGGCGATTCCCAAGCGCCACCCCATCGGAGTGTCAACTTCGAGTTGACACCCACAGGCTGTCAACCTAAGGTTGACGCATGACGACCAATCGCGGAGTCGGCGGGACCATCCGTCTCGACGACCTCATCGACGCCATCAAGAAGGTCCACACCGAACCCCTCGACCAGCTCCAGGACGCGGTGATCGCCGCCGACCACCTGGGCGACGTGGCCGACCACCTGATCGGGCACTTCGTGGACCAGGCGCGGCGCTCGGGCGCGTCCTGGACCGAGATCGGCAAGAGCATGGGGGTCACCCGGCAGGCGGCCCAGAAGCGCTTCGTGCCGAAGGAGTCGATCGACCTCGACCCCAACCAGGGGTTCAGCCGCTACACCCCGCGCGCCCGGAACGTGGTGATCGCCGCCCACGCCAAGGCCAAGGAGTCCGGCAACGCCGAAGGCGTGCCCGCGCACCTCGTCCTCGGGCTGCTCGCCGAGCCGGAGGCCATCGCCGCCAAGGTGATCACCGCGCAGGGCGTGTCGCTTGAGGCGGCCCGCGAGGCGGCCACCGCGGCGCTGCCGCCGGCCGCTGAGGACGCGCCGGACCTGGTCCCGTACGGCTCGGACGCCAAGAAGGTCCTGGAACTCACCTTCCGCGAGGCCCTGCGGCTCGGCCACAACTACATCGGCACCGAGCACATCCTGCTGGCCCTGCTGGAGCACGAGAACGGCGAGGGTGTGCTCAGCGGCCTCGGCATCGACAAGCCGACGACGGAGCGGCACGTCGCCGAGATGCTGGAGGAGATCGTCCAGCGTCACAAGGAGGAGGACCGACCGAGCGACTGAGGCCCAAGACACCCGACTGAGGTACTGAAACCGCAGGTCAGAGCGGATTGTCAGACCCGCCTGCCACACTCGCCGACATGACCGACCGCTGGGCGCTCGCTCCGGCCGAGGACGGTGGCGTGGACATCGCCCCCCTCGGCCCGGACGGGCTGCCCGCCGGTCCGGTGCGGCGGGAACCCGATCTCGCCGGGGCGGTACGGGACCGGCCTGAGGTGACGCGCTGGGTGTGGCGGTCGACCCCCGAGGTCTACCCGCGTCTGCTTGCCACGGGGGTGCGAGTGGACAGGTGCTACGACATCGAGGACGCCGAAACACTCCTGCTGGGCCACGAGGGGCGGTACGGCGAGCCACGCTCGGCCGCCGCCGCCCTGGCCCGGCTGCGCGGCGGCCCCGTACCGCCCGATCCGCCGCTGCGCCCGGCCGAACCCGGCGCGCAGTCACCGCTGTTCGAGCCGCAGGGCACCCGCCTGCCGCTCGACGACCTGATCGCGGTCTACGCCGAGCAGCAGCGGCGGCACGCCAGGGCGGCCCATCCCGACCGGATGCGGCTGCTGACCGCGGCCGAGTCGGCGGGGATGCTGGTGGCCGCCGAGATGAACCGCGCGGGCCTGCCCTGGCGCGCGGACGTGCACCGCGAGGTGCTGGACGGCCTGCTCGGCGAGCGGTACGCGGGCGGGGGCGAACCGCGTCGGCTGGCCGAGCTGGCGGACGAGGTGTCGGCGGCGTTCGGCCGGCGGGTGCGGCCCGATCTGCCGACGGACGTCATCAAGGCGTTCGCGCAGGCCGGGATCAAGGTGAAGTCCACCCGTCGCTGGGAGATCGAGTCCGTCGACCACCCGGCGGTCAGACCGCTGCTGGAGTACAAGAAGCTGTACCGCGTCTGGGTGGCGCACGGCTGGACGTGGTTGCAGGACTGGGTGCGGGAGGGCCGGTTCCGGCCCGAGTTCCTGGCCGGCGGGACGGTCACCGGGCGCTGGGTGACCAACGGCGGGGGCGCGCTGCAGATACCCAAGGTGATCCGGCGGGCGGTGGTCGCCGAACCCGGCTGGCGGCTCGTCGTGGCCGACGCCGACCAGATGGAACCGCGCGTGCTCGCGGCGATCTCTCGCGACCCCGGTCTGATGGAGGTGGCCGGACGCGCGAGCGACCTGTACCAGTCGGTCTCCGACCACGCCTTCTCCGGCGACCGCGCCCAGGCCAAGCTCGCCGTGCTGGGCGCGGTCTACGGCCAGACCTCCGGCGACGGCCTGAAGAACCTCGCCGCGCTCAGACGCCGCTTCCCGCAGGCGGTGGCGTACGTGGACGAGGCGGCCCGGGCCGGCGAGGAGGGCCGGCTGGTGCGGACCTGGCTGGGACGGACCTGCCCGCCGGCGGCCGGCGCCGGTGCCGCCGAGGAGGCCGGCCTCCCCCAGGAGGAGCCGGGCGAGCCGCCCGCCGAGGGCTGGCAGCCGGGGTACGCCTCGACCAACGCCCGCGCCCGAGGCCGCTTCGCCCGTAACTTCGTCGTCCAGGGCAGCGCGGCCGACTGGGCCCTGCTGCTGCTCGCGGCGCTGCGCAGGACCTGCGCGTCCATGGCGGCCGAACTGGTGTTCTTCCAGCACGACGAGGTGATCGTGCACTGCCCGAAGGAGGAGGCCGACGCCGTCGTCGCGGCGATCGCACAGGCGGCGGACCTGGCGGGACGGCTGACGTTCGGCGACACACCGGTGCGGTTTCCGTTCACGACGGCCGTGGTGGAGTGCTACGCGGACGCCAAGTGACCACCGCCACCGCCCCCTGCCGGGGCGGCCACCACGACTCGACCGAAGCCACGCGGGCCAGGGGTCACTGAGTCCACGTCAGACCAGGCGCGGCCGAGGCCATATGAGATGGGGCGACGGGCGGGCGTCGAAGCGGCATCAGCGGACGAGCAGGCGACGAGCGGGACGGCCGAGCCACACAGGCGACGGGCGGGCAACCGAGACGGCATCAGACAACGCACCGCCGGCCGTAGCAACGGCATACCACGGGCGAGCAACCGAGGCGGGTCAGATGACGGGCTGACGACCGAAGCAACGGCACACGACGGACGGACGGCCGGGACCAGGTCGGCTGACGGGGCCGGTGGCCGAGCCGGGGCCGATGACGCTGCGGATGGCCGGGATCAGGTCAGATGACGGACGGACGGCCAAGGCCAGGTCGGCTGACGGGGCGTGCGGCCAGCCAGGGGCCGATGACGCTGCGGACGCGCGGTGACCTGAGGCCGGGTCAGATGACGGGCGGGCGGCCGAGGCGGGTCAGTTGCCATACCGTCCGCCACCGCATGGGGCGGCGCTCACCGGCCGACTGTCGCAGCCCCTCCACGAAGCCGCCGCACCAGGCCCGCAGTCCGCCCGCCGACCGGGTGCGGACGAGCGTGAGAAGCGTCCACACCCCGAGGTGCACCGGGATCAGGGCGAGCGGCAGCCGGCGCCGGACCAGCCAGACCCGGTTGCGCGCGGTCACCCGGTAGTAGATGGCGTGCCGGGCCGGCGAGGTCCTGGGGTGCCGCAACAGCAGTTCTGGCGCGTAGAGGATCTTCCAGCCGGCGTCCGCGGCCCGCCACGCGAGGTCCGTCTCCTCGTGCGCGAAGAAGAACTCGGCGGGCCAGTCCCCGGTCTCGTCCAGCATGGCCATGCTCAGCGCATGCCCGCCGCCGAGGAAGCCGGTGACGTAACCCCCGCGCAGCGGATCGGAGTTGCCGACCCTGGGCACGTGCCGCTGCTGGGTCTGTCCCGTCTCGTCGGCGATACGGAAGCCGACGATGCCCAGCCGGGGGTCGGCGGCATACAGATCGCGTACCCGGCGCAGCACGTCGGCGTCGACGAGCAGTCCGTCGTCGTCCAGTTCCACGACCACGTCGACGTCGCCGAACTCCCGCAGCCGGGCGAGGGCGACGTTTCGGCCGCCGGGGCAGCCGAGGTTCTCCTCCACGTCGATGGTGGTGACCTCGCCGGGCAGCGACAGCCGCCGGGCGAACTCGGGCAGCCGGCAACCGTTTCCGACGATCACGATCCGGGTGGGGGCGAGGTCCTGCTTGGCCACGGACTCCAGCAGGGCGTCGACCTCGGCGGGCCGGTTGCCCATGGTCACCACGGCGACGGCGATCCTCGGCTGCACCACGTCCCTCACCCCATCCGGCCGTCGGCGGCAGCCGCGCCCGGCCGCGCGGCGCCCACCGTTCACCAAGATGTTCCCTCAGATCCGCCGATACCCCAGACTCCGCTTCCCTTTCCAGCCCTTTTACTCCGCCTTTGACCCCAATTTTCGACCTGAAGGTGCCGACGGGCTGGCAGGAGACGGCGGATGCGGCGGGGGATGGTGCTGGCCCCCGTCCGCTTCGGCGAGCCGGACCGCAGAGGTGACCGCGAACCGTCGGTCGCTTTCTCGTACGTGTGCGACCGGGCCCTGTCGCTGGACGAGCCGAAGCGCCGGCCACGCGAGGTGGAGCGGCTGCTCCAGGGTCTGCCCAGGCACCTCGCCGTGTCCGCCTCGCCGGGCTGCTCGCCGCGGTGTTCGCCGAGCCCGTGGCCGTTCGTCGCCGCCCACGGCCGCACGGTGACCGCCAAGGTCATCGACCAGGGCGTGAACCTGGCCAGGGAACGTGCCAAGTGGGGCCCCTGCCCCCTCCGCTCACGCCTCGCTCACCCAAGCCGCCCCCGGCAGCCAGCCAGGCGACGCGACAGGTCTCGAATCAACCAAAAGGCCAGGTCACGTGCAATGTGACCTGGCCTTTTCCGGAGCCGCTTTCGGGATTCGAACCCGAGACCTACGCATTACGAGTGCGTTGCTCTGGCCATCTGAGCTAAAGCGGCATGCTGCCCGCGACTATGGTGCGATCGGCAACGTCGGTAAGTCTACACAGTTTCCGAGGGTGCTTCGTACGCGCCCCGGAGGGGCTGCCTCCGGGGCGTGCGGCGGGCTATGAGCAGCGCTTTCCGTTGGCCGGAGGGGTGCCCTCCAGCAGGTAGGCGTTGATCGCGGAGTCGATGCAGGCGCTGCCGCGGCCGTAGGCGGTGTGGCCGTCGCCGGCGTACGTGAGCAGGCGGGCGGAGGCGAGCTGGTGGGCGAGGGACTGCGCCCAGGGGTACGGCGTCGCCGGGTCGCGGGTGGTGCCCACCACCACGATCGGGTCCGCGCCCTTGGCCTCGATGCGGTGCGGCTCGCCCGTGGCCCGCACCGGCCAGTACGCGCAGTTCAGGGACGCCCAGGCAAGGCCCTTGCCGAAGACGGGGGACGCCTTCTCGAAGGCCGGGAGGTCCTTCTCGACCTGCTCGGGGCTGTCGAAGGCCGGCGGCAGGTCGAGGCAGTTCACGGCGGCGTTGGCGAACATCAGGTTCGTGTACTGGCCGTCGCCGTCACGCTCGTAGTAGCTGTCCGAGAGCGCCAGCAGGCCGGCTCCGTCGTTGTTCTTCATCGCCGAGGTGAGCGCTTCGCGCAGCCGGGGCCAGGCCGCCTCGTCGTACATCGCGGCGATCACCCCGGTGGTGGCGAGGGCTTCGCCGAGCCTGCGGCCGTCCGCGTCGCCGGCCGGGACCGGGTGTGCGTCCAGCTTGCGGAAGAAGGCCGCGAGGTGGTCGCCGACCTGGGCCGGGGGCGCGCCCTTGCCGCCGAGGGGGCAGTCGGTGTGCCGGACGCAGTCCTTCGCGAACGCCTGGAACGCGGTCTCGAAGCCCCTCGTCTGCTCCAGGTTCAGCTGCCGCGCGGACAGCGACGGGTCCATCGCGCCGTCCAGGACGAGCCGGCCGGCCCGCCCGGGGAACAGCCCGGCGTATGTCGCCCCGAGGAAGGTCCCGTAGGACGCGCCCACGTAGTTCAGCTTCCGGTCCCCGAGCACCGCCCGCAGGATGTCCATGTCCCGGGCGGCCTCCACCGTGGACACATGGCGCAGCAGCCGCGACGAGCGGGCCCCGCAGCGCTCCGCGAACTTCTTGTACCGGCCGACCAGCGCGTCGGTCTCCTTGCGGTCGTCGGGCGTGACGTCCGACTGCGTGTATGTGTCCATCTGCCGCCCGTCCAGGCACTGGACGGGCTCGCTGCGGGCGACGCCGCGCGGGTCCATCGACACCATGTCGTAGCGGGCGCGGATCTCGGCCGGGTAGCCGATGCCGGCGAACTGCTGGAGGTAGCCGACCGCGGAGCCGCCCGGGCCGCCCGGGTTGACGAGGAGCGAGCCGAGCGGCCGGCCCTCGCCGGTGGCCTTCTTGCGGGCGACGGCGAGCCGTACGTCGCCCGCGCCGGGCTTGGCGTAGTCGAGCGGCGCCTTCAGCGTCGCGCACTGGAAGCCCTCGACGCCGCAGTCGCGCCAGGCGAGCTTCTGCCCGTAGTACGGCGCGAGCGCGGCCGGTGTCGAACTCGGCAGCGGGGCCAGGGCGGGCTGCGCCGCTTCGCTGGTCGCCGTCATCGAGTCGCCGGCGGAGCACGCGGTGAGCAGCAGCCCGGCTGCCGTGAGGGCGGCGGCCAGGGCGCGGGCGGTGGCCTTGGTCTGGCGGGGGGTTCGCCTGGTGTGCATCAATCGAGCGTAACGCTGAGCGATGGGGCGGATGCGATGCGTGCTCTTCATGGCTCTTACGGGTGATGACGTCAACGACGCGATGGCCTGGGCCCTGGACGAGTGAGCGGCGCGTCCCGGACCGGCGGCCGGGGTCAGCCCGCTCTCAGTGCCAACGTCATCGCCTCCACCGCGAGCAGCGGCGCCACATTGCGGTCCAGGGCCTCCCGGCACGCGGAGATCGCCTCAATGCGGCGCAGTGTCGCCTCCGGTGAACTGGCGTGCGCCACCCGCTCCACCGCCTCCTCGGCGTCCGTGCTGGCCATCGCCACGCGGGAGCCGAACTGGAGGGCGAGCACATCGCGGTAGAAACCGGTGAGGTCGCCGAGGGCGACATCGAGGCTGTCCCGCTGTGTCCGGGTTCTGCGTCGCTTCTGCATGTCCTCCAGGTCCTTCATCACGCCCGCCGTGCCGCGCGGCAGCCGTCCGCCCTGGGCCGCGCCCAACGCAGCCTTCAGCTCCTCGGTCTCCTTGCCGTCCGTCTCCTCGGCGAGCTGCTTGGCGTCCTCGGCCGCCGCGTCGACCAGTTGCTGGGCCGCCTTGAGGCAGTTGCCGACCTCGTCGAGGCGGAGCGGCAGCTTCAGCACGGAGGCGCGGCGCTCCCGTGCGGCCGGGTCGGTGGCCAGCCGGCGGGCCCGGTCGACATGGCCCTGGGTGGCGCGGGCCGCCGCCGCGGCCACGTCCGGCTCGACGCCCTCGCGGCGGACGAGCATGTCGGCGACGGCGTCCACCGACGGTGTGCGCAGGTTGAGGTGCCGGCAGCGGGAGCGGATGGTGGGCAGCACATCCTCGATGGAGGGCGCGCACAGCAGCCAGACCGTGCGGGGTGCGGGCTCCTCCACGGCCTTGAGCACGGCGTTGGCCGACTTCTCGTTCAGCCGCTCGGCATCCTCGACGAGGATCACCTGCCAGCGGCCGTTCGCCGGTGCCGTGAACGACTTGCGGACCGTGTCCCGCATGTCTTTGACAAGGATCTCGCTGCCGACCGCGGCGACCGTGGACACGTCCGCGTGGGTGCCGACCAGAGCCGTGTGGCAGCCGTCGCAGAACCCGCAGCCGGGGGCGCCGCCGAGCGCGCGGTCGGGGCTCACGCACTGCAGGGCCGCGGCGAAGGCCCGCGCCGCCTGGTTGCGGCCCGCGCCGGGTGGGCCGGTGAACAGCCACGCGTGCGTCATCCTGGACGCCTCCGGCGGCGGCGCGTCCGAGGCGGCGGCGGTGACGAGGGCGTCAGCGTCCCGGGCCGCCGCGTCGAGCAGCTCGCTCACCTTCTCCTGCCCGACGAGGTCGTCCCACACGGTCATGGGTCACTCCGCCCTTCCGTCACGTTCCGCGTTCCGGAGTCCATTGTGCGGGTGCCCACTGACAACGGGCCGCCGACCGCCTTCGCCGACGGCATGCGCGGACCGCCTTCGCGAACCACTGGCGCGGACCGTCGTCAGTAACCGCCGTCGGTGACCGCCTTCACCGACCGCACCCGGTGACCGCATCCGGTGACCGACATCCCGCGGCCGACCAGCCGGTCGCGGCAGGGCGTACCAGGTGTACGCACCGCGGCCCGCAGCGGCGGAGCGGTCAGCCGCGCCCCCGGCCCCGTCGGTCCCGGTTCTCGTCGTACTCCTCGGCCTCGTACGACCCGAGCAGTTCGTCCGCCAGCGACGGCAGGTCGTCCAGCGGCGTCTCCTCAGCCCAGTCGGGCCGCGGTCGGCGCCGGGCCGCGCCGCCGGCGTCGGTGTCCGCGTCGACCTGCGGCATCTCGCGCGTACGGTCCTCGGCGTCGCCGCCCGCCGCCGAAGGCCGCTCGTCCCGGAAGAAGTCCCGCGGGACCCGGTCCGCCGGATCGTCGGCCGGTACGGGCGGCAGCACGGCGGTCTCGTCCGCCGCGCCCGGGGCGACCGGCGGCAGCACCGCAGTCTCGTCGGCGGCCCCCGGCACGACCGGCGGCTGCGGCAGCTTCGCCGTCACCTCGGACTCGGACTCCGCCTGCCGGCCGGGGCGAGCCCTGCCGTCCCGCTCCTCGCGCACCGGCCGCAGCACCGCCGTCTCGTCCGCCCCGGGCGTCACCATTGGCGTCTCCACGGTCGTGGCCTCCGGCGTCACTCCGGGAGCCGCCGGCCGCGGTGCCGTGGGCTGCTGGGCCACGGCATCGGCCGCGGCCGCCGCCTCGGCGGCCCGGCGCCTGGCCTCCTCGGCCCGCAGCAGCGCCTCTTCGGCCTTGCGCTGCTTCTCCTGGCGTCGCGCCTCCTCCTCGGCGCGCAGCCTGGCCTCCTCCTCGGCCTGCCGGCGCCGGCGCTCCTCCTCGGCCTTGCGGCGAGCCTCCTCCTCGGCACGGGCCTTCTCCTCGGCGAGGAGCCGCTGCCGCTCCTCCTCCGCCCGGCGCCTGGCCTCCTCGGCCCGCAGCCGGGCCTCTTCCGCCTGCCGTTCGGCCTCGCGGCGCTGCGCCTCCTCCAGCTCGCGCTGCTTGCGCTCCTCCTCCTCGGCACGCAGCCGGGCCAGCTGCTCCTGGCGCTCGCGCTCCAGGCGCTCCTCCTCGGCCTTGCGGGCGGCCTCTTCCTCGGCCTTGCGGCGGGCCTCCTCCTCGGCGGCCTTGCGGGCCTCCTCCTGTGCCTTGATCTCGGCCTCGGACAGCGGCAGCACGATGTCGAGACGGTGCCGGATGACGGTGGTGACGGCCTCCGGTTCCTGGCCCGCGTCCACAACGAGGTAGCGGCCGGGGTCGGCGGCGGCCAACGTCAGGAAACCGGCTCGCACGCGCGCGTGGAACTCGGCGGGCTCCGACTCCAGCCGGTCCGGGGCCTCCGTGAACCGCTCGCGGGCGGTCTCCGGGGACACGTCCAGCAGGACGGTCAGGTGCGGGACCAGCCCGTTGGTCGCCCAGCGGTTGATCCTGGCGATCTCGGTCGGGGACAGGTCGCGGCCTGCTCCCTGGTAGGCGACCGACGAGTCGATGTAACGGTCGGAGATGACGACCGCGCCCCGCTCCAGCGCGGGCCGCACGACCGTGTCGACGTGCTCGGCGCGGTCGGCGGCGTACAGCAGCGCCTCCGCGCGGTGGGACAGTCCGGCCGACGACACGTCCAGCAGGATCGACCGCAGCCGCTTGCCCACGGGGGTGGCCCCGGGCTCGCGGGTGAGGACGACCTCGTGCCCCTTGGCCCGGATCCACTCCGCGAGGGCTTCGGCCTGGGTGGACTTCCCGGAGCCGTCGCCGCCCTCCAGGGCGATGAAGAAGCCGTTCGCGGCGGGCGCCTGCGCCGGGTCGTCGCCGCCGAGCAGCGCGTCCCGCAGGTCCTGCCGCAGCGGGACGCCGGCCCGGTCGTCGACCTTGGCCAGCACCAGCGCGGCCACCGGCAGCAGCAGCGCGCCGACCAGCATCAGCGTGAAGGCGGCGCCGCCGTGCGCGAACACGAACCTGCCGTTTTCCAGGCGGTGCGGCCCGATGAGAGCGGCCACCAGGGGCGCGATCAGCGCGCCGGCCGCCACGAAGACCCGGACGACGGCGTGCAGGTGCTCGGTGGTGCGCGGCCGACGGTGGTCCTCGGTCTCCTGGTCCAGCAGCGCGTGCCCGGTGTTGGCGGCCACACCGGCGCCGACCCCGGCCAGCGCGACGATCAGCACCACGCTGGTGACGTCCGGGACGAGCCCGGCGGCGAGCAGGGCCACACCGGTGAACGCGATGGCCAGCGACAGCAGCCGACGGCGCGAGAGCGACGGCAGGACGGCGGGGGCGCTGCGGATGCCGACGACGACTCCGCCGGTCAGCCCGAGCACCAGCAGGCCGTAGAGCACGGGGCCGCCACCGAGTTCCGTGGCATGCAGCACCGAGACGGCGACGGCGGCGGAGACGGCCCCGGCGACGGCGGCGCAGGCCGGCACCAGCAGCGGGATCGCGCCCGTGCGGCCCTTGTCCACGCCGGTCCCGGTCCTGGGGCGGCGCAGTCCTTCGAGCGGGGACCTCGGGCGCGGGGTGCGCGTGCCGGGCAGCTCCAGGAAGGTCACCACCGACAGGGACGCGGCGAACAGCCCGGCGGCCACATACGAGCCGAGCGCCACCTGATGCTGGTCGAACCAGCCGACGCCGGTGCCGAGCAGGTTGTTCAGGAGTGCCCCGACGACCAGGGCGGCGGCGGCCAGGGGGACCGCGGCGAAGCTCGTGCGCAGCGCAAGCCGGCGCAGGGCGTCCATGTGGTCCGGCAGCGGTCGCACCGTCGCCCCCTCCGGGGGCGGGGCGGGCAGCAGCGCGGGGGCCGCGCTCTCCCGGCACACGGCCCAGAAGCGCTCGGCGACCCCGGTGACGAAGACGGTCACCAGGAGGACGGCGAGCGCGTTGTCCGGTGTCCAGTCGATCCACAGCGGGGCGACGATCAGCAGCGCGGCCCGCAGGCCGTCGGCGCCGACCATGGTCCAGCGGCGGTCGAGCGGGCCTTCCTGGGAGGTGAGGGAGGCGAGCGGGCCGAGGAGGACGGCTCCGAAGAGCAGCGTCGCGAGGACGCGGGCCGCGAACACGGCCGCCACCGCGAACGCCACGCCGCGGTAGCCGTCGCCGAACGAGCCCTCGGCGATGGCCGCCTGGAGGGCGAGCACGACCAGCACCAGCAGCGCGAGGGTGTCCCCCACGCCGCCGACAAGCTGCGCGCTCCACAGGCGCTTCAGCTCGGGCTGGCGCAGCAGGGCGCGGACGGCGCGCTCGCGGGAGTCCGCCACGAGTGCGTCGTCGGGGGTCGTCCTGTGGGCCGTTGGCTGCTCGGCTCGCGTCATGCGTTCAGCCTATCGGCAGCCACCGACAGCCAGCGGCGGCCGTCCGAACGTGCGCACGCCCCGACACCAAAGTGATGCCTGGGCGTGCCCTTCGCGCACCGGATGTACGTGATGTGAAGGACCGACGACGTCGTGCCCACGCCGTCCGGGCCGTCAGTCCTCCACGGACGCCTTGGAGGCCGTCGCCTTCTTGGCGGTGGTCTTCTTGGCCGTGGTCTTCTTCGCGGCGGAGGTCGCCTTCTTGGCCGCCGTCTTCTTCGCCGCGGTCTTCTTGGCCGGGGCGGTCTTCTTGGCGGCCGCCTTCTTCGCCGTCTTCTTGGCGGGGCCCTTCGCCCGCTTCTCAGCGAGCAGTTCGAAACCGCGCTCCGGGGTGATCGTCTCGACGCTGTCGCCGGAGCGCAGGGTCGCGTTGGTCTCCCCGTCGGTGACGTACGGTCCGAAGCGGCCGTCCTTGACGACCGCCGGCTTGCCGCTGACCGGATCCGCGCCGAGTTCCTTCAGCGGCGGCTTGGCGGCGGCGCGGCCACGCTGCTTGGGCTGGGCGTAGATCGCCTCCGCCTCCTCCAGCGTGATCGTGAAGAGCTGGTCCTCCGACTGCAGCGAGCGCGAGTCGGTGCCCTTCTTCAGATACGGCCCGTAGCGACCGTTCTGCGCGGTGATCTCCACGCCGTCCGCGTCCGTGCCGACGACCCGCGGCAGGGACATCAGGCGCAGCGCGTCCTCCAGCGTCACCGTGTCCAGCGACATCGACTTGAACAGCGAGGCGGTGCGCGGCTTGACGGCGTTCTTGCCCGTCTTCGGGGTTCCCTCGGGAAGGATCTCGGTGACGTACGGGCCGTAGCGGCCGTCCTTGGCGACGATCGGGCGGCCGGTCTCCGGGTCGGTGCCCAGGGAGCGCTCGCCGCTCGGCTTGGCGAGCAGTTCCTCGGCCAGTTCGACGCTCAGCTCGTCGGGCGCCAGGTCCTGCGGGATGTCGGCGCGCTGGTGCTGCTCGGTGTCCTTCTCGCCCCGCTCGATGTACGGGCCGTAGCGGCCGACCCGCAGCACGATGTCGTTGCCCACCGGGAACGAAGACACCTCGCGCGCGTCGATCGCGCCCAGGTCGGTCACCAGCTCCTTGAGACCGCCGAGGTGGTCCCCGTCGCCGTTGCCGGCGTCGGCCGCGCCACCCGTGGCCGTGCCCTCTCCGAAGTAGAAGCGCTTCAGCCACGGCACGGCCTGGGCCTCGCCGGCCGCGATGCGGTCGAGGTCGTCCTCCATCCTGGCGGTGAAGTCGTAGTCGACGAGCCGCCCGAAGTGCTTCTCCAGAAGGTTGACGACGGCGAAGGACAGGAAGGACGGCACCAGCGCCGTGCCCTTCTTGAAGACGTAGCCGCGGTCGAGGATCGTGCCGATGATCGACGCATATGTCGATGGGCGGCCGATCTCTCGCTCTTCCAGCTCCTTGACCAGGCTGGCCTCGGTGTAGCGGGCCGGGGGCTTGGTGGCGTGCCCGTCGACCGTGATCTCCTCGGCGCTCAGCGCGTCGCCCTCGGCGACCTGCGGCAGCCGGCGCTCGCGGTCGTCCAGCTCGGCGTTCGGATCGTCGGCACCCTCGACATACGCCTTGAGGAAGCCGTGGAAGGTGATCGTCTTGCCGGACGCGCTGAACTCGACGTCCCGCCCGTCGGCGGCCCTGCCGCCGATCTTCACGGTGACGCTGTTGCCGGTCGCGTCCTTCATCTGGGAGGCGACCGTCCGCTTCCAGATCAGCTCGTAGAGCTTGAACTGGTCACCGGTCAGACCGGTCTCCGCGGGCGTGCGGAAACGATCACCTGAGGGCCGGATCGCCTCGTGCGCCTCCTGCGCGTTCTTGACCTTGCCGGCGTACGTACGCGGCTGGGACGGCAGGTAGTCCGCGCCGTACAGCTGCGTGACCTGGGCACGGGCGGCGCTGATCGCGGTGTCGCTCAGCGTCGTGGAGTCCGTACGCATGTAGGTGATGTAGCCGTTCTCGTACAGCTTCTGCGCGATCTGCATGGTCGCCTTCGCGCCGAAGCCGAGCTTGCGGCTGGCCTCCTGCTGGAGCGTCGTCGTACGGAACGGGGCGTACGGCGAGCGGCGGTACGGCTTGGACTCGACGGACCGGACCGCGAAGCGGGTGCTCTCCAGGGCGGCGGCGAGGGCGCGGGCGTTCGCCTCGTCGAGGTGGAGGGTGTTCGCGCTCTTGAGTTGTCCCAGGGAGTCGAAGTCGCGGCCCTGCGCGACCCGCCTGCCGTCGACGCTCTGCAGGCGGGCGACGAGCGACGACGGGTCCGACGGATCCCCCGCGCGGCCGGTCGCGAAGGTGCCCGTCAGGTCCCAGTACTCAGCAGAACGAAAAGCGATGCGGTCGCGTTCCCGCTCGACCACGAGCCGGGTGGCGACGGACTGGACCCGGCCCGCCGACAGGCGCGGCATGACCTTCTTCCACAGGACCGGCGAGACCTCGTAGCCGTAGAGGCGGTCGAGGATGCGGCGGGTCTCCTGGGCGTCGACGAGCTTCTGGTTGAGCTGGCGCGGGTTGGCGACGGCGGCGCGGATCGCGTCCTTGGTGATCTCGTGGAAGACCATCCGCTTGACCGGGATCTTCGGCTTGAGGACTTCCTGGAGGTGCCAGGCGATCGCCTCGCCCTCCCGGTCCTCATCGGTGGCGAGGAAGAGTTCGTCGGAGTCCTTCAGCAGATCCTTGAGCTTCTTGACCTGCGCCCTCTTGTCGGCGTTGATCACATAGATGGGCTGGAAGTCGTGCTCGACGTCCACGCCGAGGCGGCGCACCTCGCCGGTGTACTTGTCCGGCACCTCCGCGGCGCCGTTGGGAAGGTCGCGGATGTGCCCGACGCTCGCTTCGACTACGTAGCCGGGGCCCAGGTAGCCCTTGATCGTCTTCGCCTTGGCAGGCGACTCGACGATGACGAGTCGGCGGCCGCCCTGTGCGGTCTCGCTGGTCGGGGACAACTTCGCTCTTCTCTCCGGTCGACGCTTGGGGCCTCCCCAGGCCATTGTCCCGGGGTCGGGTGGTGGTGACGCTGCGGAGTGTGACGGTACATCCCGCCCCCGTGTCAAACGGGAAAAGCCCGCAACGGCCACTCGAACGGTAACCCGACTACCGCCATTCCTGCCGCCCGGACCGCTCGGGTACCCCTGCGGCCGTGCCCGGAGGGTGACGCTCCCCTTACGCCTGGAACAGCAGGCGTGGCGCCCTCAGATGCGGGTGAAGCAGTACGCCCCGAGGCCCAGCGCGATCACCGAAGCGAGGCCGGTGAGGGTCGCGGATGCGACTCGACTCACACCGTGGGCGATGGGCTCGCGGCGGTGCAGCCGCGTGCCGGTCCATGCCAGCAGAGCACCCCCGAACAGGGCGAACACCACTCCCGCGAAGATCGCCGGTCCGCTCTCCATGGTTCCTCGCGCCCCTTTCCCCCCGTCCATGCGTACCCAGCGCCGGGAGACTGGCACGCGCGGGCGGCGGGCGGGCGAATCCGAGGTGAACGCGCGGTCGGCGCCCCCGTCCCGTCCACGTCAGAACCCACCCGTCCAGAACCGGTCGCCCACCTCGTTCCGGCCGATTTCCCTCACGGAGGACACACGGGTCACAGAGAACGCCGGCTACGGATTATGGAGAGCCCATGGAGCACGGTGACGCGGCGAGGCGCGGCGGCGCGCAGGGCGCGGCAGGCACGCCAGCCACAATGCCGCAGGGACGCGGTAACCACGCAGGCCACAGCAGACGCCCATGCCGCAAATGACGCATCAGTCGCACGGCATCCGGACCGCCCTGCGGGAGCCGCACGAGTCACCGCGGCGCGCAGGGCACAGAGGCCCATTCAAGCCGCAGTGTGCCCGGGCCAAGCCGGCCGTCTCGTCACGCCGGTTCCAGGAAGCCCTGTTCCACGAGGACGCGGATCTGCGCCGGCGTACGGTCGCGCAGGACTACCGGATCCTCGCCCAGCAACTGGGCGATGGCGTCCAGAATGCGGCCCGCGCTCAGCGTGCCGTCGCACACGCCCGCGAAACCGGCGCCGACGGTGTCCACCTTGGTGGCGCGCCGCATCCCGCGGTTCTGGCGCAGCACGACATGCTCCGGGTCCTCGGCGCCGGGCAGCCCGACCTGCTCCTGCACGACCTCCGCGACGAGCCGGAAGTGGCTGTCGAGCAGGGCCGCGTCGTCATGCTCCCGGAGGTAGTCGAGGCGGGCGAAGTGCGCCCGGACCGCCTCGCCGAGCGGCTGTTCGATCGGATGCGGCCACTCCTCCACGGTGACGGAGGACGCCGCTGCCCCCGTCCTGCGCAGCGTGATCCATCCGAACCCGACCGCCTTGACCTTGCGCGCCTCGAACTCGTCGAGCCAGGCGTCGTACCGCGCCTGGTACTCGGCGGCGTCCCCACGGTGGTCGCCGGCGTCCCTCAGCCACAGTTCGGCGTACTGCGTGATGTCCTGCACCTCGCGCTGCACGACCCAGGCGTCGCACCCGCGTGGCACCCACGATCTGATCCTGTCCTGCCAGTCCTCCCCTTCCACGTGCTGCCAGTTGGCGAGGAACTGCGCGAACCCGCCCACGTTCAGCCGTTCCCCCGATTCCTGAACGAGCGAGCGGCACAGATCGTCCCCGCCCATGCCACCGTCCCGGTAGGTCAGTCGGGCGCGGGGCGAGATCACGAAGGGCGGGTTCGAGACGATCAGGTCGTACGTCTCCCCGTCCTTGACCGGCTCGAACAGCGATCCCTCGCGCAGGTCGGCGGCCGGTGCGCCGGACAGGGCGAGGGTCAGCGCGGTCATGTGCAGGGCGCGCGGGTTGACGTCGGTCGCCGTCACGCGCGTGGCGTGCTGGGCGGCGTGCAGGGCCTGGATCCCGGAGCCGGTGCCGAGGTCGAGCGCGGCGGCGACGGGCGTGCGCACGGTGATGCCGGCGAGGGTGGTGGAGGCGCCGCCGACCCCGAGCACGACTCCTTCGTCCCGGTTCCCGATGCCGCCCGCGCCGCCGACCGCGCACCCGAGGTCGGACACGATGAACCAGTCCTCGCCGCCCGGACCGCCGTACGGCCGTACGTCCACGCTCGCGGCGACCTCGTCCCCGCCCGTGCGCACCAGCCAGCCGCTCTCCAGGCACTCCGGGAGGGGCAGCACGTCCGCCACGCGCGCGTACGGGACGGGCTGCTGGAGCAGGAACAGCCGCACCAGCGTCTCCAGCGGCGTGTCGCCGCGGGTCGCCCGGAGCGCGGGCACGGTCTCGCTGCGGGCCAGTGCCGCATAGGCCGGGGCGCCGAGCAGTTCGAGCAGCCCGTCGGCGGTGAAGGAGGCGCCGAGCAGGGCCTCACGCAGCCGGGCGGCGACATCGGGGCGTTCGGAGGACGGCAGGGAGCGCTGGGTGGCGTTACTCACGTGTCCCATTGTGTCCGCTCGTACGGGCGGTGCACGCACCCGAGCCCTCCAGGGGCCGGCCCCGCCACAGCCCCCGGATCAGCCCGCGGTCTGCGAGGCCGACGCGGACGCGGACGCCGACTTGCAGGTCTCCTGCTGGGCCATCGCCTTGCCGACGTCGCCCTCCTCCAGGTTCTTGAGCGCGTCGTTGCCGGTCTTGCTCAGCTTGGACAGCTCCGTCGCGATGTCCTTGAGACCGTCGGCGAACTTCCCCTGGTTCTTGGTGTCCAGCTCGTCGACCTGCTTCTTCAGGGACGCGTACTGGGCCGAGATGGCGTTCAGCTCCTTGACGGCGTCCTGCTGCTTCTTCTCGCCGCCGTCGACGGCGGGCGCCCCGGCCGAGCTGACGGCGGCACCGATCGCCTTGTAGGCGTCCGACATGTCCTGGAAGGCCTGCGCGTCCGTCTTCTGCACGTCCGCCGGTGCGCTGTTGTCCGAGGTCTGCTTCTGTATCGCGGTGTTGGCGGAGGCGATCTTCTTGGCCTGCGGCTGTACCGCGTCGCAGACCTGCTTGGCCCAGGCGTCCAGCTTTTCGTTGGTGTCGTCGCCGCTGCATCCCGTCAGCGCCAGCGCCAGTACCGCGCCGCCGGACAGTGCGGCCGCGAGCTTCTTGTTCACCGGATCGGTCCCTTCCGTGGCTCTCGGCCCCCGGACCCTACACGCCACACCGTCCGCACCCGCCGCCGTACGTCCGTTAAGAACACTTTTGACGCCATTTACTCCGAGGGAGAGAAGGCTCACGGTCGCAGCGGCCGGCACACGCGCGTGAAGTGCGCGGGCACACGCGCGTGAAGTGCGCGGGCGCACGCGCATGAAGCAGGCAGGCGCATGACAAACGGGCGGAGCACGCGCGTGAAGCAGGCAGGCGGCGCATGAAGCGGGGGGGGGGGGGGGGGGGGGGGGGGGCGCCGCGCCCCCCCCCCCGGGGGCGGGGGGGGGGCGGCCGGGCCGGCAACCGCCGCGGCCGCGCCCGGGGGGGCCCCGGGGGCGGGGGGAGGAGGGGC
>NZ_JBIWKB010000026.1:72564-121807 GCF_044765425.1 Streptomyces sp. NPDC102462 | reverse complement strand
CCGGCGAACAGCGGCGTCGCGAACATCAGCAGCATGATCGTGCCGTGCATCGTGAACGCCTGGTTGAACTGCTCGTTCGACATGATCTGCAGACCTGGCCGGGCCAGCTCGGCGCGCATGAACAGCGCCATCACGCCACCCAGGCAGAAGAAACCGAACGCCGTGACGAGATACAGCGTCCCGATCGTCTTGTGATCGGTGGTCGTCAGCCATCTGACGCCCTTGATGTCGGGGATCCTGAGGTCGATGCTCTTCACACCCCGCCTGTGTCCGCACGGTCGGCGCAGGTCACACTCGAAGGACGCGACAAGAATCACGGAGCGGGGGTGTGACGATCCGGCCGGTGCCGGACACCAACCGGGCATGAGCAACGACGAGATCTTCGCCGCTGCCTATCGCGAGCACTACTGGGCGGTCACCCGCTATGTCGCACGGCGACTGGCGGGGCGTACCGACGCGGTGGAGGAAGTGGTGGCGGAGGTGTTCACGGTCGCCTGGCGCCGCCGGGCCGAACTGCCGCCCGCGCCGCTTCCCTGGCTGTACGGGGTGGCACGCAACTGCCTGGCGAACGCGGTACGCGGCTGGGGCCGCCGGCGCCGACTGGTCGACCGGCTCGGCAACGACGACGCCGCGCACCGCCGGCACATCGTGGACAGCCCCGACACGGAGGCCCCCGGCGCCTGGGTGCATGACGCGTTGGCCCGGCTCTCCCCGGCGGACCAGGAGGTGCTGCGCCTGACGACGTGGGAGGACCTCGCCGTCGACGAGGTAGCCGTCGCCCTCGGCTGCGGCACCCGGGCCGCCGCGATGCGTCTGCACCGGGCGCGGCGCCGCCTGAAAGCCGAGATCGACCGCATCCGCCCGGCCGCACCCACCGCCCCACCACCGCCCACGGACGCCCCACCACCGTCCACCGCCGGCGCACACCCGTCCCCCGCCGGCCCGTCACCGGCCCTCGCCGGTACACACCCGGCCACCGACGATGCACACCCGGCGCCGCGCCCCGCCCCCGCCGCCGCGACCCCCTCGGAGGACCACGGCCATGGCTGACGAACTCGACCTGCTGCGCCGCGCCAACCCGGTGCCGGCGAACAGCGCGCACACCGGCGACGGACCGCTGGACCAGCACGGCGAACGCGTCCTGAACCGGCTGCTGCACGACCCGCACCCCGGCCGCCGCCGTCGCCGTACCCGGCTGGCCTGGTCCCTCGCGGCCTGCGCCGTCGTCATGGCGACCGTCCTGGCCGCGCTGCTCGGCAGCACGGGCACCACCCCCGCCATCGCCGCGCCCCGCCCGCTCGTGGTAAGCCCCCACTCCGCCGCCGTACCCCTGGACCGCCTCGCCGAACTGGCCGAGGCGGCCGCCGCGGACGGCTCCCCGCGGCTGCGCAAGGGCACCCACGTGCAGACCTGGAGTCTCGGCATGAGCGACGACCGGCCGCCGATCACGCTGCCCGAGGAACGCGTCGTGCGCTGGCACCCCGACGCCAGCCGCACCGAAGTGGTCGTCGCGACCGACCCCCTCCACCCCGGCCGTCCCGTCCTCACCGACGAGGACGACGGGCCGCGCCGGGTCGCGGACGGGCAGGTGCTCAGCCGGCGGACCTACCCGCCGAGCTGGAGCGACGCCCCGCCGGAGGCAGAGCCCCCGCACGAGCCGGCTCAGTTGCGCGACTACCTCGCCGAGACCGTCCGCACCGGCACCCTGACCACGGCCGAACTCCTCGACGCCACGAAGGAGTTGCTGGACCACTGGACACTCGGTGCCCGCGAGTCGGCCGCGCTCGTACGCCTCTTCGCCGACGCCCCGGGCCTGCGACCCGCCGGCCGTGTGACGGACCGGCTCGGGCGGCCCGGCCAGGCGTATGTGTATGACGCGCACGGCGCCCGCCGGATGCTGATCCTGGATCCGGCCACCGGAACCGTGCTCGGGCTGGAGACCACCTTCCGCGTGGCCGCCCCCGAGTACGGCGTGCAGTCCGGCGACGTCATGGACTACAGCGCCTGGCTCCCCTGATCACCCGACCAGCCCCCCGGCAGCCGCAACGGTCTGCGCCAGCAACACAGCAAGCGTCACAGGCCCAACCCCAGTTGGTGGGGGTGGCGTTCAGTGGGGGTGGGGGGTTCGGGGTTTGCGTGGGGGTGGGTGGGGGCGGGTGGTGCGGAGGAGCGTTCGGAGTAGTGCCAGGGCTGCCGGGCGGCTCACGGTCAGCGTCCGGGTACGGTGTGCGCCCGGTCGGCCCCCGAATGTCGCCCGAGCCGAGAAGGTCCAGGTCAGACGGGAGGTGACCTGGACTCTCGCGGCCCTTCTCGCTACTCGTCCCATGCCTGGATCAGGATCTGCTCGGCGATCTTTCCGTCGCGCAGCGTGATCATGGACTCGGCGAGGACACGGACGCCGTCCGCGTACTCGCAGGACTCGCTGTAGGCGGCATGGTCGCCCTGCACGACGCACTGCTCCAGGTGGTGCGTCATGTCGCGGCTGTAGATGTCGTCGATCATCTCCGCGATCTGCGGCCGGCCGCGCAGGACCTTGGGGTGACTGGGCTGGGTGTGGTGGTCGACGATGCGGATCTCCGCGTCGTCCGCGTACAGCGACAGAAGGCTGTTCCCGGTGTTCCCCTCGATGCCCCGGCGCAGCGTCTCGGCGGTGAAGGCGGAGCCGGTCGCGGTGCCCATGGTGACCTCCTTCGAAGGGCCGCGGCCCGGCGAGGAGCGGGCCGTGCGGGCCCCTTCTTCGAGCGTCCTCCGCCCCGGCGGCCCCGGCAAGCGCAGTCCGGCCGCTGCGCCTCACGGGTGAGCGGCGCCGGGCGCCCGTGTCCGCCGGGTATCCGGTGCCGTTGCTGAGGACATGATCCCAACACGACGTATCGTCGCCGCCGTCGGGCTCGCCGCGGGTGTCACCGGCCTCGCCGCACCGCTCGCGCACGCGGCGCCCGCGCCCGCCCAGGACGCCGGGAAGATCAGCCCGATGGCGACGCTCGACTCGCTCGCCGTGAGCGACATCCCCGCGGCGCACCGGGGCGAGGTTCCGCGCGTCTCCGAGCAGCTGCGGGGGCTGAACGGGCTGCACGGCCTCGGGGAGCTGCACCAGGTCACCGATCTTGCGGCCCCCGTGACCGGGCTGCTGCCCGCCGTCGAGTAACCGGCCGCGCCCTGCCGGCCGACCTGGGGCCGTCCGGAAACGGGCGGCCTCGCGCATGTCCGGGATCATCCGGGACCATGGGGTGGGCGGGGAGAATAGTATACCCCTGAGGGTATACAGGGAGTGGAGGGGTGGCCGTGGAGCTGCGGTTCGAGGGTGATGAGCTGTCATCGGTGCTCAACCGGTTGCGCCGGGCGCAGGGACAGATATCGGGTGTGGTCAGGATGATCGAGGAGGGCCGCGACTGCGAGGACGTGGTCACCCAGCTCGCCGCGGCCTCGCGCGCCCTCGACCGGGCCGGTTTCGCGATCATCGCGACGGGGCTCCAGCAGTGCCTCAACGGCGAACAGGAGGCCGCCGACGGCGCCACGGCCGAGCAGATGAAGGCTCGGCTGGAGAAACTGTTCCTGTCCCTGGCGTGAGCGCTCCGCTGGGGCGCCGTCGGGCGTCTGTCGTCGGTTGTCTGCGGCGGCGTCGTGGCTGGTCGCGCCCGCGCGGCGGAGCCGCATATCGATACAGCCCCGCGCCCCTTCGGGGGCGCGGTCGCTCAGGGTTGCTCGCCTGACTTTACCGATCAGTCACGCGTAGGGTCGGAGGAGAGTCGTATCCACGGGGTACATCGACAGACAGAAGGGGCCAGGACATGGCGCAGGAAGTACGCGGCGTGATCGCACCGGGGAAGGACCAGCCGGTGCGGGTCGAGACGATCGTCGTGCCGGACCCGGGTCCGGGGGAGGCGGTCGTACGCGTCCAGGCCTGCGGTGTCTGTCACACGGACCTGCACTACAAGCAGGGCGGCATCTCGGACGACTTCCCCTTCCTGCTCGGTCATGAGGCCGCCGGTGTCGTGGAGTCGGTCGGCGAGGGCGTCACCGACGTCGCCCCCGGCGACTTCGTGATCCTCAACTGGCGTGCCGTCTGCGGCAGTTGCCGGGCCTGTCTGCGTGGCCGCCCCTGGTACTGCTTCAACACGCACAACGCGCGGCAGAAGATGACCCTGACCGACGGCACCGAACTCACCCCGGCCCTCGGCATCGGCGCCTTCGCGGAGAAGACGCTGGTCGCCGCCGGGCAGTGCACCAAGGTCGACCCGGCCGTCTCCCCGGCCGTGGCCGGCCTGCTGGGCTGCGGCGTGATGGCCGGCATCGGCGCCGCGATCAACACCGGCAACGTCGGCCGCGGCGACTCCGTGGCCGTCATCGGCTGCGGCGGCGTCGGTGACGCGGCCGTCGCCGGGTCCCGCCTGGCCGGCGCGGCCAAGATCATCGCCGTGGACATCGACGACCGCAAGCTGGCCAAGGCCCGCGCCCTGGGCGCCACCCACACCGTCAACTCCCGCGAGAGCGACCCCATCGAGGCGATCCGCGAGCTGACCGGCGGCTTCGGCGCCGACGTCGTCATCGAGGCGGTCGGCCGACCGGAGACCTACCGGCAGGCCTTCTACGCCCGCGATCTCGCCGGCACGGTCGTCCTCGTCGGCGTGCCCACCCCGGAGATGAAGCTGGAACTGCCGCTCCTGGACGTCTTCGGCCGCGGTGGCGCGCTCAAGTCCTCGTGGTACGGCGACTGTCTGCCCTCGCGGGACTTCCCCATGCTGATCGACCTGCATCTGCAGGGACGCCTCGACCTGGCGGCGTTCGTGACCGAGACCGTCCAACTCGACGAGGTGGAGAAGGCGTTCGAACGGATGCACGGCGGCGACGTGCTGCGCTCGGTGGTGGTGCTGTGATGGCCGCGCGCATCGAACGCCTCGTCACCTCCGGCCGGTTCACCCTCGACGGCGGCAGCTGGGAGGTGGACAACAACGTGTGGATCGTCGGCGACGACGAGGAGGTCATCGTCATCGACGCCGCGCACGACGCCCGCGCCATCGCCGAGGCGGTCGGCGACCGGCGGCTGACCGCCATCGTGTGCACCCACGCCCACAACGACCACATCGACGCGGCCCCCGCGCTCGCCGACCTCACCGGCGCCACCATCTGGCTGCACCCCGACGATCTGCCGCTGTGGAAGCTGACCCACCCCGACCGGGACCCGGACGAGCATCTGGTCGACGGTCAGGTGCTGGAGACCGCCGGCGCCGATCTGACCGTGCTGCACACCCCCGGCCACGCGCCGGGCGCCGTCTGCCTCTACGACCCGGGTCTCGCCACCGTCTTCACCGGCGACACCCTCTTCCAGGGCGGCCCGGGCGCCACCGGGCGCTCCTACTCCCACTTCCCGACGATCATCGCCTCGATCCGTGACCGCCTGCTGACCCTCCCGCCCGAGACGAAGGTCCTCACCGGGCACGGCGACGCCACCACGATCGGCGTCGAGGCCCCGCACCTCGAGGAGTGGATCGCGCGCGGCCACTGAGCCGGAAAATCGGGGGAACCGGCGCCGCGGCGTCCGTAGGATCGGCTGTCATGACCTCGAACACGCTGGTGACCCTGCGGGACGTACGCGTCCTGAGCTGCGCCCCCGACGGCCCGCTCCTCGACGGTGAGCGCGCGGCGCTCGATCTGATCGGGGACGCCCTCGGCCAGGAGGCGCAGCTGGTCGCGGTGCCCGTGGAGCGGATCGCGGACGAGTTCTTCCGGCTGCGCTCCGGCGTCGCGGGCGCCGTCGTCCAGAAGTTCGCCACCTACCGGCTGCGGCTCGCGGTCGTCGGCGACATCTCCGGGCACCTCGCCGGGAGCACGGCGCTGCGGGACTTCGTCTACGAGTCGAACCAGGGCGACCAGCTGTGGTTCCTGACCGACCCCGGCGAACTCGACGCCAGACTGCACCCCTAGCACCGAAGGACCGGCCCGGGGCGACGGACCAGGTGGGAACCGAGCGCGCCGATCACGACGCCCAGCAGGGCGGGCAGTAGCGGGAGGAACGCGGATGTGACCGCACGCTGTCCCGGCCAGGCGAAGGCGTGCCGGGGTCTGTCGTATCGATGGTCGCGTCCGTACGGTCGTTGCCATGACCGAACCCCAGCGCTTCGCAGGACACGCGGTTCTCGTCACGGGTGCCGCCCGTGGCATCGGTGCGGCCGTCGCCCGTCGGCTCGCCGACGAGGGCGCGCGGGTCCTGGTGACCGACCGGGACCTGCCCGAGGCGGAGCTGACCGCGGGCGTGTTGCGTGAACGCGGCCTGACGGCACGGGCGTTCGCCTGCGACGTGGCCGACCGGGCCGACGTGGAGGCCGCGGTCGCCCATGCCGTCGACGCCTTCGGCTCGCTCGACGTCCTCGTGTGCTGCGCCGCACACTGCACCCCCGACGCCCCGCTCTTCGAGGACGAGCCGGACGAGGGCTGGGCACGGGACCTGGACGTCACGCTCACCGGCGGCTTCCGCTGCTGCCGCGCCGCCCTCCCGCACCTGGCCGCCTCCGGACGGGGCGCGATCGTCCTGGTCGGCTCCGTCAACGGCATCCAGGACTTCGGCAACCACGCCTACAGCGCGGCCAAGGCCGGACTCGAATCGCTGACCCGCACCCTCGCCGGGCATGCGGCCCCGCGCGGGGTCCGGGTCAACATGGTGGTGCCCGGCACGGTGCGCACCTCCGCCTGGGAGGGGCGGGACGCCGAACTCGACGCCGTCCGCGGGCTCTACCCGCTAGGGCGGGTCGGGGAACCGGAGGACATCGCGGCTGCCGTGGCCTTCCTCGGCTCTCGTGATGCGGCCTGGATCACCGGTACCGCGTTGCGCGTCGACGGCGGACTCACCGCCGTCCACACCGGGTTCCGCGCGGCCCTGGACGGCGCGGACGGCTGACCGGACCGCGTTCACGCAGCCCGACTTCACCATTTGGTCACAACCCGAGCGGCCGCGCAACCGAAGCCGTCACACCGGGGTCTAGGTTTCCGGGACCGCGGGAGCCGCGGACGCAGCAACGGGGAGGCCCGACATGGGGCACATAGGCAGGCGCGGCGCCGCCGCGCTCGGCATCACGGGACTGGTGGCACCGCTCACCCTCGCGCTCGGCGCCGCACCGGCGCAGGCCGCGAGCTGCACCACGCAGACCGGGCCGTACCAGAAGCAGGTGGAGAAGTTCCTCGGCCGTCCGGTCGACGGAAAGCAGTCCGCCGCCGACTGCAAGGCCATCCGGGCCTTCCAGAACAAGCACGGCATCACACCCAACATCGGCTATGCGGGCCCGGTGACCTGGGGTGTGATGAACCTGATGAACAAGCAGAAGGCCGTCGGGAACAACCCGAACAAGGCAGGCAAGTGCCCGGTGAACAAGGGCCGCATCGCCTGCGTCAACCTGACGCTCCAGCTGAGCTGGATCCAGGACGGCAAGAAGCTGGTGTACGGGCCGGTCCCGGTGCGCACCGGCCGCAACGGCTACGAGACCCGCACCGGCCTGAAGAAGATCTACTGGCGGGACATCGACCACGTCTCGTCCATCTACGACGTGCCGATGCCCTACAGCCAGTTCTTCGACGGCGGTCAGGCCTTCCACTCGGTCGGCCTCAGCATGTGGAACCCGCCGGGCTCGCACGGCTGCGTCAACATGACCACGAAGGACGCCAAGAAGTACTGGTCGCTGCTGAAGAAGGGCGACGACGTCTTCGTGTACGGCCGCAAGCCGGGCACCTGAGCACACCCAGGCACCCGGCTAGCCGGTCCTCAGCTCCCCGGCGCCGGAGGGCAGGGCGCGGGTGTTCACCGCGGTCACGAAGTCGTCCTAGTGACGGGTCGTCGGGGGACAGGGCCGGTCTGGCTCCAGCAGTTGGCTGATGTCCCGCACCCCGCTCTTGTCCTGCCAGAAGGCCACCGTGGCGAGCTGTTCCGAGCCGCCGCCCGCCACCTCGAACAGCGCGGTCGCGTTGGAGACGTCGTTGTCGAACCGGCTGACCGAACGGTCGAAGACGCCGTCCCGGGGTGGGCCTGGAAAAGGGCGGCGAACTGGCCGGCGCCGGGATGAAGTGCCCTGTGATCCCGGTGGGTTGACGTGATGAGCAACACGGTCCGTTATGTCCCATATCGGGGGTACTTGCTCACCTCGTCTTCACGCCGATCGGCATATGCTTCACACCATGTCCACCACAGTTGAAGCCGCCTCCGAGCGATCGGCCGCGGAGGTCAACGAGCAGATCCGGGCCCTGTGGCTGCGGTCGGGCGGGACACTGAGCGTCGAGCAGCGCGAGGAGTACCAGCGGCTCGTCCTGGAGTGGGCCGCCGCGGTCCCGCAGTCGCCGAAGGCGGCCTGAGCGCCGCCGTCAGCTCCCCTGCCCCGATGCGGGCAGCGACTGCTCGAACCAGACCACCTTGCCCGTGCTCAGCCGGGTCGCTCCCCAGCGCAGCGCCAGCTGATCGACCAGGAACAGCCCCCGGCCGCCCTCGTCGCTCGGCTGGGCGTGCCGCAGCCTCGGCACCAGCGGCGAGTCGTCGCCGACCTCACAGCGCAGCACATCCGTGCGCAGCAGACGCAGGGTGATCGGCCGTCCGGCGAACCGCACCGCGTTCGCCACCACCTCGCCGACCAGCAGCTCCGTCTCCTCGTTCAGCACGTCAAGACCCCAGCGCTGCAGCGTGCGCCGGACGAGCCTGCGGGCCTGCCCGGCGGTGCGCGGATGCGGAGCGAGATACCAGGAGGCGACGGTCTGCGGATCGAGGCCGACGAACCGGGCGGCCAGCAGCGCGATGTCGTCGTCCCGGTCCCGCGACCCCAGGATGCCCAGCGCCTCCTCGCACAGCGTCTCCAGCGCCGGGGGCGCGGCCCCGGCGGGCCCGGCGGCCGCGGCGCGCAGCCGGTCCCGCAGCCGTTCCACCCCCGCCATCACGTCCGAGTCACGGGACTCCACGAGGCCGTCGGTGTAGAGCAGCAGGGTGGCGCCGGCGGGCGCGGACAGCTCGGTGGTCTCGAAACCCCCGGTGCCCACGCCGATCGGCGCCCCGGGCGGCACCCGGACGATCTCCGCCCGGCCGTCGGGGCGCAGCAGCAGCGGCGGCGGGTGGCCCGCGTTGGCCACCAGCAGCCGGTGGCGCACCGGATCGTAGACGGCGTACAGACAGGTCGCGATGTGCCGCCCGCCGAGCCGTTCGGCCTGTTCGTCGAGGTGGTGCAGCACCTCGTCCGGCGGCAGGTCGAGCCGGGCCAGGGTCTGCGCGACGGTGCGCAGCTGCCCCATGATCGCCGCCGAGGTCAGTGAGTGCCCCATCACATCGCCGATGACCAGCGCGACACGGTTGCCGGGCAGCGGCACCGCGTCGTACCAGTCGCCGCCGACCCGTGAGGTCCGGGAAGCGGGCAGATAGCGGCTGGCGAGCCGCACTCCCGTCGGCGCGGGCAGCGACGGCGGGAGCATCGTGCGCTGCAGCGCGTCGGCGAAGGACGCCTCGCGGCCGTACAGCACCGCCCGGTGCGCGCCGAGGGCGGTGTACGCGGCGAGCTGGGCGGCGACATACCGGTCCTCGTCGGTGAACGGCGGCCGGCCCGCCCCGCGGGTCAGGACGACGCAGCCCAGGAACCGGCCGCCGGCGCGCAGCGGGGCGACGAGCAGACGCCGTCCGTACGGTACCGGTCCGGGTGTGTCCGCCGCCGTCGGCAGCGCGCCCACCACCTCGGCGACGCCCGGGCCGTCGCCGAACACGGGCCCGCCGGCGTCGAGCAGCCCGGCGAGCCGGACGGCCGCCTCCGGCGGCGCGGTCGGACCGGACGGGGGCGGGGCCGGGACGTCCGGCGGTCGTGCGGGCGTCCGCTCGGTGGCGTACAGCCGCAGCACGGGGTCGGCGGCGGGCAGCTCCTCGCCGAACGGCAGCGGATCGCTCAGATGGACGAAGACATGGTCGGCGAAGGCCGGGACGGCGGCCTGGCACAGTTCGTACAGCGTCGCGTCGAGTGCCAGACCGCGGGAGATCCGCCCGGTCGCCTCGTCGAGGAAACGCAGCCGGTCGAACTGCGCCCCGGAGTGCTCCGGGCTGGCGTCCCGGCCGAGCCGCAGCGGACGGCGGCCGGCCCCGAGGCCCTTCGTCACCGCTCGGGCTTCCGTCTGCAGCGCAGGAAGATCTGCTCCTCCGGCTGGACGTCCGCGGAGGCCGGCGCATACGAGTAGAGGGATTCGCCGACGATGTCGAAGCCCGCCCCGTCGACCACCTCGCGCAGCTCCTCCCGCAGATAGCCGGAGACCCGGACGGTGCTGCCGATGAACGGGATCGCGAAATCGTCGACGTCGGCCTCGACCATCGACAGGGCGAACAGGCCCTGCGGGGCCAGCAGCCGGCGGACGGTCTCCAGCGCGAGCGGGATCTCCGCGCGCGGCAGCATGAGCAGGGCGAAGAACGCCACGACCGCGTCGAAGGTGCCCAGATCGCGGGGGCCGCCGGGGCGCAGGTCCGCGATGTCCAGCCGGTGGAACTCCGCCTCCGGCACGTTCGCCCTGGCCAGGTCGACCATCACCGGCGACAGGTCGACGCCGACGACCTCGAACCCCGCGTCCGCCAGCCGGCGCGCGGTGGGCCGTCCGGTGCCGCATCCCAGGTCCAGCACGCGGGCGCCGGGCGGCAGCGACCCGACCAGCCACTCGGCGGCGGCCACCTGGCCCTCCTTGTGCGGGAAGGCCTCGTCGTAGCGGTCACCGATCGCGTCGAAGGCCGCGGCCTGGCCACCGCGGTCCGGCTGTATGTCCCCGTAACCGGGCCGGCTGCTCGGGCTGCTCACGGATCATCTCCCCTTGGCGACCTCTGGGTGGATCTTCGCACGGATCGTCCGGTGGTGAGGGCCTGAGCCGCCCGGACGACCGGTGCGGAAGTCGTCACCAAGAGTAGTTGCCTTTGGGGCAGGATCAACCCCAGGTGGCCGAGTAGTACCGCTGGTACGCCTTGCGGTCCTGTTCCGCCCGGATGTAGCGGGTGGCGACCAGGGCGATCAGACTGCCCGCGATCACCAGCAGGCCGGGCCCGACGGCCCGGCCGTCCGTGAGCCGGGACAGCGCACTCGCCTCCCGCGCGACACCGGTGACCGGAGCCGAGGAGCCGGGTGAGGCCGCGCCGGGGGCGAGCGCGCCCTGCGTGGCGGCGGCGGACGGCGCGGGGGAGGGCGCGGCGCTCCCGGCCCCGCCTCCCGGCGCCGCGACGATCAGCCGCACATCGAGCGCGGCGAGCGCCTTGGTCACCGGCTGGAAGAAGGTGGTGCCGCCCGTGGTGCAGTCGCCGCTGCCGCCGGAGGTCACGCCCAGCGCGATGCCCTCGGAGAACAGGGGGCCGCCGCTGTCGCCCGGCTCGGCGCACACATCGGTGCGCACCAGACCGGTGACGGTGCCCTCGGGATAGTTGACGGTCGCGTCGAGCCCGGTCACCTGACCGTCGCGCAGCCCGCTGGTGCTGCCGCTGCGGAACACCCGCTGCCCGACCGTGGGGTCGGCGGCGCCCGTGATCCGCACACCCCGGCCGCCGCCGACGGCCACCACGTCCGCCCCGTCGCCGGCCCGGCCGGACGCGTATGCGACGAGGGAGAAGTCGCTGCCCGGGAACTCGGTGCGCACCGTCGTGCCGAGCTGCCGGCCGCCCCGGCCGTCCGCGAACCAGAGGGTGTCCGCGGGCCCGCAGTGCCCGGCCGTCAGGATGAAGTCCCGCTGTCCGTCGGTGACGTTGAAGCCCGCCGAGCAGCGCCCGCCGGTGGACAGGATCGGCTGCGCCCCGTTCAGGCGGGTGGTGAACGCGCCCCGGGTGCGCTCCATGTGGACGAAACCGCCGATGCCCGCGGCCACCCGGGACAGCCGGGACCAGTCGCCGGCGGAGACGGTCGCGTCGCCCTGCACCACGACCCGGTTGGTGCGGTAGTCCAGGGCCCACGCGGTGCCCGCGACCCGGGGCGCGGAACGCAGCGCCGCCGTGGCCGACCTCAGCTCGTTCATGCTGTGCCGCACGACCTTCGCCTCGGCCCCGGCCCGGCGCACCGACCGCGCGGCCCCCTCGTCGGTCACCGCCACGACCGGGCGGCCGTCGGCACCGGTCCAGCTCCCCGCCGTACGGGCGGTGCCGAGCCGCGCCACCAGATCGGCACCGGGTCCGGCGGCGCCTTGCGCCGCGCTGAACGGGGCGGCGGACGGGCCGGGCGGCTCGCCCGCCACGGCCCGGGCGACCATCGTGCCGCCCAGGAGGAGTCCGCCGACCGCCGCCAGCTGTGCCGTCCGCCGGACGAACCGTCGTCGTGCGTGCCTCATGCATGGCTCCCGAACCCCGAACGCGCGGTGCCGACACCGCGGGGCCCTCCGGTCGTCGAGCGCCCGCCCCTGCATACGTGGCCCGGCACGCGTGCGTTCACCGCGCCCCGGCCCCGGATGCGGGACGGTGCGCCGCACGGCCTTCTAGACTGCCCGGCATGACGGATTCGCCGCTGGACCGGCTCGGCGCGGGCAAGTACCTCCTCGTCACCAGCTACCGCAGGGACGGCAGCCCCGTCGCCACCCCGGTCTGGGTGGTGCGCGACGGGGACGCGCTGGGCATCTGGACGGTCGCCGACTCCTGGAAGGTGAAGCGGATCAGGCGCCGCGCCGATGTCCTCGTGGGGCCCTGCGATGTGCGCGGCAGGCCGACCGGCGAGCAGGTCCCCGCCACCGCCGAGATCGGCGACGCGGCCACCACGGCCCGCTACCGCGACCGGATCGCCCGCAAGTACGGCGTCGTCGGCCGCCTCACCCTGCTCGGCAGCCGGCTGCGCCGCGGCGTCCGGGGAACCGTCGGTATCCGGCTGACGCTCACCCCCTGAGCCGGCACCCACGCAGCGCCGCCGCCTCGTCCGGGACGGGCGGTCGCATCGCGCCCGGCCGGGAACCGGCCCTCGTACCGCGGGCGTTCCTGCGCCGGAACCGTGATCGGGACGGACGGGCCGGGGGCCGGCGGGCCGTCAGGTCCAGGCCCCGTACGGCTCGTCCAGCAGTTGGAAGACCGGCTCGCCGCGCACCGGGTCCTGGGCCGTGGACAGCCGGACCCGGTCCCCGCTGTGCACGCCCACCGGCGGCCCCATGACCCGGCCGCGCAGGATGAAACCCTCGGCCATCTCCACCAGGGACACATTGCGGGCGGCGGGTGTGTTGCGGTGCAGCACGGAGGAGTGGCGGACCGTGCCGATGCCCTCGCTGCGCTCGGTGCGCAGATCGCTGCCCCGGCACACCGGGCAGAGCAGCCGGTGGTACATGGTGGTGCCGCACCAGGTGCAGCGCTGGAAGAAGAGGACGGTGCCGGAGCCTTCCGGCGTGGGGTCGAGAACGCCCGTCGTGGTGCCGGCCACCGCGCGGGCGGCGTTTGCTGAGTGGTGGTACACGCTGGTCAACTCCCTGCACTCGGCCGGAATCCGGCGTGCCCGGCACCGACCGGGCACGCGTGTGCGCGGTACGCCGTGCCACCGTGCACGCCGACAGGTTATGGCACTCAGTGTCAAGCGTAAAGGCACTCGGTACCCCGAATTTCCCGTCAGTCGCGGCCCAGCGCCGACTCCAGTTGCTGCACCACCCGCCACAGGGGCGCGTCGCGCCGGGAGACGAGGACGACCACGTCCTCGGGGCCCTCGGCGCGCGGGACTTGGGGTGCCGCGCCACCCTCCGTGCGCGGGCGGGCGAAGGCCGACTGCACATGGCCCAGCGCATGGTCGACGGCGGCGCCCGGGTCGCCCCGGCCGTCCGAACGCAGCCAGGAGCGCAGGGCGTTGTTGTGCGCCGCGACGACCGCGGCGGCGATGACGTCGGCCCGCAGCGTGCCGTCCGGCTCGCCGGCGAAACGGCGGCGCAGATACCCGGCCAGCGCACGCTCGTAGCGCCACACCACCGACAGTTCGTACGCGCGCAGCCCCGGCACCTGCCGGGTGAGCCGGTAACGCTGCACGGAGAACGCCGGGTTGACCGCGTACATCCGCAGCACGAGGCGGGCCGCGTCGCACACCCGCCGCACCGGCTCGTGCTCCTCGCCGTCCTCGGCAAGGAAGGCGGTCATCTCGGCCAGGCAGCGCTCGTGGTCGGGGAAGACCACGTCCTCCTTGGAGGGGAAGTAGCGGAAGAACGACCGCCGTCCGACCCCCGCGAGCGCCACGATGTCGTCGACGGTGGTCCGTTCGTAGCCGCGTTCCAGAAACAGCCGGAAGGCCGCCGCGACCAGGGCGTCCCGCATCGGCGGCTTCGCGGCCGGGGCCGCGCTGCTGGAGCTCATGGACGCGAACGTAGCACCCGCGCGGGCCGGAACGGCACTCCGTGCACGCTCCTCGGGGTACTGAGTGCTCCCCGGCGGTCCGCGCCCGTCCCGGGCCCGGCTGAACCGGCGGGCCGCCGCGGCCGTATCACTGGCCGGGGATCGCTGCCCGGGGATCGCGGAAGGAGAGCGGCGTGCCGACACCGCCGGATGCCGAGGAGCCGCAGCGCGGCCCGGTCCTGGAACCCGTCCGGGTGCTGCGGCCCCGGCGCTTCGACGCGCTCGCCGAACTGATGCGGGAGATACGCGAGGACGCCGAGGGGTACGAGGCCGTCACCGCGGAGCGGCGCACGGACCGGGCCGAGGAGCAGACGCAGGAACTGCCCACGGTGCGCACACCCGGCGCCCGCACCGGTGCCGGACTGCGCCGGGCCGCCGTCGCGGCCGTCGTCGGCGCCGCCGCCCTCGTCGGGTTCGGCGGCGCCCTGCTGCTGCCCGGCCGCGGTGACGCCGCCCCGAGCGCCGGGCCGTCCCGCTCCGCCCCGGCCGCGCCACCGGCGGTGAGCGCTTCCGCCGCCGACCCCGACGGCCCCGGCACCCTGCGCGAGGGCGACAGCGGAGCCGAGGTCGTCGCGCTCCAGCAACGCCTGCTGCGCATCCCGGACGTCTACCGCGACGGGGCCACCGACGGCCGCTACGACGCCGTGCTCGCCGCGGCCGTGGCCCGCTTCCAGCTCTGGTACGGCATCAGGGGGGACGAGACCGGCGTCTACGGCGACGACACCCGCCGCGATCTGGAGTCCCGCACGAACTCGGGCGGCGGCTGACCGCGTCTCCCTGCGGGGCGTCTGCCGTTTGTTGGCTGGCTCGTCGTGGTGGTTGGTTGCGCAGTTCCCCGCGCCCCCCTGCGGGGCGTCTGTCGGTTGTTGGCTGGTCCGCCGTGGTGGTTGGTTGCGCAGTTCCCCGCGCCCCTTGGGGGGTGTCTGTCGGTTGTTGGCTGGCTCGTCGTGGTGGTTGGTTGCGCAGTTCCCCGCGCCCTCTGGGGGGTGTCTGTCGGTTGTTGGCTGGTCCGCCGTGGTGGTTGGTTGCGCAGTTCCCCGCGCCCCTTGGGGGGTGTCTGTCGGTTGTTGGCTGGTCCGCCGTGGTGGTTGGTTGCGCAGTTCCCCGCGCCCCTTGGGGGGTGTCTGTCGTCTGTTGGCTGGCTCGCCGTGGTGGTTGGTTGCGCAGTTCCCCGCGCCCCTGCGGGGGCGGGGCTCAGCGGCTGGGGGGGTGTGCGAGCAGGGCGTCGGTGACCGCGCGTACGCTGCGGGCGATGTACTGGAGTTGGCGTATCTCGGCCGCGTACATCTTGATCGTGTGTTCGATGACCGACTCGGGCAGGCCCAGTGAGGGCAGTTCGGAACGGGCGGTCTGCAACGCCGTACGGGCCACCCGCATCTCGTGGTGGACCTGTATCTGCGCATGCCGGGCGAGCAGCACCGGATGCCGGATCAGCGCCGGGTAGCCGGAGTAGCGGGCCGGTACCAGTTCGCGCAGCCACTTGGCCGCCGAGCGCTCCCAGTCGTAGCTGCCGGGCTGCTTGACCTGGCGGGGCCAGTCCGGACTGATGCGCGTGGTCGTCAGGGGCATGATCATCGCTTCCGGGTGTGCTGCGTCGTGCGGGGTGGTGCGACGGGTTCGGGCGGCCCCGGTCTAGGGGATGACCGGGGCCGCCACGGGCGAATCGCGCAGGCGATGCCCCACCGAACACCCCAGGTGCCGGCGCGGGTAGGGAGCGACGGCTCGGGGTGCTCGTAGCGGGGCCCCGGGGGCCGGAGCCGGCGCGATGAGCGGTGCGGCGGCGTGCGCATGGGCGGTCCGGCTTTCTCGGGGCGGTGCGACAGGTGCGTCCTGGGGTGCGGAACGCTCCCGGAGGGAAGCCGGGTGCGATCTGTTGAGCAGTATTTATATATGCCGTCGTCTTGGCAAGAAGCATGAAAACATTCATGACGGATCTGTGGTGAATGATCCCGATCGGTCCCGGTGACCCGCCGCCGAGGCGCCTTCCCGGCTCAGTCCTTCAGGAAGAACTGGTGCTGCTCGGCGACCTGTTCGTACTCCTCGAGACGGGCCTGGGTGCGCTCGGGATCGGCGTCCGTCATGGCCTGGAGCAGCGCCGCGGACAGCACGCCGGGCGCGGCGTAGGAGTCGAAGACCAGCCGCGAGCCGGTACCGGTGGCGAAGGTGACGTCCGCCTCGTCGGCCAGCGCCCCGAGCGCCAGATCGGTCACCAGGGCGACCCGCAGCCCGGCGCCGCGCGCGACCCGGATCGCGGTAAGGGTCTCCTGCGCGTGCCGCGGCATGCCGAACGCCAGGATCCAGGTGCCGCCCGCTTCCCGCGACTGCAGCAGCGCGTCGTACGCCACGCTCCCGCCGCGGGTCACCAGCCGTACGTCGGGATGGATGCGGCGGGCGGCGTAGGCGAAGTACTCGGCGAGCGACACGGAGATGCGCAGCCCGAGCACGGTGAGCGGGGTCGACCGGGACAGCTCGCGGCCCACCCGGATCACCCGGTCCGGATCGGCGAAGTCCCGCCGCAGATTCTCCAGGTTCGCGATCTCGGCGTCGACGGCCGCCTGGAGTTCGTTGCTGCGCCGCATCTCCTCGGCCGCCGCCGCGGCGCCGCCGGGGAGGGCGGCCAGCGCGATCGACTGGAGCCTTTCCCGCAACGCGGGGTAACCGCTGAAGCCCACGGCCGCGGCGAACCGGGTCACCGAGGGCTGGCTCACGCCCACCCGCTCGGCGAGATCGGTGATCGAAAGGAACGCGGCCTCGGTGATGTGCTCGATCAGGTACTGGGCGATCCGCCGCTGGCCCGGGGACAGCCCATGGCCGTCGAAAAGCTCTCTGAGCTGGGAGGTCGGTGCGGCTTCCGCCTCCGGCACGGTCTTGCCCGAGGTGATCGCGGACGCCTGCGCGCGTGCCTGCTGCGGCGATGGCACCGGGGTGCCTCCTTTGTCTCCCACGAAGACTCAACATAGCTCACGGACCGTGGCGGCCAGGGGCGTGGCTCAGCGCCGGTAGATCATGATCGAATGACCGACCTGGTCGATGGAGCGGCTGCTGTCGATCAGTTCGGCCAGCCTTCCGCGGGCCTTGGCGACCGAGGAGTCGGACACCACGAGCACGCCGCGCACCTCGGACGGCGGCACCCGGCGCGGATCGGCCGCGTGGATGCCGTAGTAGGCGGGCACCCCACTGCCCTTGTAGACGAGCCAGATCCGCTCGCCCCGGTACCGCTCGGCGAGCCGGTCCGCGAGCCGGCCCAGGTCCTGACCCCAGTCCACGTTGGAGTCGTGCAGTCGCAGCCGGGTGTGCCCGGGCCCGCCGAACGCCTCGTTGGAGTACGGCAGATAGGCGGGGTAGGTGCGCAACGAACTGACGGCGGCGAACACCACAAGGGCCCCCGTGACCACCGGGCCCCACCGCCACCGCGCCGCGAGCACACAGGCCGCCGCGACCGCCAGGAACATCGGCACGAACACGGCGTAGCGGGTGCCGAAGTCCCGCGACCCGGTCATCGCCACGGCCAGCAGCACCGCCGGCGGCAGCAGCAGATACGGCGCGGCGGGCCGCAGCCGGCGCACCGTCACGACCGCCGCGCCCCCGGCCGCCCCGAGCGCGAGCAGCCCGAGGGGCGTCTTCACCAGCAGGGCAGCCGGCAGGTAGTACCAGAGGGAGCCCGTGTACAGCCGACCGAACAGGAAGCCCTGCCAAGGGTGTTCCTCCAGGCCGAACTGCATCCGCATCCCCACCCGGTACGCCTCCGGGAACGGCAGCAGCCCGACCAATCGCCCGCGAAGCCCGTGCAGGGCGGGCACCGGCTCCGCCGAAGCGAGGCGCAACCGCGGATCGACGGCCAGATAGACGGCCCACACCACGGCGACCGCGGTCAACGCCACGACCGCCGCCCCGGCCGCGCACTCCGCCGGCGTCGCGCGCCGGCCGGTCCGCCCCGCCGCGCCCCGGGCATGCCGCACCGACACCGCGGCCAGCGGCATCAGCACCACGATGGCGGGCAGCGCGCTCATCTTGGTCGCCACGGCGGCGCCGAGCGCCGCCCCGGCGAGCGGCAGACACCGCCAGGGCCGCCGCCGCGCCCGCCACACCAGCCAGACCGACGTCAGCACGAAACCGGCCGCCGGAATGTCCAGCGTGGCCAGCGAGCCATGGGCGACGACATCCGGGCAGAAGGCGTACAGGGCGAGCGCGACCAGCCCGCCCACCGGTCCGGCGACCTCGCGCGCGAAGGCCAGGACGACCAGCCCGAACAGCAGCGTCAGCACGATCACCGGCAGCCGGGCCCACAGCATCAGCCGCCACGGGTCGTTGCCTGACTCGTACAGCAGATGCCGCCCCACCTGGCCCTGTGTACCGGGGTACGAGGAGTCGTAGTGCGGATCGGCCACCGCCACCCCGGCCATGACGACGAGCTTGCCGAGCGGCGGATGTTCGGGATTGAGCCGCAGCCGGTGCTCGTGCAGGTAGTCCGCGGCGGCGGCCACGTACACCGGCTCGTCGATGGTCGGCGTCTGCTGCACGGCCGCGGTCACCATCGCCACGGCCGACTGCCCCAGCAGCAGCACCACGAGGAGCGGCACCGGCCAGCGCCGGGGGCGGCGCAGCGCCGCGCGCAGCCGCGACCCGAACGCGGCCTTCGCGCGCGCCGGCAGCGGCGGGGTCGCGCCGCCGGCGGACACCTCGGAGGTGGGTGTCCCGGGGATCCCGGGTGCGCGGACCGAGTGCTGTTCGTGTGCCATCTTCCGCCCCGCGGCGCCGAGCCGGACGGCGGCCGGAGCGATCCGGGGCCGCGTCCGGGCCCCGCCGCCGCCCCGCTCCCGCCGCCGGGCACGTCACCGCTTCACGCGTCGTACCGGCAGACCCTCTGCCGTACACACCGGTACGGCCCGCGACCGGCCGCGGTTCAGCCCGAGGTGGCCGGACCGCGCCCGGACGCGGACCCGACGGGCTCGCGTCCGCCGCCGGGGACGGCCCGGCCGTCCGCACCGGGGCGTGCGCCGCGGGGTCGAGCCCGCTGTGATCCGCGCCGGCCCGCGGTGCGCCGATGAGTTTCCGCGCGGCCCGCGGTCCTCACCTCGACGCCCCGCCGCTGGGCGGGGCAGGAAGGAGGACCGGACCGTGTCCGACGACGAGACACAGATCCGCGGCCTGATCACCCGCTGGGCCGAGGCCGTCCACCGCGGCGACCTCGACGGCGTGGCCGCCGCGCACACCGAGGACGTCGTGCTGTTCGACGTGCCGCCGCCGCACGACGGGGTGCGTGGACTGGCCGCCTACCGGGAGGTCTGGCCGCCCTTCTTCGTCTGGCAGGCCGAGGGCGCCTGTTTCGAGATCGACTCCCTCGATGTGACGGCCGGTACCGATGTCGCCTTCGCGCACGCCCTGTTGCGCTGCGGCACCCCGGCCGAACTCGCCGAACACCCCGCCCGGCGGCTGCGGCTGACCATCGGACTGCGCAAACGGGACGGCCGCTGGCTGATCGCCCATGAACACCACTCGTTCCCGCACGGCTGACCGGCGCGCCGCTCCAGGAGGGCACGGCCGGGTATGAATTCGCCGAGAAGGACACCCGATGTGGCACGCGCCACTCAGTGCCGGGCTTGTTGTGGGGAACAGTGCTGGGTATGACACAGCTCGGTCTGCCCGACCCCATCCTCGCCTGCCTGTTCGACCTGGACGGCGTCGTCACCAAGACGGCCGTCGTGCACGCCGCCGCCTGGAAGGAGACGTTCGACGCCTTCCTGCGGGAGCGGGACGGCGAGCACTTCCGCCCCTTCGACGCCACCGCCGACTACGCCGAGTACGTCGACGGCCGCCCCCGGGCCGACGGCGTGCGCACCTTCCTGGCCGCCCGCGGCATCGAACTGCCCGAGGGACACCCCGACGACCCGCCCGACGCCGCCACGGTGCACGGCCTCGGCAACCGCAAGAACCGGCTGCTCCTGGCGAAGATCCGCAACCAGGGCGTCGAACCGTACGAAGGCACGCTGCGCTACGTCGAGGCCGTCCGGGCCCACGGGCTGCGCACCGCGATCGTCTCCTCCAGCGCCAACACCGTGGACGTGCTGCGCTCGATCGACGCCGAGCACCTTTTCGACGTCCGCATCGACGGCGTGGTCGCCGCCGAGCGCCGGCTGCCGGGCAAGCCGCACCCCGACACCTTCCTCGCCGCCGCCCGCGATCTGGGCGTGCCACCGGCGCGGGCCGCCGTGTTCGAGGACGCCCTGGCCGGGATGGAGGCGGGCCGCGGCGGGCACTTCGGGTACGTCGTCGGCGTCGACCGGGCCGGCCGGTCCGACGCCCTGTACGCGCACGGCGCCGACGTGGTCGTCGCGGACCTGGCCGAACTGGGGGGCAAGCAGTGATCACCCAACGGGCGTACACCGTCGAACCGTGGGCCGTGCGCGAGACGGACCTCGACCTCGACGTCCTGGCGCAGAGCGAGTCCGTGTTCGCCCTGTCCAACGGGCACGTCGGCTGGCGCGGCAACCTCGACGAGGGCGAACCGCACGGGCTGCCCGGCAGCTATCTCAACGGCGTGCACGAACTGCACCCGCTGCCGTACGCCGAAGCCGGCTACGGCTACCCGGAGTCCGGCCAGACCGTCATCGACGTCACCAACGGCAAGGTCCTGCGGCTGCTGGTCGACGACGAACCGTTCGACCTGCGCTACGGCCGGCTCGTCCGCCACGAGCGGACGCTGGACCTGCGCCGCGGCGTCCTGGAGCGGACCTGCGAGTGGACCTCGCCTGCCGGTTCGACCGTCCGGGTCCGCTCGACACGGCTGGTCTCGCTCACACAGCGGGCGGTGGCCGCCGTGGCCTACGAGGTGGAGGCCGTCGGACGCCGCACCCGCGTGGTGATCCAGTCGGAGCTGGTCGCCAACGAGCAACTGCCCGAGTCCGACGCCGATCCGAGGGCGGCGAAGGCGCTGCAGTCGCCGCTGGAGCCGGAGGAGGACTTCGCCTCGGGACACCGGCTGCGGCTGGTGCACCGCACCCGGCGCAGCGGTCTGCGGGTCGCCGTGGCCGCCGACCACACGGTCACCGGGCCCGAGGGGACCACGACGCGCAGCGAGAGCACCCCCGACGTGGCCCGGCTGACGGTCACCTCCGTGCTGGAGCCGGGCGCGCGGCTGCGGGTGCAGAAGCTGGTCGCCCACGGCTGGTCCGGGACCCGGTCGCTGCCCGCGATGAGCGACCAGGTCGACGCCGCCCTCGCCGCCGCGGCGCACGGCGGCTGGCCGGGCCTCCTCGACGAACAGCGTGCCTTTCTGGACGACTTCTGGGAGCGCGCGGACATCGAGGTGGACGGCGACGGGGAGATCCAGCAGGCGGTCAGGTTCGCGCTGTTCCATGTGCTGCAGGCCGGTGTCCGCGCCGAACGGCGGGCGATTCCCGCCAAGGGGCTGACCGGGTCGGGCTACGACGGGCACGCGTTCTGGGACACGGAGATGTTCGTGCTGCCCGTCCTCACCTACACGGCGCCCGAGGCGGTCGCCGAGGCGCTGCGCTGGCGGCACGACACACTGCCCGCCGCCCGCGAACGGGCGGCCCAACTCGGTCTGGAGGGCGCCGCGTTCCCCTGGCGCACCATCGCGGGCTCGGAAGGGTCGGCGTACTGGCCGGCCGGCACCGCCGCCTTCCATGTGAACGCGGGCATAGCCGACGCCGTGGTGCGCTACGTGACCGTCACGGGGGACCGGCGCTTCGAACGCGAGGCGGGCGTGGAACTGCTGGTGGAGACCGCCCGGTTGTGGCGCTCCCTGGGCCACCACGACCAGCACGGCGCCTTCCACATCGACGGCGTGACCGGACCGGACGAGTACAGCGCGGTCGTCGACGACAACACCTACACCAACCTCATGGCCCGCGCGAACCTGCTGGCCGCCGCCGACGCCGTCGAACGCCACCCGCGTCAGGCGGACCTGCTCGGCGTCGACGCGGAGGAGAGCGCCGCCTGGCGGGACGCGGCCGAGGCCATGCACATCCCGTACGACGACGAACTCGGCGTGCACGAACAGCACGCCGGCTTCACCCGCCACCAGCGCTGGGACTTCGCCCGCACCCGCCCCGACCAGTACCCGCTGCTGCTGCACTTCCCGTACTTCGACCTCTACCGCAAGCAGGTGGTCAAGCAGGCCGACATGGTGCTGGCCATGTACACATGCGGCGCGTTCTTCGACGAGGAGCACGTCGCGCGGAACTTCGCCTACTACGAAGCGCTCACCGTGCGGGACTCCTCCCTGTCGGCGTGCTGCCAGGCCGTCATCGCCGCCCAGGCGGGCCATCTCGGGCTCGCCCACGACTACGCGGCCGAGGCCGCGCTGATGGATCTGGCCGACCTGGAGCACAACACGCGCGACGGGCTGCACATCGCGTCGCTCGCCGGTACCTGGATGGCGCTGGTGGCGGGCTTCGGCGGACTGCGCACGCAGGGCGACGGGGTGCGGTTCGCGCCGCGACTGCCCGAGCGGATCAGCCGGCTCGCCTTCAACCTGTGTCTGTTCGGCCGCCGCCTGCGTGTGGAGATCCAGGCGGACAAGGCGACCTACACGCTGCTGGACGGGCCGCCGCTCGCGCTCCACCACCACGGGGAACCGCTGACGGTGCGCACCGACGGACCGGTGATCCGGGCCGTACCACCGCTCACCCCACGCCCGGCCCCCGACCAGCCCGAACACCGCCGCCCGCACCACGCCTGACGAAGCGGGCCCCCTGCCGGAGGCGTACCCGCGCCATGGACGAACGGATCCACCGCGGGACGCCGCCGGGCGCTGTACCGGACGACGGCGTGTGGTGGGCGCCGGGTCGAACGAGGGCGGGCGCCGGGCGCTGTACCGGACGTTCGCGGGCGCCGGGCCCCGGGCCGGACGTCGGCGGGCGCCGGGCAGCCCGGCCGCCCGGCGCTCCCGCACACCCGCGTCCGCGCCGGGTGTTCAGAGGAGGGCGCTGGTCAGTGGGGTGAGGAGGTCGTTGGTGGCGTCGGCGGCGCAGAGGGGGGCGAGGATGGCGAGGGCGAGCACGGCGAGTGCGGCGGACCACAGGCGTGGGGGCGGTGCCGTCTGCAGGGCGGCGACCCGACGGACGACGGCCCGCTCCGCGAAGCCGAGCGCACACACCGGCCGGGCTCGGCCGGCGCAGAGCGCGGCCCGGGCCAGGGCGCGCGCGGCGGTCCCGCGGTCCCCGACCGCTCCCGCGGCCTGCTCGTCGGCCCAGCGCTCCACCAGGAACGCCACGGCCCGGCGGGTCGGAGCGAGCAGCGGATCGGCAGCGGCGGCCAGCGTCACCGCCGTCACCAACGCCCCGTGCCGGTGGGCGAGATGGGCCCGCTCATGGGCGAGCAGCACCCGCCGCTCGGCCGGCTCGAGCGCGCCCAGCATGGCGGAGGTCACCAGGATCCGCCCCGGACGGCCCGGGATGGCGAACGCCAGCGGCACGGGGGAGGCGGCGACGATCAGCTCGGTGTCCGCGGGATGCCCCTGGGCGAGGCGCCGCAGGGCCCGCCGGGTGGCGCGTTCGGCCCGCACCGCGCGGTGCACCCGCCAGGCGACGACGGCCAGCGCAGCGCACGCCGCGACGCCGATCGCCTCGGGCACCGGGTCGGCCAGCCGGTGCCCGTCCTCGCGGGCCTCGGCGACCACCGGGGGCGCGCTGCCGACCAGCGCGGTGGCGAGCAGCACCAGGGACCAGGCGGTGGCCGCCGCGGTGAGCACGGCCGCGGCGGTGAGCACGCGGGCGGCCAGCGCCGGGGCCATCCGGCGGCCGATCACCGGGCTGACGGCGGGCAGCAGCAGCGACAGCAGCAGCGGTGTGTACACGTCCACCCTCATGCGCCGCCCCCGCCCAGCAGGTCCCGCAGGGCCCGCTCCTCCTCGGCGCTCAGCCCGGTCACGAACTGCTGGAGGGCGGCGATCGGGTCCGGGCCCCGGTCCAGGGCCTCATGCATGGCCTCGGCGGTCAGCTCGGCCGCGTTCTTCGCCGGCCGGTACGCGCCGCGCCGCCCGTCGGCGTCCCGCAGCACAAGCCCCTTGTCGTACAGCCGTTTCAGGATGGTGTGCACCGTGTTGTAGGCGAGTCCGCCGTCGATGTCCGCCTGGACCTCGGCGGGGGTCAGCGGCCGTTCGGTCGCCCAGAGCGCGGCCAGCACCTCGCTCTCCAACTCCCCGGCGCTGCGCCGTTCCGCCCTGCCGCGGGAATCCGTGCCAGCCATGCCCCCAACCTTACAGCGCGTAGGGCCGTCCTACTTATGGCCGTAGCTGCGCCGCACGACCGGGTGAGGAGGGTTATTTTGCTCGTGTTTATCCTCGGCTCCCACCCTAGGCACTACAGCCTGTAGGGTGTCGGGAACCCTACACACTGTAGGGCTGGAGGGGTGGATGATGGCCGGCAGCGCGAACGTCACACTCACCGGGGCACGCCGCGACGGACGGCGCCCCCGATCCGGCGCCACCCGCGCGTTGCGCGCGGACCGCCCGCTGGCCGCCGTGGCCGCCGCCTTCACCCTCGCGCAACTCGTCCTCGTACGGCCCGCGATGGGCCTCGGCTGGGACGAGACCGTGTACGTCAGCCAGGTCAGCGGGCACGCCCCCGCCGCCTTCTTCAGCGCGCCCCGCGCCCGCGGCATCTCCCTGCTCGTCGCGCCGGTGACCAGTTGGTCCTCGTCCACGCCGCTGCTGCGCGGCTATCTCGCGGTGCTCTCCGGGCTCGCCCTGTTCCTGGCACTGCGCGCCTGGCGGGGCCTGTTCCCGGTGCGTGTCCTGGCCCTGGCGGGAGCCCTGTTCGCCTCCCTGTGGGTGACCCTCTTCTACGGCCCGCAGGCCATGCCCAACTACTGGGTCGCGGTCGGCGCGCTCGCCGCCGTGGCCTGCTTCCTGCGCGCCCGCGCCGACCGGGCCGACCGCGCCGCGCTGTGGGGCCTGGCCGTGAGCGCGGCGCTGATGGCCTGGATGCGGCCCACCGACGCGGTCTGGACCACCCTGCCGCTGCTCGCCGCCGCCCTGTACCGCCGCCACTGGCGCCCGCTCGCCGCCCTTCTGGCCGGTCTCGCGGCCGGCGCCGTCGAATGGGTCGTCGAGGCGTACGTGAGCTACGGCGGTCTCGCACGGCGGCTGTCCGACGGCTCGGACATCCAGGGCGGCCTAGGCTGGCACCTCGCCGTCGCCGACCAGCTGCGCAGCCTCGGCGGCCGTGCACTGTGCCGGCCGTGCACCGGGGCGATGCCGCATCCGCTGGTCACGGTGTGGTGGTTCGTGCTGCCCCTGCTCGCCCTGTACGGCCTGGCCGTCGCCGTACGAGCCCGGCGCACCGCCGGCACCCTGCTGCCCTCGGTCTGCGCGGCCACCGCCGCCTTCCCCTACCTGTTCCTGATCGGATACGCGGCGCCCCGCTTCCTGCTGCCCGCCTACGCCCTGCTCGCCATCCCGGTGGCCGGCGCGCTCGTCCACCTGGTGACCGCGACCGGCCGGGCCCGGCGTACGGCCGCCGTCGGCCTGGTCACGGCCGGGCTCGTCGCACACCTCACGGTGCAGATCGCCGTGCTGGAACACACCGTCGCGCGCACCACGGCCGCCCACCGCGACTGGGCGCGCACCGCGGCCGAACTGCACCGTCTGGGCGTCCGGCCGCCCTGCCTGCTCACCGGACAGGACGCCATCCCGATCGCCTTCTACGCCGGCTGCTCCTCGGCCGCGACCTCGGGCCACAACGCCAACACCACCCGGGCGGGCATCGAACAGGCAGCGCGCCACACCCCCGTGGCCACGCTCGTGACGGCGGACGGCCGGCCACCCGCGTACGCCCGCTCCTGGCCGTCCACGGCCTTCGGCGGACTGCGCATCTACCACGTCACACCGGCGGCCGGCTCATGACGGCCCCCGCGGACCTCGTCACCGCGGCCGGCCGGCGGCGCGCGTACTGGCACACCGGCTGCTGCCTCGCCGTCCTCGTCGTCGCCGGCTGGCTGGCCCTGCGGCACTGGCCCACCGTGGAGACGGGCGCCGTGCGCCTGGCCGTCGCCGACCAGGGCTGGCTGCTGGTGGGTGCCACCGCGGCGGTCGCCACCTGGGCGTCCGCGGCACTCGCCCAGCAGGGCGCGGTGCCGTGCCGGCTGCCCGGCGGCCGGCTGGTGGCCGCGCAGTTCGCCGCCTCCGCCGCCAACCACGTGCTGCCCGCCGGGCTCGGCGCGGGTGCCGTCAACCTCCGCTTCCTGATGCGCTGCGGGCTCCCGGCGGGCCGCGCGGCGAGCGCCCTCGCGGTCAAGGCCACCGCGGGCGCCGCCGCCCGCGGCGCGCTGATCGCGGTGCTCGCCGCGGCCTGCCCGGGACTGCTGCGCCTGCCGCGCGTCCCCCCGGTCGTCTTCGGTGCCCTGCTCGCCGCGGTCGCCCTCCTGGCGGTGCTGCCGCGCACCCGGCTGTGGCCCCGCTGCCGGCGTGCCGTCGGCGCGGTGCTCGCGGACATCCGCGCCGTGCACGCGAACCCGCCCCGCGCCGCCGCCCTGTGGGGCGGCTCGCTGGCCTTCGCCGCGCTGCACTCCCTGGTGCTGATCTCCGTCACCCAGGCCGTCGAACTGCCGCTGTCCCCCCTCCGGGTGGCCCTGCTGTACCTCGCCGCCAGCAGCGCCGCCGCCCTGCTGCCCACCCCGGGCGGCATCGGCTCCCTGGACGCCGCGCTCGCCTTCGCGCTCACCGTCAACGGGGCCCCGGGCGCCGCGGCGGCCTCCGCCGTGCTCGGCTACCGTCTGCTGACGGTATGGCTGCCCCTGGTTCCGGGCCTGCTGGTGCTCGGGGTGCTGATGCGGCGCAACGCGCTGTGAGCGGCCCGGCGTTTCCCGCGGGCCCGCGCCAGGTAGGAGTCGGATGCCGGCGCCTGCCGCACCGGACGAGGCCGTACCACACAGAACGACGCAGAACGACGCAGAACGACGACGGACTAGGGGGGAATGCCATGGTGGGAGACGACACCGGCGGGCGGCTCGGGGAGGAGTTCTTCACACCCGGCAGCGCGTCCTTCACGGAGTTCCTGGCCGCGCACCGGCCCGAACTGCTGCCGACGCGCCGCCCCTTCCCGGACGGCGTACGGGCCGCGGACGACCGGTTCCCGCACGGCACCACGGTCCTCGCCCTCGCCTACCGCGACGGCGTACTGATCGCCGGCGACCGCCGGGCCACCATGGGCAACCTGATCGCCCAGCGCGACCTGGAGAAGGTGCACCCCGCGGACGACCACGCGGCGGTCGCGTTCGCCGGCACGGTCGGGCTTGCGCTGGACATGGTGAAGCTCTATCAGGTCGAGCTGGCGCACTTCGAGAAGATAGAGGGCACCCCCATGACCCTCAACGCCAAGGCGACCCGGCTGGCCGGCCTGATCCGGCAGAACCTCGGCCAGGCCATGCAGGGCCTCGCGGTCGTCCCCCTGCTCGCCGGATACGATCCGGCGGCGCCCGAGGGGCGGCGGGGCCGCATCTTCAGCTTCGACGTCGCAGGCGGCCGCTACGAGAAGTCCGACTTCCACGCGGAGGGCTCCGGTTCCCCGTATGCGCGCGGCGCGTTGAAGAAGCTGTTCCGGCCCGGCATGCCCCGCCGTGACGCCGCACTCGCGGCCCTCCAGGCGCTGTACGACGCGGCGGACGACGACTCGGCGACCGGCGGTCCCGACATCAACCGGCGGATCTTCCCCCGGGTCTCCGTCATCACCGAGGACGGCTTCGAGCGGCTGTCCGAGACCGAGACGGAGGCGCTCAGCCACGCGATGGTGGAACAGCGCCGCAGCCGCCCGGACGGCCCCGGCACCACCCCCTGACCGGCCCGCGGCGCACGGGTGGTCGCGGGCCCCTAGAACAGGTCCGTCTCCAGCCGGTAGGCGCGCCCGCGCACGGTGGAGATCCGGGGCAGCCGCACCGGACGCGGCGCGGTCCTGGCCGCGTCGGCCAGGCGGCGGCTCAGGCTCGCCACGGTGACGTCGAGCGCCGCCCCCGGTCCTGAGGGGTCCTCCACCCGTGCCCTGGCCGCCAGGTGTTGCCCGGTCACGGCCGTGTCCGCATACCGGGCGAGCACGATGAGCACGGCGAACTCCTCGGGCGGCAGCGGGACTTCGGCACCGTCCAGGGTGCAGCGCCGGGCCGCCGCTTCGATCACGAGGTCGCCGAGGCGGACCGGATCGCTCAGCGGGGCCGCCGAGTACCGGGGGCGCAGATGCACCCGCAGCCGGCTCAGGAGCGCGTCGAGGCCGAACGGTTTCGCCAGATGGTCGTCGGCGCCCGCCTCCCGCCCGGTGACCACGTCGGCGCCGTCCTCGCGGGAGGTGAACACGACGATCCGCAGACGGGGGAACCGGTCCCGCATCCTGCGGACCACGTCGAGGCCGTCGGTGTCCGGCAGCCCCAGGTCCAGCAACAGCGCGTCGTACGACGCCCGTTCGGCCTCGGCCAGCGCATCAGCCCCGGTGCGGCGCCAGGTCGGCGCATAGCCGTTGCCGCGCAGCCCGCTCTCCAGCCGACGGCCGAACGTGTCGTCGTCCTCGACGAGCAGAACGCGGAAGGGGCGGGGGTCCGGTGTTGCCGCGGGTGTGCGCATGACCGTCAGCGTAGAGCCGGCGCCGTTGCGCGGGGAGCGGCGGTGGGCGGTCAGGATGCGTTCAGGTTTCCGATGGCACCGTCGGGCCTCATGACCTCACAGACCTCCCGGACCCCCGTGGCCGCGACCGTGGCGCCCGGCCGCCCGTCGCGCTGGAACAAGGTGCCCGAAATCACCGTCTACTTCTGGGTGATCAAGGTGCTGTGCACCACCGTCGGCGAGACCGCGGCGGATCTGCTCAACGAGAAGGCGGGCCTCGGCCTGACCGGTGTGTCGCTGCTGATGAGCGCGCTGCTCGCGGTCGTCCTCGTCGTGCAGTTCCGCATGCGGGCCTACCGGGCCGCGGTGTACTGGACGGCCGTCGCCCTGATCAGCGTCGTCGGCACCCTCATCAGCGACAACCTCACCGACAACATGGGCGTGCCGCTGGAGGCCAGCACCACGGTGTTCGCTCTCGCCCTCGCCGTCGTCTTCGGCGTCTGGTACCGCCGCGAGCGGACGCTGTCGATCCACAGCATCGACACCGGCGCCCGCGAGACCTTCTACTGGCTGGCCGTGCTGTTCACCTTCGCCCTCGGCACGGCGGCCGGCGACCTGGTCGCCGAGCGCATGGCCCTCGGCTACTGGCTGTCCGCCGTGCTGTTCGCCCTCGCCATCGCGGCGGTCGGCGTCGCCCACTTCGCGCTCGGCCTCGACGCCGTGCTGGGCTTCTGGATCGCCTACGTCCTCACCCGCCCGCTCGGCGCCTCGGTCGGCGACTACCTCTCGCAGCCGGGCGGCGACGGCGGCCTGGGGCTGGGCACCGTGGTGACCAGCGGGCTCTTCCTCGCGGTCATCCTCGGCCTGGTCACCTATCTCACCGTGACCCGCAAGGACGTCACCGAGGAGCGGGCCGTCCCCGCATCCGGGTGAGTGAGGTGCCCGCCCGGCGGGCGGCGGCGCCCGGAGCGGGTCCCTACCCGGCGGGCAGCGTCACCCGGAAGCGCGCCCCCGTGACGCTCCCGGGCTCGTAGGAGACCTCACCGCCGGCGGAGCGGGCCAGGCGTCGCGCCAGCGGCAGCCCCAGGCCCGCCCCGCCGTGCCCGTCACCGGGGTCGGCCCGCCGGCCCGGCTGGAAGAGCCGGCCCGCGAACCACTCCGGTACGCCAGGACCGTCGTCCGTGACATCGACGCGTACGCCGTCCGCCGTCGCGCGGGCGGCGATCGTGACCTCCGTACGGGCGTAGCGCAGCGCGTTCGCGACGAGCGGGCCGACGATCCGCTCCAGGAGTGCGGCCCGCACCCCGGCACGCAGCGGCTCCGGCCCGGTCACCGCGATGCGCACCGCGTCGGGTGCCTCCACGGCGGCGACGAGACGACGCAGCGCGGGCAGCACGTCACTCGTGCCGGGGGCCGGTCCGAGGCCGTCGCGGGCCTCGTCCAGCAGGGTGTCGTAGATGGTGCCCATCGACCGGGCCGCCTCGGCGATCACTTCGTGGGTGGCCCGGGTCTCGGCGCCCGACCGCGGGCGGGCGTGCCACCAGTCGAGTTCGGCGACGATCCGGCTGAGCGGCGTGCGCAGTTCGTGCGACAGTTCCGCGGTGAGTTGCCGCTCGTGCCGCAGCACCGCCCGGATGCGGTCGAGCAGGGCGTCCAACGAGGCGCCGAGACCGGCGAGTTCGGCCGGGCGCCCGGCCGAGCCGAAACGCTCGTCGGAGGCCGTGGCGCTCCACTGGGCGGCCTGGTCCGTCATGGTGCGCACGGGCCGCAGTGCCCGGCCGACCGCGAGCCGGGTCAGCCCGTAGGTGCAGGCGAGCATCGCGACGTCGAGGGCGAACGAGCCCAGCAGCAGCGTCTTCGCCGAGTTGCGGTACGGCGACAGGTCCAGGGCCGTGACGACGGTGGCGGCGCCCGCAGCGCCACCGGAGACCGGCTCGGCGCACAGCCGGACCGGATCGCGGCCCTCGACGGTGCCGCAGCCCCGGCCCGCGCGGACGAGTGCGTCGACCGCCCCGGTGAGGGCGTCGGCACGGGCCGTGGACGGCGGGCGTTCCAGCAGCCGGGGGCCTGCGTAGATCCACACGTTCGTGTCCAGGAGGGTGTCGTCCGCGCTCTCCAGGACCCGTACCGAACCGCCGCGGGTGTCGACGGTGGTGGCGACGGCCGCCGCCCGGGTGCGCAGTTCGTCGTCCGCCTCGCGCTGGAGGCGCTGCCCGGCCACGGTGTTGAAGGCCACGGTGAGGACCGCCATCAGCAGCGCGGCCGTCGTCAGCGCGATCAGCGACAGCCGGCCGCGCAGGGTCCGCGGCGCCCACCGCGAGGACGTCCTCATGTCAGCCGGTGGCCGACGCCGCGCGCGGTGCCGACCGTCATCCCGCTGCCCGCGGCGCGCAGCTTGCGCCGCAGCCGGGTCAGATACTGGTCCAGGGTGTTGTCGCTGACCTGCGCGCCCTCCGGCCAGCCGGCCCGGACCAGTTCGCGGCGGCGCACGATCTCCCCGCCCGCCGCGGTGAGCGCCGCGAGCAGCCGGAACTCCGTCGGGGTGAGGGCGATCCGGCCGCCCTCCACGGTGGCGCTGTGCCGGACGGGGTCGAGGACCAGGCCGCCGGCCGCGGCGACGGACGGCGGGGCCGCGGCCGGCGGCGCGGCGCGCCTGAGCGCGGCGCGCAGCCGGGCGGCGAGTTCGGTCAGGTGGAAGGGCTTGGGGAGATAGTCGTCACCGCCGGCGGAGAACCCCGACAGCCGGTCCGTCAGACCGCGCCGCGCCGTCAGGAAGATCACCGGCGCCAGGAACCCGCCCGCGCGCAGCGCCTGGCACACGTCCCGGCCGTCGGCGTCGGGCAGTGCGACGTCCAGCACCGCGGCGGCCACGTCGGGCGTCGCCAGCCGCAGGGCCGTCGCCCCGTCCGGGGCGGGCACCGTGTCGAAGTCCTCGTCGCGCAGGCCGCGGCGCAGGACGTCACGCAGGGCGTGATCGTCCTCGACGACCAGGATCTTGGGGCGCATCTTCCTCGCTCGTCACCTTCGTCGCGTTCATCGAGTTCGTCGCGTTCCTCGCGCCGGTCGTGCCGTTCGCGCCGGTCGTGCTCGCCGGGCCGGTGACGAGCCGTGCGGGCAGCCACCGGGCCGCCGCGTACAGGCAGACGCCGAGCCAGCCGACGGCGAACAGCCAGCCGCCGAGCACATCGGTGAACCAGTGCACGCCGAGATGGACCCGGGTCAGCCCCACCAGCACGCCCCAGCAGCCGACGGCCAGGCACAGGGGCGTTCTGCCGCGCGGGGCGCGCACACCGACCGCGAGGATCACCAGCCCGGCGGTGAGGGCCGCCGTGGTGCTGTGGCCCGAGGGGAAGGCCCAGCCCGAGGCGTGTGTCTGCCAGTCGGGCCGGGGCGGGCGGGCCCGTGCGACCAGTTCCATGACGCCGTAGCGCACGGCCTGTCCCGCGCCGAGGCAGGCCGCGCCCAGCAGCACGGCGGCAAGCCGCTGCCGCGCGGTGCGCCCCACGACCAGCGCGGCCACCACCAGGGCGTACGGCAGCACCCCCGTGCCGGTGGCGGTCAGCCCGCGGGCCACGGCCAGCGCCACGGCCGGACGGTGGCCGAGGGACCAGTGCAGCAGGGCCTCGTCCGGGAACAGCGGGGCGCCGTGACCGCCGGCCACGACCGCGGCCAGCACCCCGAAGGCGGTCCAGGCGCCGAGTGCGATGCCGCCCGCGAGCCCGGCGACGCCCTTGCGGTTCATGACACCAGGAGCGGGCGCAACCGGGTCGCCGACAGCCGCAGGGCGAGCCCGCTCGGCAAGCGCCGCAGCACCGTCATCGCCACGAACGCGACGAGCCCGCCGAGCACGACGCCCGCGAGCACGTCGTGCGGATAGTGGACGCCGATCCACACCCGGGAGACCGCCATGGCGCCCGCGGCCAGGGCGGCGACGGCCCCCAGCCGGCGCGAGACGAAGCACAGGGCCACCGCCGCGGCGGCCGCGATCGCCGCGTGATTGCTCGGGAACGACCAGTCGCCCGGCGCCGGACACGCCTCCAGCGTGCTGACCCGCAGGCTCCGGCACGGCCGGCTCTCCCGCACCAGCGCCTTCAGAGCGGTGTCCACGCCGAACGCCGCGAGCACCACCAGCGGAACGGCCAGGGCCGTCATCGCAGCCCCCGCACCCGAGCGGCGCGAGCGCCACCAGCCGATGGTCATCAGCACCGCGAAGAGGGCCAGGCCGTAGGCCGACCAGGCCGTCACCGCGCCGTCGACCCAGCCGGGTGAGCGGTGCGCCAGCGCCACGACGTCCGTGTAGGACTCCCCGTCGAGCGCCACGGGCGAGAACGCAAGGATCATCGGGCCTCCTTCGCCGCCCTGCGGGAACGCAGCACCTCGGCGACGAGTGGGAGCAGGGACACCACCACGATCACCGCGATCACCGGCAGCAGATAGCGGTCGATGTTCGGCACGGAGGAGCCCAGCGCATACCCGGCGAGGGTCAGACCGACGCTCCACACCAGTCCGCCGATCACCTGCCACACCGTGAACGTCCGGGCGGGCACGCCGAGTGCCCCGGCCATCGGATTGAGCACCGTGCGCACCACGGGTACGAACCGGGCGAGGACGATCGCCTTCGCGTGCCCGTAGCGGTCGAGCAGTTCCTCGGCGCGCCGCGCACCCTCGTGCAGCCGCGCCGAGCGGCTGCGCGCGAGCAGGGCGCGGCCCGCGTTGCGGCCGAGCAGATACCCGCACTGCGAGCCGGCCAGCGCCCCCACCGCGGCGGCGACCAGCAGCGGCGCCAGGGACAGCCGCAGCCCCCGGTCGGCGGTGCCGGTGCACAGCAGGCCCGCCGTGAACAGCAGCGAGTCGCCGGGCAGGAAGAAACCGATCAGCAGCCCCGTCTCGGCGAAGAGCACCACGCCGACGCCCAGCACGCCGAAGGCGGCCAGCAGCGAGTGGGCATCCAGCACGTTGACAGCGAGCTGCGACGACAGGTGTGCAGCAGTGAGCATCGTCGCGCGCCCCTTCATTCGACTACATGAGTGTAGACGGTCTACGAAACTGTAGACGATCGACGGGCGTTCCGCGTTCCCGCGGTCTGTCGCACGGCTTCCCGCGCCCCTTTGGGGCGCCGTGCGTCATCCTCGCAGGCCCAGGTCGCCGCGCCGGCGCAGGAGCTGCTTCTCCGGGTCGCCCGTGTACGACCACGGGACGCGGGTGGCGCGCCGGCCCATGATGCGCAGCGTGGCCGAGGCGATGTCCGTGGTACCCGCGTGGCAGGCCGCATGCGCGAGGTGGTTCAGGTCGCGCAGTTCCGCCGGGGCGACGGCGGCCTCGCCCCGGCCCGCGAGCCACCGCAGCCAGGTGCGGCGCACATCGCTGACCGCGCCGTCGTGGCTCCAGTGCTGGCCCGGGCCCACCGCCCCGTGCACCCCACTCGCGCCGTCCAGGGCGTACCGGAACTCCTCGACCCGGGCGTACTGCACCAGCACCGGCAGCGCGCAGCCGGGCGGCGCGACCCCCGCCGCGTCCCGGGCGAAGTCGTACATCAGGCCATGGCTGCCGTGCCAGCGCGCCGAATAGTAGTGCAGCACCTGGAGGTGGCCCTCCACGCTGTAGCGGTCGCGCCGGTGCAACTCGTCCCACCAGCGGGCCAGTTCCCGCCGTCGTACCCCCGTCGGATAGAGCCGGGCCACCGAGATCAGCGAGACCCACGGCGTCGGGTCCTCGGGCCATGCCTCGGCGGCCCGCAGGCAGGCCAGCACGGCGGTGTCGATCCGTTCCCGGTCGATCGGCACACCCCGGCCCGCCGCGATGGCCAGCGTGAAGGCCCGTACCGTCTCGGTCGCCGCGCGCAGCACCAGCGCGTCGGCGCTGTGCGGCTCCGCGGCCAGCCACGTCTCCACCGTCGTACTGCCCGCGCACGCCTGTGCCAGCAGCCGCACCCGGTGCCCGCGCGAGAGCCAGTCGGCGCCGGTGGCCCGCAGCAGATCACGCAGCCCCTGCCAGCGGCCGATCACGATGTCGTGGCGGGTGGAGGTGAGCAGCGCGTCCCCGCAGTCGGGGTCGAAGTCGGGCGTGAAACGTTCCCGCACCATCGGACCGGCCCCCTCAGAAGTCGGTGGGCAGGCCCTCGTGGACACGGGACCGCGCGACCGCGCGGTCGTCGAGGACGTACCCGGCCTCGACGGTGCGCGTGGCGTCCAGCCTGGCCGGCCGGTAGTAGTCGCTGCCCCGGTGCCAGTACCAGAGCATCGGCACCAGCCCGACGGCCAGACCGCCGATGCCGATCGCCACGGCGGCGCCGCTGAGTTCGCCCAGTGACTCGACGAAGACCCAGAACATGAACAGCGAGCCGAACAACGGCCACAGACCGCCGAGGACGAACCGGGCCGGCGAGGTGAACAGCAGCTTGCGGTAGGCGACGACCGCCGCGAGCCCGGCCAGTCCGTAGTACACGGCGATCTGCAGGCCGATCGCCGAGATCGCGTCGGAGAGGATCTCCCCGACCGAACCGAGGGCGTTGGCGGCGACGAGCATCGCCAGCGCCACCACGCCGACCGCGGTGATCGCCACCCAGGGCGTGTTCCAGGTGCGGTGCACCCGGCCCAGCACGGACGGCATCGTGCGGTCCCGGCCCATCGCGAACAGCGAGCGTGTCACCTGGATGAGCGTCGTCTCCAGCGTGGCGACGGTGGACAGCATCACCGAGACGATCAGCAGCTTGCCGCCCCAGCCGGGCCAGATCTCCTCACCGAGCACGGCCAGCACATTGGCCGAGTTCCGGGCGATCTGACCCGAGGAGAGGATGACGTTCGCGGCGATCGTGAACGCCTCGAACAGCAGGAACACCACGCCCAGTCCGATCAGGCCCGCCAGTCCGGTCGTACGACGGCTGTTGCGGGTCTCCTCGCTCAGATTGCTCGCGACGTCCCAGCCCCAGTAGTAGAAGGCGGCGATCAGCGCGCCCGAGGCGAACCCGGACGTCCCGTCGAACTGACCGAAGCCCAGCCAGGACCAGTCGAACGGGCGGGCGTTGCCGGTGTGCAGGACGGCCAGCACCGCGAACAGCGTCAGCAGGCACAACTCGGCTCCGGACACCAGCAGTTGCGCCCGTACGGTGATCCGGGCGCCGCCCAGCACGATGCCGAGCATGAGCAGGAACCAGCCCGCGCCCACCGCCGTGGCGAGCGCGGTGTCCTCGGCCAGCCCCTCATCGAACAGCGCGAGCGTCATCGAACCGGCGGGCAGCGATCCGGCCACCATGAAGATGGTCGCCGAGACCACCAGCGCCCAGCCGCTGACGAAGCCCAGACACGGATGCAGCGTGCGGCCCACCCATGAGTAGCTGGCGCCCGCGTTCACATCGATCCGGCCGAGCTGCGCGAAAGCCAGCGCGATGCCCAGCATCGGGATCGCGCAGTACAGCAGCGCCGCCGGGCTGGCCAGGCCCACCGCGCCGACCAGGACGGCGGTGGTGGCGGCCAGCGAGTAGGCCGGAGCGCTGCCCGCGACGGCCATGACGACGGTGTCGAACGTACCGAGGGCATTGGCCTGCAGCCCTCTGCCCCTGCTGTTGCTCATGATGGCGCTGCTTTCCGGTCGTGCACGGCGCCCGGGCGGCCCGGCCCGAGGGCGTACGAAGTGGGGGGTGTGGACCCGTCACGGACCCGAAGAGGGATGGCCTCGAGGTCGCGGGCGGGCCCTGGGGAGGAAAGAAGGCGGTGGGCACCGTTCAGCCCTGCGTCGGCGTACGGTTACACCGAGTGTGCGTGTGATGATAGCGGTGCCCCTCGGCACATCAGGATCGACCGGCGGGTAATGTCCTGGATCGCCGTTCCCCCAACTCCTGCCTGCGCGAACGCCCTTCGCGGCCGGTCAGTCGGCCAGCCGGTCGATCTGCCGCAGCTTGTTGGTGGCGTCGAGGGCGGCGACCTTGTACGACTCGGCGAGCGTCGGGTAGTTGAAGACCGCGTCGACGAGATAGTCGACCGTTCCGCCGCAGCCCATCACCGACTGCCCGATGTGGATCAGCTCGGTGGCGCCCGTGCCGAAGCAGTGCACACCGAGCAGCGTGCGGTCCTCGGCGGAGACCAGCAGCTTGAGCATGCCGTGCGAGTCGCCGATGATCTGCCCCCGGGCCAGCTCCCGGTAACGGGCCAAGCCGACCTCGAACGGCACCCGGTCCTCGGTGAGTTGGTCCTCGGTGCGGCCGACGAAGCTGATCTCCGGGATGGTGTAGATGCCGATCGGCTGCAGCCGGTGCATGCGCCCGACCGGCTCACCGCAGGCGTGGTAGGCCGCCGCCCGGCCCTGCTCCATCGAGGTCGCGGCGAGCGCGGGGAAGCCGATGACGTCACCCACGGCGTAGATGTGCGGCACCGCGGTGCGGTAGTGCTCGTCCACCGCGATCCGGCCGCGCCGGTCGGCGGTCAGGCCCGCCTTGTCCAGGTCGAGTTCGTCGGTGAGGCCCTGCCGGCCCGCGGAGTACATCACCGTGTCCGCGGGGATCTTCTTGCCGCTCTCCAGGACCGTCAGGGTGCCACGGGGATGGCGTTCCACGGCGGCGACACTCTCCCCGAACCGGAAGGTGACGGCGAGGTCCCGCAGATGGTACTTGAGCGACTCGACGACCTCGACGTCGCACATGTCCAGCATGCCCGGGCGCCGTTCGACGACCGTCACCTTGCTGCCCAGCGCTGCGAACATGCTGGCGTACTCCATGCCGATGACCCCGGCGCCGACGATCACCATGGACCGCGGCACCCGTTCCAGGGACAGCACATTGTCCGAGTCCATGATCGTGCGTCCGTCGAACTCGACGCTGTCCGGTCTGGCCGGGCGGGTACCGGTGGCGATCACGATGTGCTCGGCGCTCAACAGGCGTTCGTGTCCGGTGACTTCGCGCAGCGCGACGGTGTGCGGGTCGAGGAAGCGGCCCGTGCCGGCGAACAGGGAGACGTGGTTGCGGGACAACTGGCTGCGGATGACGTCGACTTCGCGGCCGACCACGTGCTCGGTGCGCGCGGTCAGGTCCGCGACCGTGATGTCCTCCTTCAGCCGGTAGCTCTGCCCGTACAGATCCCGCTGGGTGAGGCCGGTCAGGTACAGCACCGCCTCGCGGAGCGTCTTGGAGGGAATGGTGCCGGTGTGGATGGAGGCCCCGCCGACCATGTCGGGGCGGTCGACGACGGCGACCCGGCGGCCCAGCTTGGCCGCGGCGATGGCGGCCTTCTGGCCACCGGGTCCGGATCCGATGACGAGCATGTCGAAGTCGAAGTCGGGCACCCACCGGAGTCTGACACCCCCGAGCCCCCACCGAAAGACCACACCGAAAACAATCACAGCGGGCCGGATCGCCCCGGCGAGAGCACGGGCTCACGCGGGCATGCCGTCTGGCGTGGCCGCCGGCGTCATCCCGGAACGGGGTCCCCAACCGTGCACCGTGCCCCCGGGCGGGGTGATCACGCCCGGCAGGGGCCGGCGGCGACGCGGACTCCTGGATGCCGCGGGTCTCCGGAGTGGGGGACGTCGTCGTGTGCGGCGGCGGGCGGGCGGGCGGCGGGCCCCGCGCCGGCGCCGGCGGCCCGAGGTCCACGGGGCCCCGAGCCGCCCGGGCTTCCGGCGAGCCGCGAGCCGCGGGCCGTGGTCCACCGCGACCCCGAGCCGTCCGGGCTTCCGCGGGCCGTGTCGTTCGGTGGGCGCGGTTGCGTGGTGGACGTGTGTTTCTGCGGCCGCCGGATCCCGGAGACCCTGCCGGGGTTTTCGCGGGCGGTCCGGGGCCTGGGAGGCCGGCGGTGGGTCGTGGTGGTCGGTCGAGCGTGGGCCAGGCGGTTCGGCGGTTGCGCGACCGGTCGGACCACCGTCGCCTTATCGCCGGCGCAAGAGGTGACCGTGTGCTACGGCAGCAGTTTCTCGATGGCGGCCGGGCCCTCCGCGGCCAGTTTGCGGCGGGCCCATTCGAGGGTGGCCGGAGTGATGTCTCTGCCGGCGGCAAGGACCAGGTCCTCCGGGCCGATGCCGGAGCCGGGGGCGGAGTGGAGCAGGGCGTCCGGGGTGCAGCGGTCGCCGGACGACTTGGATGTTTCGGGTTCTGACGTCGACATGATGTCTCCTCCTCGGGTCCGTGTGGCCGCATCGGTACCCGTGCCGCGAGACCGTGGCACTCTCTCACAATTCACCGCCAAGCCCCGCCCTGCATCCCGGAAGCCCATCCCCACCCCACCCGCCCGGCCCGCGGAAGCCCCGCCCCGCCCGCCACCCGGCCCGCGGAAGCCCCGCCCCGCCCGCCACCCGGCTCGCGGACGTGCCGCCCGCCGCCCGCCCCGCGAACACGCCCGCCCCCGTCTCGCCGCGTGCCGCCGCGCCCCACCCCGCGCTCGCCGCCTGGCCCGCGGACGCCCCGCCTCGCCTGGCCCGCGGACGCCCCGCCTCGCCTGGCCCGCGGACGTCCCGCCTGGCCCGCGGACGTCCCGTCCCGTCCGCCGCTCGCCTCGTGTATCGTCCGCCTCCGTCTCGCCGCGCCCCGCGCTCGCCGCCTGGCCCGCGGACGCCCCGCCTCGCCTGGCCCGCGGACGTCCCGCCTGGCCCGCGGACGTCCCGTCCCGTCCGCCGCTCGCCTCGCGTATCGTCCGCCTCCGTCTCGCCGCGCCCCGCGCTCGCCGCCTGGCTCGGGGACGCGTCCCCCGGCCGGGCGGCGTATGCGTGCTCGTGGGCGCGTGGGCCGTGGACGTGCCCCCGCCCGGTCGGCGCGCGTGTGGTCGCTTCGCTTTTAAGCTGGTAGCAGTCCGTACGCCCGTTGGCCGGGAGGCTGCCGTGATGTCCGAGACGCCGTTCCGCCGGGACGAACCCGGCAACCCCCGCTATCTGCCGATCGCCGAGCACGGACTGGTCGGCGATCTGCAGACCGTGGCCCTGGTCGGCAGCAACGGCACGATCGACTGGTACTGCTGCCCGTCCTTCGACGCCCCCAGCGTCTTCGCGGCGATCCTGGACGCCGAGCGCGGCGGAGCCTTCGAGTTGGCGGCCGCCGTACCGGCCCGGACCAAGCAGTTCTACTTCCCCGACACCAACGTGCTGATCACCCGCTTCTTCACCGAGGACGGCGTGGGCGAGGTCCAGGACTTCATGCCGGTGACCGGGGAACCCGCCGGCTCCGCCGAAGGCGACCGGCACCGCCTGATCCGCCGCGTCGTGTGCGTCCGCGGAGCCGTCCCCTTCCGGGCCCGGGTGGCCCCGCGCTTCAACTACGGCGCCGACCCGCACGCCGTGATCATGCGGAACGGCAGCGCCCTGTTCGAGTCCCCGGAGCTGTCCCTGTGGCTCACCTCCACCGTGGCGCTGGAGAGCGACGGCGTGGACGTCCGGGCCGACTTCAAGCTCGCCGAGGGCGAGACCGCGGTGTTCGCCCTCGACCGGGTCGGCGACGCCGTGGCCCCCCGCGGCTGCGCCCAGCTGGAGGCCGAGCACGAGTTCGCCGCCACGGTCGCCTACTGGCGCCGCTGGCTGCACCAGTCCCGCTACCGCGGACGCTGGCGCGAGATGGTGCACCGGTCGGCGCTCACCCTGAAACTGCTCACCTACGCGCCGACCGGCGCCATCGTCGCCGCTCCCACCACCAGCCTCCCCGAGCAGGTCGGCGGCGAACGCAACTGGGACTACCGCTACGTCTGGGTGCGCGACGCGGCCTTCTGCGTCTACGCGCTGCTGCGGCTGGGCTTCAGCAGCGAGGCCGAGGGGTTCATGCGGTTCCTGACCACCCACATCAGCGTCGGCGACGGCGGTGCCTCCGGGCCGCTGCAGATCATGTACGGCATCGACGGCCGCGCCGACCTGCCCGAACGCGAGCTGCCGCACCTGGAGGGCCACCAGGGCTCCGCTCCGGTCCGGGTCGGCAACGCCGCCGCCGACCAGCTCCAGCTCGACATCTACGGCGCCCTCATCGACTCGGTCTACCTCTACGACAAGTGGGCCCAGCCCATCCCCAGCGACCAGTGGGACGACGTGTGCCATCTGGTGGACTGGGTCTGCGACAACTGGGACCAGCCGGACGAGGGGGTGTGGGAGACCCGGGGCGGCCGCAAGAACTTCCTGTACTCGCGGCTGATGTGCTGGGTGGCCATCGAACGCGCCATCCGCCTCGCCAACCGGCGCGGACTGCCCGCCGACCTGCCGCGCTGGCGGCAGAGCCGCGACTCGATCTACCGGCGGATCATGGACCACGGCTGGTCGGCGGCGCGCCATGCCTTCGTCCAGTACGAGGACGGCGACGTACTCGACGCCTCCCTGCTGATGATGCCGCTGGCCAAGTTCATCGCGCCCACCGACCCGAAGTGGCTGTCCACCCTGGACGCCCTGACCGAGGACCTGGTCTCCGACTCGCTCGTCTACCGCTACGACCCGCAGGCCAGCCCCGACGGACTGCGCGGCGACGAGGGCACCTTCTCGATCTGCTCGTTCTGGTACGTCGAGGCGATGGTGCGCGCCGGGCGGCTGGAGGAGGCCCGGCTGGCGTTCGAGAAGATGCTCACCTACGCCAACCACCTGGGCCTGTACGCGGAGGAGATCGGCCGCACCGGTGAGCAGCAGGGCAACTTCCCGCAGGCGTTCACCCACTTCTCGCTGATCAGTGCCGCGTACAACCTGGACCGCGCCCTCGGCTGACCGGGAGCCTCACGGCGCCGCGGGCAGGGACTGCTCCGCCCAGATGACCTTTCCGGACGGCGTGTACCGGGTGCCCCAGCGGTCGGCGATCCGGGCGACGAGGAACAGGCCGCGTCCGCCCTCGTCCGTGCTCGCCGCGTACCGCAGGTGCGGCGAGGTCGTGCTGCTGTCGGAGACCTCGCAGATCAGGGACCGGTCGCGGAGCAGCCGCACACCGACAGGGGCGCGGCCGTAGCGGATCGCGTTGGTGACCAACTCGCTGAGGATCAGCTCCGTGGTGAATGTCATCTCCTCGATGCCCCACGCGGCCAACTGCCGGGTCACGGCGGCCCGTACGTCCGAGACGGCGGCCGGATCGGACGGCACCCGCCAGTCGGCCACCCGGTCCGGGCCGAGCGCCCGGGTGCGCGCGACGATCAGGGCGACGTCGTCGTGCGGGCGGGCCGGCAGCCGGTCGAGGACGGCCCGGCAGGTGTCCTCGGGCGAGTCGCCGGCCCGTTCCAGCGCGGTCCGCAGCAGGCCGAGACCCACGTCGATGTCCCGGGCCCGGTCCTCCACGAGCCCATCGGTGTACAGCACCAGCCGGCTGCCCTCGGGCAGGTCCAGATCGGCCGTCTCGAAGGGCAGACCGCCGAGGCCGAGCGGCGGCCCGGCCGGCACGTCCGGGAACTCGACGGTGCCGTCGGGCCTGACCAGCGCGGCCGGCGGATGGCCGGCCCGGGCGAGGGTGCAGCGCCGGGAGACCGGATCGTAGATCGCGTACAGGCAGGTCGCGCCGGTGACCGCCGCGCCGGGTTCGGCCGGCGTCTCGTCCTGGTCGATGCGGCCCACCAACTCGTCCAGCAGACCGAGGAGTTCGTCGGGCGGCAGATCCAGCGCGGCGAAGTTGTGCACCGCCGTGCGCAGCCGGCCCATCGTGGCCGCGGCGTGCAGCCCGTGCCCGACCACGTCGCCGACGACCAGCGCCACCCGGGCACCGGACAGCGGCAGCACGTCGAACCAGTCACCGCCCACCCCGGACTGCGCCGGCAGATAGCGGTAGGCGAGCTCCAGCGCGCCCTGCTCGGGCAGGCTGCGCGGCAGCAGGCTGCGCTGGAGCGTCACCGCCATGCTGTGTTCGCGGGTGTAGCGGCGCGCGTTGTCGATGGACACCGCGGCCCGGGCGACCAGTTCCTCGGCCAGGGCCAGATCCTCCTGGTCGAACGGCTCGGGCCGCTTCGACCGCCAGAAGTTGGCCAGGCCCAGGAGCAGGCTGCCCGCCCGCAGCGGCACCGTGACCAGCGAGTGGATGCCGTACTCCATCACCCGGGCGGTCCGCTCCATGTCCTGCGCGTGCCAGCCGGGCGCCTCGCTCAGCACCGGTTCGACCACGGCACGGCCGGTCGCGAGGCTGCGGCCCTGCGGCGCGGACGGCACAAAACGGATCCGCTCGCCCACCTGGTAGAGCGGGGCGTCCTTGCCGAGGCCGTTGCAGGCGACGCGGCACAGCGCGGCGCCGGGCTGCGGCTCCTCCCCGCCGAGGACAGCTTTGTACAGGTCCACGGAGACGAAGTCGGCGAAGCGGGGGACGGCCACCTCCGTCAGCTCCTCGGCGGTGCGGGTCACGTCCAGGCTGGTGCCGACACCCACCCCGGCGTCGTACAGCATGTCGAGGCGTTCGCGGGCCGTCTCCGCCCGGCCGGACAGGGCGCGCAGCTCCGTGGAGTCGCGCAGCGTGGTGACGCTGCCCGGCGGGCCGCCCCGCAGATGCGTGGGCCGCTGGTTGATCGCCAGCAGCCGGTCCTTGACGAGGTGCACCTCGTCGGTGGCGGCGCGGCCCGAGGCGATCAGACCGGCGGTGTCCGCGTCCAGGCCCAGGTCCAGGACGTGCCGGCGCTCGGCGTCCGGCGGCAGGCCGAGCAGGCGCTGCGCCTCGTCGTTGGCCAGCAGCAGCCGGCCGTCGCCGCCGACGATGAGCACACCCTCGCGGACCGCGTGCAGCACCGCGTCGTGGTGCTCGTACATCCGTGTCATCTCGTGCGGGCCGAGTCCCCTGGTCTGCCGCAGCAGCCGGCGGCTCACCAGCGCCGTGCCCGCGGTGGCCAGGGCGAGCGCGGCGGCGGCCGAGGCCAGGAGCAGCGGCAGCTGCTGGTCGGCGACGACACCCACGTGCGCGGTGGTGATGCCGGACGACACCAGGCCCACCACACGGCCGTCGGGCGCCTTCACGGGCACCACGGCCTGCACCAGCGGGCCGAGGGTTCCCTCGATCTCCTCGGTGACGGTGCCTCCGGCCAGCGCCGGGCCGATGTTCCCGACGAACTTCTTGCCGATGCGGCCCGGCTCGGGGTGCGTGTAGCGGACCCCGTCGGTGTTCATCACGACGATGAAGTCCACGCCGGTCGCCCTGCGGGCGGCCTCCGCCCTGGGCTGCAGGGCGGCGGTCGGATCCGGGCTGCGCAGCCCTTCGACCGTGCCCGGCGCGTTGGCGAACGTCTCGGCGACGGAGAGTGAGCGGCTGCGGGCCTCCACGGTGCTGTCGTGCCGCACCTGGAGCACCTGTGCCACCACGGCCGACACGACCAGCAGCAGCACGATCACCACCTGGAAAACGAAGACCTGCGCGGCGACGCTGCGCCCGCCCAGCGCCGACCGCAGCCGCCCGCGGCCGGTGCGTCGCGGACCGGCCACGGCCTGCACCCCCGCCGCCGGGGGTGCGTGGGTCTCCCCGGGCGGACGGGGCGGCCGAGTACGGGACTGGCCGGGCGGGCGGTCCATGTGCCATGTCTACACTGCCCGGCCCTGTGAGGCGAGAGGCGTCACACGTGCCGACGCCCGGCGATCCGGCACACTCGGGCTCACACACGGTGACCACCCTGTGATGCCCGGCCGGGCGGAGCGCCCGCGGAAGGGCGGGCGCGCCGTGCTCCGGCGCGCGCGGGGCGGTCGGCGCCGGCGCCGGCGTGCGGGCCGTTCCTGCCGTGCGCGCCGCCCGTTGGCTTGCTCTCCGTCCCGCTCAAGCCCGCCGTGTGAGTGACGTCACCCCGGCCGCACCCACGGCCGGGGCAACCGGGAAGATCCGCCCGGGAAGGGACCCCGTGGGGCGCCGGTGGGCGGTTCGCGGCAGGGCACCGGCGGCCCGACAGGCCCGGCGCGACCAGGGGAGGCCGGGACCCGCCGCCCCTCTGAGGCGACCCGGTGGGGCGGCAGGGTGGGCACGGGCCGACGCCGGCCGTCTTCGGCGGGGCGGGCAGGGAATCAGGGCTTCGTGCCGTCCGGCGGCAGGGTCGGGCCGCCGCGCAGACTGCGCAGCGCGAGCAGCAGCACGCCGATGTCGTCGAGGTACACCGGGTCGGGCAGCAGGTCGGCCGGCAGCACCAGGTAGAGGACGGCGCCCCAGAAGATCCAGCGCGGCCCCGTGGGCAGCCCGGCCCGCCGCAGCGTCTGCCGGGCGCGGACCAGCCGGACCAGCAGGACGAGGGCCACACCGAGGACGGCGGCCGCGAGCACCGCGGCGACCAGAAGCACGGTCGTCGTCGTGTCCATGAAGGCTCCTGTCCGTCATCTGCCCTTGCCCGGCCACTCCTTCGCCTTCCCCCTCCGGCGCCGCCGTACCGCTTCGCCCCGGATCAGGAGGGGCCCTTCACCCCGTCGGAGTCGTCCCCGCCCCGGGTACGCGACCCCTTGGCGCCGCCCGTCAGCCGGGCGAACGTCCGTGTGAACTGCCGCATCGGCGACGCCGCGGACGCTGCGGGCGGCGCGGGCCGCTCGGCGGGCGGGGCGGGCGCGTCGCGGTAGGCGGCCAGTGCCTCATGGGCCTTCTCCGCCGCCTCCCGGTACAGGTCCCGGGACCTGGTCATCGCCTCCAGCGCCTCGGCGTACATCGCCACCAGCCCGCGCTCACGGGCCAGTTCCTCCTCCAGGGTGAGCAGCGTCCAGTTGTCGCGCAGGTCGGCCAGCGCCTCCGCGGCGCCCTCGGGCGCGGGCTTCGGCAGGGCCGTGAAACGCCGCAGCGCATCGAGGAGTTCGGCGGGTTCCGAGCCGTCGAGGAAGACGCTGCGCACGGCGTACTCCGTGGCGTCGTACCCGTCCGGGGCCGGCTGCGGCGGCAGCAGGACGGCCCCGCCGCGTGGCACCTCCACGCCCTGGTCGCGCAGCGCCCAGTTGACGGCGCGCAGTTGGTGCGGCGCCGCCCGGTGCTCCAGGACGCGGTGGCGCAGCCCCGGCGGCAGCAGCCGGGCCAGCGGCAGCCTGCCCCGCTCGTCCGGGGTCATGGCCTCGTGCACGACCAGGTGGACGGACCAGGACCCGCGGGCGGCGTCGCGGAAGACCCGCCGCATGGCCTTGTCGTCCTCGGGGAGCGGGTTGATGTCGCGCAGGCGCAGCCCGGCGACGGCATGGTGGTGGTCCCAGGGGACGTCGTCCTCGTCGGGCCAGAACATGGTCGCGGGCGACGGCCAGTTGTCCTCCCACGGCCGTTCCGCCTCCGCGACGAGCAGCCACGCGCGCCCGTCCGCCCGGTCCCGCGGCGGCGGGAGCGTCAGCCGGGCCCGCACCGGCACCGCGCCGTCGACCCGCCAGCGTGCTTCGAAGACCCGCCCTGCGGTGTCCTGCGGCACGGGGGGTTCGGCGAAGTCGTCGAGAATCCTGCCGTCCTTGTGCCGACGCAGGGTGCGGCGCAGGACGTCCTCCGAGGAGGTGCCGGCATGGCGGCCGCGGGCCTGCCACACCGTGCCGGGGATCGGGGAGCGGTCACTGGCGGAGTTCGACATGGGCCCATCTGCGGTGGAGGCGGCGTGCGCCTTCCAGTATCACCGCTGGGGAACGCGGCCCGGCGGCCGGGTCGGGCCTGCGGGCCGCGCGGCGCCGGTTCCGCCCCGGCCCGCGCGCACGTGCGAGCACCCCGGCGCACCTCGGAGTGCCCGGCGCACATGCGGTGTCCACGGCGCACCTGGGTGTGCCCGGCGCACCCGGGGTGTGCGCGGCGCACCGCTCACGGCCCCGGTTCACTCATGCCGCTGAGCCGGCGCGGGCCACGACAATGGGGCGCCGAACGGGGCCCGCCCGCCCATCCGCTCAGGGGCGGACCCCGTTCTCGCTGCGCGAGGTCAAGCCGTGGTTCCGGGCCGCGGGCGATCCGGCGGAGCGGGCCGGCGGCAGGCCGGCCCAGAAGGTCGCCCGCGACGAGCCGGCCCGGCTCGTGACCCCGCGAGCGGCCGAGGACCCGACCCTGTACTGGCTCGACGGCCGCGACCTGTACGGCGGGGCCGACCGCTCCCGGCTGCCGCTCCCGGACGATCCGGTCCCGGAAGCGGCCACCCGGGAACGGCGCGACCCAAGGGTGGCGCCCCACCGGACCGCGGCGCGCGCCCATGGGCCCGGCGCGCTGTCACCGCGCGCCGGGCCCACGACCGTGTTCATCGCCTTTCGTCGCCTTACGCCCCGCTCTCGCGGAGCATGTCCTCGCGCTCGACGATCTTCACGCGCTCGCGGCCCTCGCTCTCGCCCCGCGCCTTTTCGGCGGCGTCCAGGCGGTACCAGCCGTCCCAGGTGGTGAAACGGATGTTCCGGTCGGCGAGGAACGCGTCCACGGCCTGCGGCGCAGGCGACTCCGGCGTGTGCAGACGGCCGTTCGCGTGATCGTCCAGGAGGTTGGAGACCGTCTCGTTCGCGTCGCCCTTGGTGTGGCCGATCAGACCGACCGGACCGCGCCGGATCCAGCCGGTGACATACGTGGACTGCAGGTGCGCACCGCTCTCCTCGATGACCCGGCCGCCCTCGTCCGGGACGGTGCCCGAATCCAGGTCCCACGGCAGCTTGGGCAGCTTCTCGGACAGATAGCCGACGGCCCGGTAGACCGCGGTGACGTCCCAGTCCTTGAAGGTTCCGGTGCCCTTGACGTTGCCGGTGCCGTCGAGGGCGGTGCGCTCGGTGCGCAGGCCGACGACCTTGCCGTCCGCGCCGAGGATTTCCGCGGGCGACTCGAAGAAGTGCAGGAACAGCTTGTGCGGCCGGTCGCCGACGTCGCGGATCGCCCAGTTCTCCAGCGTCTTGGCGACCATGTCGGCCTGCTTGTTGCCGCGCCGGGTCTCGATCGAGCCCGCGTCGTAGTCGATGTCCTCGGGGTCGACGATGACCTCGATGTTCGGGGAGTGGTCCAGCTCGCGCAGCTCCATCGGGCTGAACTTCGCCTGGGCCGGGCCACGGCGCCCGAAGACGTGGATCTCCCGGGCCCTGTTGGCCTTCAGACCGTCGTACACGTTCGGCGGGATCTCCGTCGGCAGCAGTTCGTCCGCCGTCTTGGCGAGGACGCGGGCCACGTCGAGCGCGACGTTGCCGACGCCGAGCACGGCCACCTTCTCGGCCTCCAGGGGCCAGGTGCGCGGCACGTCCGGGTGGCCGTCGTACCAGGAGACGAAGTCGGCGGCCCCGTACGAGCCGGCCAGGTCGATGCCCGGGATACGCAGATCGCGGTCGGCCATCGCGCCGGTCGAGAAGATCACGGCGTCGTAGAACGCGCGCAGGTCGTCGAGGCTCACGTCGCGCGGGTAGTCGACGTTCCCGAACAGCCGGATCTGCGGCTTGTCGAGCACCTGGTGCAGGGCCGTGACGATGCCCTTGATGCGGGGATGGTCGGGAGCGACGCCGTACCGGATCAGGCCGAAGGGTGCGGGCATCCGTTCGAACAGGTCGACGGAGACGCCGGGTTCGGCCGCCACCTCGGATTTGAGCAGGGCGTCGGCGGCGTAGATCCCGGCGGGGCCGGCTCCGACGATGGCTACCCGCAGGGGGCGCGGCATGATCAGGTTCCCTTCGAGCGACAATGGGCGACTCGAACGGGAAGCCTAAACTAAGGCAGACCTAAGTTAGTACGCGGGTCCGCCCTATGACCTCATAAACCGGCCTTATGCCCCGCCGTGCGGGGCCCGGGAGCGGCTGCTCAGGGGGATCATGCCGGCCGTACCACCCGGTGGATCGCCGACTCGCCGGCGCCGTAGACGGACTCCTCGCGGACGGCCGAGCCCGGCCCCGGTGCGTGCACCATCATGCCGTCGCCGACGTAGATGCCGACGTGGCTGTCGTTGTCGAAGAAGAAGACGAGGTCGCCGCCGCGGATGCCGGTGAGCGCGACCGGGGTGCCCGCGAGGGCCTGCTCCTGCGCCGAACGCGGCAGGGACACCCCGGCGGCCTTCCACGCGGCCTGGGTGAGGCCGGCGTAGTCGTACGAGTCGGGCCCGGTGGCGCCCCAGACACACGGACGTCCGATCTGCGCCCGGGCGAAGGCCACGGCCTGCGCGGCCCGGCCACCGGCCGCCGCGGGAGCGAGGGAATCCGTGCCCGCCGGAGTGCCGGCGGCGAAGGACTTCGTGCCGACGGGGGAGCCGATGCCGGGACACCCCGCGGGCACGGCCGCTTCAGGCCGGGGCGCGAACGCCGCCACCGCCATGCCTTCCGGTCGCGGTGCGAACGCAGCCGTCATGGCTCCCGGCTGGGCGCCGATCGCCGCCACCGCCGCCGCTTCCGGCCGCGGCACGAACCCCGCAACCGCCACTGGTTCCGGCTGGGGGGGCGAACGTCGTCGTCACTGGTTCCGGCCGCGGTTCGAATGCCGTCGTCACCGGTTCCGGCTGGGGGGCGAACGCTGTCGTCACTGTTTCCGGCTGGGGGGCGAACGTCGTCGTCACTGGTTCCGGCCGCGGTTCGAATGCCGTCGTCACCGGTTCCGGCTGGGGGGCGAACGCTGTCGTCACTGTTTCCGG
>NZ_JBIWKB010000026.1:45137-72468 GCF_044765425.1 Streptomyces sp. NPDC102462 | reverse complement strand
CCGGCTGGGGGCCGAACGTCGTCGCCCCTGGTTCCGGCCGGGGCTCGAATGCCGACGTCACCGGTTCTGGCTGGGGGGTGAACGCGGTCGTCACTGGTTCTGGCTGGGGGGCGAACGTCGTCGCCCCTGGTTCCGGTCGGGGCTCGAATGCCGTCGCCACTGTTTCCGGCTGCGGGGCGAACGCTGTCGCCGCCGGTTCTGGCTGGGGGGCGAACGTCGTCGCCACTGGTTCCGGCCGCGGCTCGAATGCCGTCGGCACCGGTTCCGGCTGGGGGGCGAACGCGGTCGCCATCGGTTCCGGTCGGGGCTCGAACGCAGCCGCCGCGGCTTCCGACTGCGGCTCGAACGCCGTCGCCACCGCCTCCGGTGGCCGCGCGGCGTGCCGGGTCAGCAGCTCGCGTGCCGCGGCGAGCTTGCGGCGGTTGCTCTCCTTGGCGGCGGCCGGTGAGCGCCTGCGCGGCCCGGTGGCGGGCGCAACCGGCGCCGGCGCCGGCGCGTTCGGCGGCTCGGGTTCGCGCCGCTGTCCGGGCACGGCGGGCACGGCGACCGGCCCCGCGGCCGGCTCCAGCGCGGAGCGAGCCGCAGGCTCCGGGAGCGGGCGGCCGGTGGGCTCGGGTGCCGGGGCGCCGGGCAGGGCCGGTGCCGGGCCGGCCGGCAGCGCCGGGATCGGGCCGCCGGTCAGTTCCGCGACGGCGCGGCCGGCCGGCCCCGGGGGCAGTTCGGGCACGGAACGGCCCGCGGCCTCCCGCGGGGTCGGGCCGGGGCGGTTCGCGGCCGGCCGCTCGGGCATCCGGTCGGCCGGGAGCACGGCCGGAACGGTCGGGCCGAGCTTCGCGCGCGCCACGTCGAACCACTGCCGGGCCACCTCGTCGAGGGCGGGATCGCCGCGCCCGCCCGGCCGCTTGCGCAGCGGGACGCCGCGGGTCCGTGTTCTGGCGGTCATCGCACGCGTCGCGTTGTAGTTCCCGGTGGCGTTCTCGGCCTGGTCGTACAGGCTGTCGATCCGTTGCCGGACCTCGTCGCGGCTCTCCGGCGCCATGGGCGACGCACTCCTTCCGTGCTCCGCCTGCCGGGTCGGCCGTCGGGTGCGGGCGTACGGCTCCGGAAGGCGTGCCCCACGGCCCCTGCCCGCGCGGGGCGGTCGGGCCGGTTCACCCCGTCGTCGGTCGGGGCCCCGGCTCCGGCCGGCTCGGCGGCCACCGGACTCGGCGCAGGCCACGCGGCCCGACGGGGTTCGCCGGGTGCACCGGGCGGCCTGGGCGTCAACCTAGCCAACTTGTGTGCCCCGTGTGAAGGTTGGAGCGGGGAATGCCCGATACGCCGGTGTGTGATCCGTCCGGCAGCCCGGCCGTCACAGCCTGACGACGATGAGCGCGGTGTCGTCGGTGGCGCCCTCGGGCGGCAGCAACTCCCGCAGTACGGCGTCGGCGAGCGCTTCCGGTTCGGCGGTGCGGTGGCGGCCGAGGGAGTCGGCGAGGCGGGCAAGACCGGCGTCGATGTCCTCGCGCCGCCGCTCGATCAGCCCGTCGGTGTACAGGACCAGCGACGCACCGAGGCCGAACGTGGTCAGGGCCTGCCGGCGCGGCCGGGGATCGGGCCGGGCGTCGAGCGGGGGATCGGTCGCCCGGTCGAGGAAATCCACACGGCCGTCGGCGTGGACGAGCGCCGGCGGCGGGTGGCCCGCGCTGCTGTAGGCGATGGTGTGCGCGTCGAAGTCGATGAACGTCGTCACCGCCGTGGCCGATTCGGCGCCGTCGACCACATGGGCGTAGCGCCCCAGGACGTCCAGGGCCTGGGCGGGGCCCGCGGCGACGCGTGAGGCGGCGCTCAGGGCGCTGCGCAACTGCCCCATGACACCGGCCGCTTCCAGGCCGTGCCCGACCACGTCGCCGACCGACACGGCGATGCGGTCGCCGTCGACCAGGTCGACGAGGTCGTACCAGTCCCCGCACACGTTCAGCGCGCCGACGGCGGGCCGGTAGCGCACGGCGGCCCGGTGGCCGCCGAGTTGCCGCGGCGCGGGCAGCATCGCCTTCTGCAGCGCGAGCGCCACCTCGCGCTCGCGCGCATGCGCCTGACGCAGCCGCTCGTTGACGTCCTGGAGCGTGCAGGCGCGCCGGTACAGCTCGGACTCCAGTGCCTCGCCCCGGCCGGCGCCGGCCTCGCGCCGCACCCGGACGAGTTCGGTGGCCTCCTCGATCCGGTGCACCAGCAGGGCGACCCTGCCGTCCCGGTCCAGCACCGGAGCGTTGACCGGGCTCCAGTACCGCCTGTCCCAGTGGCCGGGCCGGTCGGGGTGCTGGAGGTCGTAGCGTTGCGGGGCCATCGCGTCCCGCTCACCGGTGGCCAGCACCCGCAGCAGGGACGCCTCCAGGCTGCGCATGCCGGTCGCGGCGGGCTCGGCCGGGTTGTCCGGGAAGACCTCCGACAGGTGCCGTCCCACCACGTCCTCCCGCTTGCGGCCGGAGGCGCGCAGGAACTCCTCGCTGGCGTCCGTGTACACGAGGTCGGGCGTCAGCAGGGCGACCATGCCGGGCCATGCCTGGAACACGGCCGCGTAGTCGATGTCATCCGTGTCGTTCATGCCCCTGCCGTCCCGTCGGACGCCGACCCGTGAAAAGCGACGTTTTCACACCATTTTCTCACGGAATATGAACCTGGAACTTGGCGAATGCGTCGCTTTGAGAAATGACCCGCGCACATTCGGTGACCGGTGTCGAGGCTGCCGGTGGTGCCTCCGCATTGCGTTCTCCATGAGGTGTCCGTGAATCTGTGGGGCGGTTGAACACATGGGGGCCCGCAGCCGTATGGGGCCGGGGGATTTCCATGCCGAGACGACCTGAGACGCAGGGGTACTTTCCGTGGGACGCACTACGCGCAGACGGCCGACGGGCGCACGGCGCGCGACCTTCGCAGCGGTCGCACTGATGCTGGGCGGAGGTGGGCTGATAGCGGCGAACGTGTACGCGTCGGCCACCGAAGGCGGCGGTCGGGAAACGAGCGGCAGCGGCACGTTGTCGGCCGCGGGCGCGGCCACGATCGACTGCCCCGACGTCGGCACGCGCCTGACCAGCGTGCCGGACGCCGCCAGGGGCGAGGTCGACCGCGAACTGGCCCTGCTGGACGAGCAGATCGCGGCCGCCTACCGGCAACTCCAGGAGGCGCCGCAGGAGCGGCGCCAGGACCCCGGGTTCACCGGCGGCGCCATCATGGACCCGCTCAAGGAGAAGCGGGCGGCGGCCATCGGCCGGATCGCCGACGCGATCGACCGGGCGGGCAAGGGCCCGCAGGGCCTGGACGAACTGGCCGAGTGCACCCTGCGCCCGGCCGATGACCGGTCCGGCGACGGCACGGACGGCGGCCGGGACGAGAGCGGCGCCGCACAGCAGCAGGACGGGGCCGCGCAGCAGCAGGACGGCGGCGGTCAGGACCAGGCCGGCGGTGCGCCGGGCCAGGGCAGCGGACAAGGGGGCAACGGCCCGGTCGCCTCGGACTACCAGGACATCACCACGGTCCAGCCCGGCCCGCAGAGCCCGCCACCGGCCGCCGACGCCTCCCGGGGCAGCTTCACCAGCGACTGCGGCGTCAACGCGAACGGCCTGTTCAACTCCGACAACGTGATCGTGGCCCCGGGTGTCTCCAACGGCGCCCACCACTTCCACGACTACATCGGCAACCAGGCCAACAACGCCTTCGCCGGCGACGACGACCTGGCGGGCGCGGACACCAGCTGTGTGGACAAGGGCGACAAGTCCTCGTACTACTGGCCGGTGCTGCGCCTGCAGAACGGCACCCGGGAGCGGGACGCCGACGCGCCCGGCGGCGGCACCGAGGGCAACGCCGGCCAGATCGTCACCCCCAAGCAGGTCACCCTCACCTACGGGGGCAACCCGCGCGAGAAGGTCACGGCCATGCCGCGGCTGCTGCGGATCATCACCGGAGACGCGAAGGCGTTCGTCAACGGCCCCGCGAACGCCAACGCCTCCTGGAGCTGCACCGGGTTCGAGGACCGGCAGTTGAAGGACAAGTACCCGCTGTGCCCGGCCGGCAGCGACGTCGTGCGCACCTTCGCGTTCCAGAGCTGCTGGGACGGCCGCAACACCGACAGCGCCAACCACCGCACGCACGTGGCCTTCACCACCGCCGACGGCGGCTGCCCCGCGGGGTTCCGGGCGATCCCGCAGCTGGTGCAGCGCATCGTCTACGACGTCGACGCGCCGAGCCTGACCGACGGCGGGCGCACGGTCCCGCTGTTCGCCGTGGACTCCTTCCCCGAGCAGCTGCACAAGCCCGTCACGGACCACGGCGACTTCATCAACGTCTTCGACGAGGCCCTGATGCGGGAGATGACGGACTGCATCAACAGCGGCAGGACCTGCGGCGCCGGCGCCGCCCCCGCGCCGAGCGAAGAGCCCGGGCCCGGCGAGCCGCCCGCGTCGAGCGCCGCCCCCACCGACGGCACCGGCACCGACCCGGAACCCGGCCGGAGCACCGACGAACCGCCCACCGCACCCCCGGCCGACGCGCCGGCCACCGAACCGGCCGACACCGGAGCGCCCACCGTTTCCGGCACCACCGCACCCCGGGTCTACGCGACGGCCTCGCCCGGACGCACCGACCCGGCCGCCCGACCGGGCGGCGCGGGCACCGGCGACGGCACCGGGACGACGGCGCCCGCACCGGCCGGCACGCCGGACGCCGCACAGGCAGGCGATCCCACCGCGGCCGGGCGGCCGGCGCCGCAGACGGCCCAGGGCGGCCTCGCGCACACCGGCGCGCAGCTGTGGCCGGGCGCGCTCGGCGCGGCACTCGTGATCGCGGGCTTCGTGGTCCTGCGCCGGACGGGGCACCGCGCCTGACACACGCGTCCGGCCCCGGCCGTGCCCTCCCGGATCCGGCGCCCGGCCGGCGCGTCGAGCGCCGCGCCGGGCGCCGTTTTGCGCGCGGGAGTCCCGCCACGGCAGGGTGCGGGGTGTGGCTACCTTGCTGATCGTGCATCACACCCCGTCGCCGCACTGCCAGGCGATGTTCGAGGCCGTCGTGGCGGGCGCCACGACACCCGAGATCGAGGGCGTACGGGTGCTGCGGCGGGCCGCGCTGTCCGCGACCGCCGGCGATGTCCTGGCCGCGGACGGCTATCTGCTCGGCACCCCGGCGAACCTCGGCTATCTGTCCGGCGCGCTCAAGCACTTCTTCGACCAGGTCTACTACCCCTGTCTTGACGAGACCCGCGGCCGGCCCTTCGGCTACTACGTGCACGGCGGGAACGACGTCACCGGGGCGGTGCGCGGGATGGAGTCGATCACCACCGGTCTCGGCTGGCGCCGCGCCGCCGAGCCCGTGACGGTGACGGGCGAGCCCGCCAAGGGTGACATCGAGGCGTGCTGGGAGCTGGGCGCGACCGTCGCCGCGGGGCTCGCGGACTGAGCGGAACCGGTCGCGCCGCCGCGCGTCACCAGCGGAACCGGTCGGGCCGCGCCGCGCGTCACGAGCGGGTCAGTAGACCGGTTGGCCGATGCTCAGCATGTTCCCCTCGCTGTCGCGGAACCAGGCCCCGCGGTCGCCCCGCGCGCCCGTGCTCCGGTAGTGCCCCCGGACCTCGGCGATCCCGTCCCGCGTCCGGCCGCCGCCGTACTCAGCGGCCAACTCGAACTCCTCGAACACCACTCCGCGTCGCCGCAGTTCCGATACGACCGTCTCGATGTCGTCGACCTGCCACGACATCTGGGTGAATGTTCCGGGCGAGGCGCCGGCCGACCGGAAGAGCTGGAATTCCCCGGCCGCGCACCGGTAGAGCAGGCCGCCGGGCCGTTCGTCGACCGGTTCCAGGCCGAGCTTTTCGGAGTAGAAGCGCCGCGCGCGCTCCAGGTCCTGTGCGGGGAGCCGGGTCGCGACCCGGCCCCGGGCCAGAGGGTTCGTGTCCTGTGGGGTCATACCGGCACTGTGCCCCGGACCGGGGCGCAGTGGGCCGGGTGGAGTGCGACGGTAACCCGGCTGGGCGGCCCGGATGGTGCGAGCGGAGTGTGTGCTTGACGGTGGTTCATGTCGGAGCCCGGGTGATCCCAGCTGATGCGGTATCGGCTGCCCGTGCCACGGCGGAAGGATTCCCTGATGCATTCTGCTCGCATGATCTTGGCCACGGCGGTCGCCTCGGCCGCCATCGCGATCACCGCCCCCGTCGCCCTTGCCTCGGGCAGCGACGAAGGAGGCCGTGGTGATTCTTCGTACAACAAGGAGAAAGGCAACGACAGCAGGCGCGACGAACCGCGTGGCGGATTGCACACGGGCGGTGGCGCCCTCACCGCGCTGACGGGTCGCGGCGACGAGGACCGAGGCGGTGAGCCGCGGGGCGGACTGCACACCGGCGGCGGCGCGCTCACCTCGGTGGACGCACGCGGTGACGGCCGGGAGGACCGGCCGCGCGGTGGCGTGCACACGGGCGGCGGTGCGCTCACCGCGCTGCCGGCTCGTGGTGACGAGGACCGGGGTGAGAACAAGGGCGAGAACAGGGGCGAGAACAGGGGCGAGAACAGGGGTGAGGACAGGGGCGGTGAGCCGCGTGGTGGAGTGCACACCGGTGGTGGCGCGCTCACCGGGCTGCTGAGCCGTGGTGACGAGGACCAGGGCGAGGAGAGGGGTGAGAACAGAGGCGAGAACCGGGGTGAGAACCGGCGCGAAGAGCCGCGTGGCGGTGTGCACACCGGTGGTGGCGCGCTCAGCCTGCTGCCGGCCCGTGGTGGCGAGGACCAGGGCGAGGAGAGGGGTGAGAACAGAGGCGAGAACCGGGGTGAGAACCGGCGCGAAGAGCCGCGTGGCGGTGTGCACACCGGCGGCGGCGCCCTCGCGGCGGCGAAGGCTCACGGCGACCGGGGCGGTGAGCCGCGTGGCGGTGTGCACACCGGTGGTGGCGCGCTCGGCACGGCCGTGAACGACAGCTGGAACACGGACAGCGGCGGCAACAGCAGGTTCGACCCCGAGACGTACCGGGACAACTCCGGCAAGGGCAACGGCAGCGAGAAGGGCGCGGACGGCGAACGCAACAAGGACTCGTGGAGCGGGGGCGACCGGGAGGACCGGCCCAACGGCGGCATGCACACCGGTGGCGGCGCACTGGCCACCTCGGGTGTCACCGCCGGCGGCCTGGCCGTCGTGGCCTTCCTCGGCACCGGCGTCTACGCGCTGCGCCGCAAGCACGCCGACGGGTCGTTGTTCTGACCCGCAATGGCGACCCACGGGCCGCGGCCGCCGAGCGCTCGTGCCGGCGGCCGACAGCCCGCACGTCGTGACCGCTGCGCTGCCGTGCCCTAGTGAGGTGGTGTCCGATGGCAGCTCCCGACTCGTCCCCGACCCCCGCCGAGCAGGGATCGCACTCCTCCGGGCACCTGGTGGTGTGGGGTGTCGCGATCGTCCTCCTGTTCGCCGGCCTGATCGGTGGGAAGACACATCACAGCGCCGAACCGGCGCAGGCCCAGGGCGCCACGTCCCTGTCCCGGCCGACCGGAAAACACCTGCCCCGCGCCCGGCCGACGCGGCTGCTCATCCCGAAGATCGATGTCGACGCCCCGTTCACCGATCTCTCCCTGAACGCGGAGGGGCAGTTGCAGCCGCCGCCCGCCGACGACGTGAACCTCGTCGGCTGGTACGCCAAGGGCGCCGCCCCCGGAGAGACCGGCACCGCGATCATCGCGGGACACGTGGACACCAAGACGTCCGCGGCCGTCTTCGCCGGACTGGAGGAACTGGCCACCGGGGACCGGTTCACGGTGCGGCGCGCCGACGGGAAGGACGCCGTCTTCGTCGTCGACAGCGCCGAGACGTTCGAGAAGGACGCCTTCCCGAACCGCCGCGTCTACGCCGACACAGCCCGCGCCGAGGCGCGCCTGATCACCTGCGCCGGGGACTACGACCACGCGGCCGGGGACTACAAGGAGAACCTGGTGGTCTTCGCCCACCTCGTGTGACGCCCGGGACACGGCCCCGCGGCCCGGACGTGCGCCGGGCCGCGGTTGTCGGTGGGGCGCAGTACGGTGACGGCATGTATGCCACCCGAGTCTCCCGGCGCGTGCGGGCGCCCCGTGCCGCCGTCTTCCGGGCACTGCTCGATCCGGCCGCGGTGGCCGTGTGGCGGGTGCCCGACGGCATGACCGCCGTCGTGCACTGCTTCGACGCCCGCGAGGACGGCGCGTTCCGGGTGTCCCTCACCTACGACGACCCGCACGGCCCGGGAAAGTCCGGCCCGCGCACGGACACGTATCACGGTCGCTTCACCCGGCTCGTGCCGGACGAACTGGTCGTGGAGAGCGTCGAGTTCGAGACGGACGAGGAGGCGCTGCGCGGTGCGATGACGCTGACGACCTCGCTCACCGAGGAGGACGGCGGCACCGAGGTCGTCATGTGTCACGAGGGCGTCCCGGACGTCGTCCCCCGCGAGGACAACGAACTCGGCACCCGGATGGCCCTCGACAAGCTCGCCCGTCTCGTCGAGGGCCCAGAGCACAGCTGACGTTTCCTGCGGGTGGGGGAGCGGCGGCTCAGCAGTAGAGGTTGGCGCCGGGTGTGACGCCGAGGATCTGGGTGAAGCGCTGGTAGGCGTCGACGCGGCTTTGTACCTGGGCGGGGTTGCGGCCGTCGCATTCGAGGGAGCCGTTGATGGAGCGGATGGTCTGGCCGAAGCCGGCGCCGCCGACCATGGCGTTGTGCGGGGTCATGGTGCCGGGTCCCGACTGGGTGTTCCAGTACCACAGGCCGGTCTTCCAGGCGACGGAGGCGTTGTTCACGCCTTTCGGCCACCGGCCGCGCCGCGGCACAGCGATGCCGTCGACCGGTGTCGGTCGACGGCATCACGGGGGTGCGTACGGTGGTGGGCGGCCGGCGGGGAGCCGGCCGGGGTCAGACCGCCGGGGCCGGATACGTGGGGTACTCCACGCCGGAGACGTGCTGGACGACCCGGACGACCTGGCAGGAGTAGCCGAACTCGTTGTCGTACCAGAGGTAGAGGATCGCGTTGTCGCCGTCCACCTTGGTGGCGCCGGCGTCCACGATCGAGGCGTGGCGCGAGCCGATGAAGTCGCTCGACACCGCGTCGGGCGCGTTGATGAAGTCGATCTGGCGCTTGAGCGGCGAGGTCAGGGACACGTTCCGCAGATGGTCGAGCACCTGCTCGCGGGTGGTCCGCCGGGCGAGGCGCAGATTGAGGATCGCGATCGAGACGTCCGGCACCGGCACCCGGATCGAGCTGCCCGTGATGCCGGCCTTGAGGCCGGGCAGCGCCTTGGCGACCGCGGAGGCCGCACCGGTCTCGGTGATGACCATGTTGAGCGGCGCCGAGCGGCCACGGCGCTCGGACTTGTGGTAATTGTCCAGCAGGTTCTGGTCGTTGGTGAACGAGTGGACGGTCTCCACATGTCCCCGCAGCACCCCGTACTCGTCGTCCATGGCCTTCAGCGGCGGAACGATCGCGTTGGTGGTGCAGGACGCGCAGGACAGGATCCGCTCGTCCGGTTTGATCGTGTCGTGGTTGACGCCATGCACGATGTTGGGGATGTCGTCCTTGCCCGGCGCGGTGAGGACCACCTTGTCGATGCCGGGGCGCAGATGCTTCGACAGGCCCGAGCGGTCGCGCCACTTGCCGGTGTTGTCGATGAGGATGGCGTCCTTGATGCCGTACGCCGTGTAGTCCACGGACGTGGGGTCGTCGGCGTGGATCACCTTGATCACGTTGCCGTTGGCGATGATCGTGCCGTTCGCCTCGTCGACCGTGATCGTGCCCTGGAACTGGCCGTGGATGGAGTCGCGGCGCAGCAGTGAGGCGCGCTTGACGATGTCCTCGGCCGCCCGGCCCGCGTCACCGCGCACCACGATGGCGCGCAGCCGCAGGCCGTTGCCGGACCCCGCCTTCTCGATGAGCAGGCGGGCGACGAGCCGGCCGATGCGGCCGAAGCCGTAGAGGACGACATCGCGGCCCTCGCGGCGCTCCAGCTTGGCGGCGCCCGTGGCACCGGCGACGGCCTCGGCGGTGAAGTCGGCGACGGACAGGCCACGCCCGTCGCCGCGGTACGTCGCGGCGAGCATGCCGATGTCGATCTGGGACGGGCCGAGGTCCAGCGCGGTCAGCGCCCTCAGGAACGGCATGGTCTCGGTGACGGACAGCTCCTCGCCGGCGATCTGCCGGGCGAACCGGTGGGTCTTGAGGATGCTGACCACCGACTTGTTCACCAGGGAGCGGCTGTGGAGCAGGACGGTGACGTCGCGCTCCCGGTGCAGCTTCCCGATGAGCGGGATCATCGACTCCGCGATCTCCTCGCGGTTCTTCCAGTTGGTGAACGAGTCCTCGGTGACAGTCACAGATCTATCTTTCGAGCTAGGCGGCGCTCATATGATAACCGCCTCTCGATGCGATCCTTCCCTGGGGGTGAAACGGGGGATGGGCGGCGGTGGTGAGCACGCGACTCCGGCGGCTCGAGCGGCACTTCGGCGAGCCGCTGTTCGAACGCGGCAGCGCGGGAGTGCGGGCCGCATCCTGCGAAGGAGCCGGGGTCGTCGCCCGGGCGCGCGACGCCCTCGCCCGCGCCGACGCGATCGGACGCCGCGCCCCCGCCGACACCCCGCCCCGTGCCTCGCGGCCACCAACTCGCCCATGCCGTCCGGGGCGGTGTGCCCGGCTGCCCGCGGTGTCAACGGCGGTGAGCGGTGTGTACGCCTCCTCGCGCATCGTCGCCCTCGCGGCCCGGCACCGGCTCAAGGGCGCGGGGCTGCATCACCATGCGGCTTCGCCGCGTGAGCGCGACCCGCCACAACCCAGCCGCACCCGACCGACGAGGCGCCGCCTGCTCAAGCGAGGCTCGGTACGCCGCTGCGGTGCCGTCATGTGCCGGCCCGGCGGCGCTCCGCGGGCGACGCGCGGGCGGCCGGGGCGCCGCGCCAGGGGGCACCGCGGGGCACCGCGAACTCGCCGCGCGGTCCCTGCACTTGCGCACCTGTGCCGCACATACCCGACCTGCAAAGCGCCGCCTGCTCAAGCGAGGCTCGGCACGCCGCTGCGGTGCCGTCATGTGCCGGCCCGGCGGCGCTCCGCGGCCGGCGGGCGGCCGGGGCGCCGCGCCAGAGGGGCACCGCGAACTCGCCGCGCGGTCACTGTACTTGCGCGGCTGCGCGGCGCGTACCTGATGCGGCACAGGGCCTGCCCCGTGGCGGCGGGACGTTCCGCCGGTGTGGGTCCCCTCCGCGGACTTCAGCGGTTCACGGTCCGCATGCCCGCCTCGTCGTAGCGGTCCCCGGCGGCCTCGGGCAGTTCCGCGTCGATGCGGGCCAGGTCGTCCGCGGTCAGTTCGACGTCGACGGCGGCCGCGTTCTGCTCCAGATAGCCGCGGCGCTTGGTCCCCGGAATCGGCACCAGGTCGTCGCCCTGGGCCAGTACCCAGGCGATCGCCAGCTGGGCCGGCGTCACCTCCTTCTCCGCGGCGATCTCCTTCACCTTGTCCGCGAGGCGCAGGTTCTGCCGCAGGTTGTCCCCGGTGAACCGGGGGCCGCTGCGGCGGAAGTCGCCCTCGTCCAGGTCCTCGGGTGAGGAGAACCGGCCGGCCAGGAAGCCGCGGCCGAGCGGCGAGTAGGGGACGAACCCGATGCCGAGTTCCCGGCAGACGGGCAGCACCTCGGCCTCCGGGTCACGCGTCCACAGCGAGTACTCGCTCTGCACCGCGGTGACGGGGTGGACGGCGTGCGCGCGGCGGATGGTCTCCGCGCTCGCCTCGCTCAGCCCGATGTGCCGCACCTTGCCCTCCGCGACCAGCTCCGCCATCGCGCCGACGGTCTCCTCGATCGGCACCTGGGGGTCGACCCGGTGCTGGTAGTAGAGGTCGATGTGGTCGGTGCCGAGCCGTTGCAGCGAGCCGTGGACGGAGTCGCGCACGTGCTCGGGTGAGCCGTCCTGGCGACCGACCGTGCTCATGTCGCCCGGCACCGCGTCGTCCATCCGGTAGTTGAACTTCGTCGCGATCACATACGCGTCGCGATGTCCCTTGATCGCGCGGCCGACGAGCGATTCGTTGGTGAGCGGCCCGTACATCTGCGCGGTGTCCAGGAAGTCGATGCCCAGGTCGAGTGCGTGCTGGATGGTCCGCAGACCCTCGTCCTGGTCGGCGGTGCCGTAGAACGCGGACATCCCCATGCAGCCGAGGCCGATGGCGGACACCCGGAGATCCCGCAGACTGCGCTGTTCCATCTGAGTTCCGGCCTTTCCGTGGGGTGTGTGACCTTCGTCGTCCGTGACGCTAGGAGCTGGAGTGCGCTCGATGTCAAGGCCGTGGGGGGTGCCCCGCGGGCGCATCCATCCTGCCGTTCGTTCCGGGGTGGCGCACTCCGACCGCGGCGGTGGGTCCGGGGCGTCGTACATCGAACGTCCGTCCGGATAGGTCGGCGTGCACATGCCCGGCGCGGCTGACACACTGACCGGAAGGACCGTCGGCCACGACCTGACGGACGGTGGTGGTGAGCGCCATGGCCCGTGCGCACCGGGACCGCACCGCACCGGATCCGCGCGTAGACCCCCGCGGCGAACCCTTTCTCGGCACCCGCTTCGCCGCCCCCGCACGGCCCCCCACCTTCCTGCGCCGCGCGCGCCTGACGGACCGCCTCGACCAGGGCCTTCGCACACCGCTGACGCTGGTCGACGGGCCGGCCGGGGCGGGCAAGACGCTCCTGGTCGCCGACTGGGCCGCGCACCTGGACCGGCCGGTGGCCTGGCTCACCGCCGACCCGGCGGACCGGGCCCCCGGACTGTTCTGGGCGTATCTGCTCCAGGCCCTGCTGGCCGCGGGCCTTGGGCCGTCGCCCGGCATCGGCTCCCCGGCACATCCCGCAAGCGTCGACCGGGCACTGCTGGCGCGGCTCGCGGCCGACCTGGCAGGCCGCGCCGACCCCGCGATCGTCGTCGTCGACGAGTTCGAGCGGGTGCCCACCCCTGACATCGCCGGACAACTGGAGTTCGTGCTGCACCACGCGGCGGCCGGACTGCGGCTGGTCCTCGTCACCCGCAGCGAACCGCTGCTCCCGCTGCACCGCCACCGTACGGCCGGCACCCTCACCGAGATCCGCGGCGCGGAACTGGCGTTCACCGTCGAGGAGGCGGCCACCCTGCTGGCGTCCCACGGCCTGCGGCTCACCGAGGACGCCGCGCACGCCCTGGTCCGCCGCACCCGGGGCTGGGCCGCAGGGCTGCGGCTGTGCGCCCTGGCCGCGCGGCAGAGCACCGACCCGGAGCGCTGCCTGAAGGAGTTCGAGGCCGGACACAGCGTCGTCGCCGACTATCTGCTCGCCGAAGTGCTCAGCCGGCAGCCCGCCGGGACACAGGACCTGCTGCTGCGCGTGAGCGTCGTGGAACGGTTCCGGCCGGGGCTCGCCGACGCGCTGACCGGACGGTGCGACGCCGAGCGGATCCTGGCCCGGCTGCGCCGGGAGAACGCCTTCATCGAACCCCTCGGACAGACCTGGTACCGGCTGCACCCGCTGTTCGCGGAGATCCTGCGGGCCCATCTGCGGGTGCGGCACCCCGGCCTGGAGACCGAACTGCACCGCAGGGCCGCACGCTGGCTGAGCCGGTCCGGATCGCTCACCGAGACGCTCGCCCACGGCTGCGCCGCCGGGGACTGGGAGTTCGCCGCCCGCGCACTCGTCGACGACCTCGCGATCGGCCGGCTCTTCACCGGCCACTGCCCCGACGACCTGGGCCCGCCGTTCGCCCGCATGACCGCGGGCGCCGACAGCCCCGCCCGGGAACTCGTCCTCGCGGCACGCGAGTTGGCCGGCCGGGACCTGGGCCACGGGCTGGCCCGGCTGCAACATGCCGCACAACTCCTCGACGGCGACGGCGCGGACCAGGCGCCCGAACGGCTCGGCTGCGCCCTCCTGGAGGCGTTCGCCGCACGCCTGACCGGCGCCCCCGACCGGGCCGAACGCGCCGCCGCACTCGCCCGGGACCTGAGCCGGTACGTGCCGGCCGAACGCCTGGACCGGCACCCCGAACTGCTCGCCCTGCTGCTGGCGCACGTCGGCTCGGCGCGGCTGTGGGCCGGACACATCGAGGAGGCGCGGGCCGCGCTCGCCGAGGCGGTCACCCGTCAGGGCGGCGCCGCCACCGCACTGCCCCGCCAGGACGCCCTCGGTCATCTCGCGCTGATCGACTGGCTGGCCGGCCGGACGGCCGGGGCGGAGCGAAGGGCGCTCGCCGCGCTGCGGGAGGCCGACCGGTACGGGCTGCCCGCGCCCGCGCGCTCCGCCGTCGGCAGGCTCGTCCTGGCCGCCGTGGCCGTCGAACGCGACGAACTCGACGCGGCCCAGGCCCTGCTCGACCAGGTCGCCGCGGACGGCGACGGCACCGCGGATCCCGTCGTGGCGGCGGGCCGGGCGCTCGCCGCGGCCCGGCTGCTGCTGGCCCGGGGCGATCCGGGCGCCGCCGTCGCCGTCTGCGCGGACCGCGCCGCGGCCGCGGTCGCCTCCCCCTGGGCCGAGGACCACGCCGCGCTGATCGCCTCCGCCGCCCGGCTGGCCGACGGCGATCCGCGCGCGGCGGCGGCCGCACTGGAACCCGTCGACCGTCGCCTGCCCGACTGTGCCGTGGCGGCCGCACGCGCCCGGCTCGCGGCGGGCGACACCCGCGCGGCCCTCGGCCTGCTCGACGCGCTGCCGGCCGCGGTCGGTCCCGCGCTGACCGTGCGGGCCGCCCTCGTACGTGCCGAGGCCGCCGACCGGGCCGGGGACGCCCCCGCCGCCCGCCGGCTGGTCGCCCGTGCGCTGCGCGAGGCGTACCGCGAGCGGCTGCGCCGGCCGTTTGCCGAAGCCGGTCCGTGGCTGCGGCCCCTGCTCGCCACCGCCCCGGCCCACGACTGGCTCGCGGCGGGCGGCGGGGGCGCACGCGACGAGCCCGGCCTGCGGCCCGCCCCGGTCGTCGAGGAGCTGAGCCCGCGCGAGCGCGACGTGCTGCACAGGCTCGCGCAGCTCATGTCCACCGAGGAGATCGCGGCGGACCTGTACGTGTCCGTCAACACCGTCAAGACCCACCTCAAGAGCGTCTACCGCAAGCTCTCGGTGAACCGGCGGGCGGACGCGGTGCGCCGGGCCCGCGCACTGCGCCTGCTGTGAGGCGCCGCGGCGTATCACCTGTGCCGGGTGAGGCCGTGGCTCCCCGCGGGGCGCACGATCGCGGGAAAGGGCACAGTTCGCCGGCGTACACGCCACCCGCGGGGAGAACAGCTCATGCGGTACGAGATCCGTGTCGACGGGCATCTGTCCAAGACGCTCGCCGAGGCCTTTCCCGAGCTCGACCACGTCCTCGTGTCCGGCCAGACCCTGCTGTACGGGCCGGTGGTGGACGAGGCGCATCTGTACGGGCTGCTGGCCCGGTGCCAGTCGCTGGGCCTGAGCGTCCTGGAGATGCGCCGGCTGCCGGAATGAGGCGCCGTGCCGTCGGGGATCCGCCCCGAGCCGTGCCGTCGGGGATCCGCCCCGAGCCGTGCCGTCGGGGATCCGCCCCGAACCGCACGATCAGGTGAGGAGGAGCCATGACCGAACCGCCTCGACCGGGACCGCGAGGCGCACCCGGACCGCACCCTTCCGCACCCGGGCCGCACCCCTCCGCGCCGGGGTCGCCCGGCTCCCCACCGGGGCCGCACCCCGAGGCACCGGCGCCGCATCCCGGCGCGCCGGGCCAGGAGCGGGACGTCGCGGAGGTGCTGGCCGCACTCGGCGCGTCCTGGCTGTGGACCCTGGGCTCGGCCCTGGTCACCCTGCTGGCCGGCATCCTGATCCTGGTCTGGCCGAACGAGACCCTTCAGGTGCTGGCCGTCATCGTCGGCCTCTACCTGCTGCTGGGCGGGGTGTTCCGGCTGGTCACCGCCTTCGCCGGGCAGGCACACGGCGAACGGATCACCGGGGTGCTGGTCGGCCTGCTGTTCGTGCTGGCCGGTGTGCTGTGCCTGCGCCACCCGTTGCAGACGATCGCCGCGCTCTCGCTGATCGTCGGGGCGACCTGGCTGGTGTCCGGCATGCTCACGCTGTACACGGCCGTCTCCTTCAAGGCACTGCCGCACCGCGGAGTCCTCTTCGCCGCGGGCGTGCTGGGTGTCGCCGCGGGCATCGTGGTGCTCGCGCTGCCCGCCGCCTCCGCGGTGGTGCTGACCCGGCTGCTCGGCCTGTGGCTGGTCCTGCTCGGGCTGATGGAGCTGACGACGGCCTTCGCCCTGCGATCCGCCCTGCGGAGGCTACGCTGACCCGCCGCCCGCCCCACCGGACTTCCGGCCCTTGCGGGACTTCCCGCCGTTCCCGGACCCGCCGGCCTTCCTCGCCTTGCCTGCCTTCTTCGCCTTCTTCACCTGCTGTGCCTGATGGGTCTGCTGCGCTTCACGCGTACTCCCCGTGCCGGACGCGGCGTACGGGTCGGGCTCCGCCCCTTCGGGCGCCTGGCGCTCCAGCTCCCGCCGTACCTCGGTGAGTTCACGCCTGGTCGCGGCGCTGACCTCCGGGTAGTGCGGGTCGATGTCCCGCAGGGTGCGCACCAGTACGGCCGCCGCGCAGGCGCGCGCGAACCACTTGTGGCCGGCCGGGATCACATACCAGGGAGCCCACGGTGTGCTGGTGGCGGACAGCATCTGCGAGAACGCCTCCTGGTAGTCGTCCCAGTGGGCGCGCTCACGGACGTCCGCCGGCGAGAACTTCCAGTTGCTCTCGGGTACGTCGATGCGCTTGAGGAAACGGATCCGCTGCTCTTCCCTGGACGGGTTGAGGAACAGCTTGACCATCCGGAAGCCGTTGTCCGTCAGATGGCGCTCCCAGTCGTTGATCTCCCGGTAGCGCCGCTCCCAGACGTCCGGGCCCCGGGCCTCGGCGGGCAGCTTCTGCCGGGTCAGGTTCTCCGGGTGCACCCGCACCACCAGGACCTCTTCGTAGTGGGACCGGTTGAAGATGCCGATCTCGCCGCGTGCGGGCAGCCGGCGGACGTAGCGCCACAGATGGTCGTGGCCGAGTTCTTCAGCCGAGGGCACCTTGAACCCGGCCACGTGCACGCCCTGCGGATTGATTCCGCTCATCACGTGCCGGATCGTGCCGTCCTTGCCTCCCGCGTCCAGGCCCTGGAGGCAGACCAGCACGCCGAAGGTGTCCTGGGCGGCCAGCCGCCGCTGGTAGTCGGCGAGCAGGTCGACTCCCGCGCGCAGCAACTCGACGCCGTCCTGCTTCTTGCGCAGCCCCGCCCGGTAGCCGGGGTCGAAGTCGTCCTCCAGGCGTACCGTCGAGCCGGGTCGGACCCGCAGCGGCTCGATGAGGTCCGTGATCCGCCGGACCCAGTCATCCGCCATGGCCCGTTCGCCCCTTCCGCGCCGCGCATCGCAGAGCACCGCCCCGCATCGCCCCCGGGTACCCGCTCGGTGCCCGGACAGACCGCCCTGGGGTCTCACCCGCCCCCCGGGGGGACTCCGGCCGCCCCGGTCCCCGGGGGCGCGCCGGTCAGCCGGACCGGTCGTCGGCGTGGTTCTCGCTCCCGGCACCCGCAACGGCGATCAGCCGGTCGACCAGGGCGATCAGCACGTCCCGGCACGACGCGCGTTCCCGTGCGTCGCACAGCAGCACCGGGGTGTCCGCCGGCAGCGCGAGCGCGTCGCGCACGTCGTCGGCCGAGTACGGATGCCGGCCGTGGAAGCCGTTGACGCCGACCACGAACGGGATGCCCCGCCGCTCGAAGAAGTCGATGGCGGCGAAGCTGGTCCTCGGCCGGCGCACATCGACCAGGACCACCGCCCCCAGGGCGCCGATCGCCAGGTCGTTCCACATGAACCAGAACCGCTGCTGCCCGGGGGTGCCGAACAGATACAGCACGAGGTCCTGCCCGATGCTGATCCGGCCGAAGTCCAGGGCGACGGTGGTGGTCCGCTTCTCCTCGATGCCGTCGAGGTCGTCGACGCCGAGGCCGGCGGCCGTCAGCGGTTCCTCCGTGCGCAGCGGGACGATCTCGCTGACGGATCCGACCATGGTGGTCTTGCCGACGCCGAACCCCCCGGCGATCAGGATCTTGACGGTGTCGGGGGCGGCGACCGCCCCGGCGGGGGAGCCGGGGAGCGGGCGGCCGATCTTGCTGACCATGAGGCGGGGATGCCCTTTCGTCGAAGCGGGAGAGCCGGCCCGACGGCCGCGGAACGGACCTGAGCGCTCCGCTGGAAATGCCGAGATATGCCGTCGGTCGTCTGCGTCACCGTCGTGGCTGGTCGCGCGGTTCCCCGCGCCCCTTCGGGGCGCTGTCGAACCGCAGCGGACTCACTGGACCTGCTTAGAGCCGGCCGAGGCCGTCGCGCACCTTCCGCAGCAGTTCCAGGTCGGGTGTGCGGCCGGAGACGGGGTGCGGCGGGCGGGCGGTGATCCGGCCGTCCTCCAGCAGGTCGCAGAGCAGGATGACGACGACGCTCACCGGAAGGTCGAGGTGGGCGGCGAGTTCCGCGACGGCGATCGGCCGGGCGCACCGCTTGAGGATGCGGGTGTGCTCGGGCTGGAGCCGCCCGGCCCAGGCGGGTTGCGGTTCTACGGCGGTCACCATGGTGATGAGGGTGAAGTCGGCGCGGCTCGGCCGGGTCCGCCCGCCGGTCAGGGTGAACGGTCGTACCAGACGGCCCGCCGGGTCGCCTCCGCTCACCTCACTCGCCGCGGTCGGACGCGGCGACGACACCCGCGCGCGGTGCCGCGCTCAGATGCTCACCGATCTTCTTCACCAGCATGTTCATCTGGTACGCCACCACGCCGACGTCCGCGCCCTGGCTGGTGAGGACGACCAGATGGGCGCCCGGTCCGGCGGAGGTCAGGATCAGGAAGCCGTGTGCCATCTCGATGAGCGCCTGGCGCACCGGGCCGCCGCGGAAGTCCATGCTGACGCCCTTGCTGAGGCTCATCAGGCCGGACGCGGTCGCGGCAAGGCGCTCCGCGTCGTCGCGCAGGAACCCGGTGGACTTGCTGACGACGAGTCCGTCCTCGGAGAGGACCACGGCGTGGTTGACCTCGGCGACCCGGTCGACGAGACCGGTGAGCAACTGGTCGAGCTGGGTGTGCGTGGCGGGGGTGGGGCGGGTCATGTCAGTGTCCTTCGTGAGCGGTCGGCGGGCGGAGTCGGGCATCGACGTCCTCGGTCTCGGGCGGTTCCGCGGGCGGCTCGGCGTCCTCGTCACGGGCCCGCAGCGTGCCGCGCTGGAACCCGCCGAGCGAGGAGGCGGCGTGTTCCGCGGTGAAGTCGTCGTGGCCCGTCTCCCCGGCCGGCGGCGCCTCCTCGCGCAGCTCAAGGACCAGGCTGGTCTGTGGCACCCGGCGCGGCAGCGGCGCGAGACCGCCGACCCCCGCGGTCTCCTCCGGGCGCGGGGCCGCGGCGGATCTGGCCGGGCCGGCCTGCCGGGTCCGCTCGACGACGGCCGTCGCCACGGCGCTCCCCGCGCCGCCCCGGTCCTGCCCCACGGCGTGCTCCGCGGTGTCCTTGCGCGGACCCCCGGCCGCGGGCGCGTCGGGGGCCTCGCGCACGACGATCTCGTGCGGCACCAGCACGATCGCCGTGGTCCCGCCGTACGGCGACGGGCGCAGGGTGACGGCGATGCCGTGCCGGGTGGCGAGCCGGGCGACGACGAACATGCCGAGCCGCAGGTCGTCGGCGAGCCCGATCACATCGAACGGGGGCGCCACCGCCAGCTGGGCGTTGAGCGAGGCGTAGTCCTGCTCGGACATGCCGAGGCCGCGGTCCTCGACCTCGATGGCCAGTCCCTTGGCGACCAGCGCGGCCCGCACCTCGACCGGGCTGGGCGCGGGCGAGTAGACGGTCGCGTTGTCGATGAGTTCGGCGAGCAGATGGATCACGTCCGCGACCGCGGGCGGGGCGAGGCTCACCTCCTCGTCGGCGCGCACCTCGACCCGCTGGTACTCGGCGACCTCGCCGACGGCGCTGCGCAGGATGTCGATCAGCGCGACCGGTTCGCTCCAGCTGCGCCGCGGCTGCTCGCCGCTGATGATGACAAGGTTCTCCTCGTAGCGGCGCAACTGGCTGGCCGTGGAGTCCAGTTCGTACAGGCCCTGGAGGACGTCCGGGTCGGTGTGCCGGCGTTCGAGCGCGTCCAGCTTGCTGAGCTGGAGGTTGACCAGGTTCTGGCTCTGCCGGGCGATGCCGAGGATGACCTTCTGGAACCCGCGCCGTGTGTCGGCGAGTTCGACGGCGGTGTGCACGGCCGTGCGCTGGGCGGCGTTGAACGCCTGCGCCACCTGGCCGAGTTCGTCGCGCCCGTAGTCGAGCGGCGGCGTCGCCAGCTCCACGTCGACCCGCTCGCCCCGCTCCAGCCGGGTGACCACGTCGGGCAGCCGCTCCTCGGCCAGGCCGAGCGTGGCCTCCCTGAGCCCGCGCAGCCGCCGGGACAGCGAGCGGGTGATACGCCAGGACATGCCGACGCACAGCAGCAGCGCGACGAGCCCGCCGACGCTCAGCGAACCGGCCGTGACCAGCAGTTCGTGCGCCCGCGCGGCGCTGCGGTCGAGCAGCGCGGTCGTCTGACGCTGGATCAGGGCCGAGTAGCGGGTGCCCACTTCGTTCAGCGCGGCACTCCACTCGGCCCGCGCGTCGGGGAGCGCGATCCGGCCGTCGGCCGTGCCTGCCGTGGACCGGGCGGCGAGGATCCTGTCCTCGACGCTCTCCAGCGCCTTCCATTGGGCGCTCTGCAGGATCTGTTCGGTCTGTGCCTTGGCGCTGCCGCGCAGCGCGGGCACCGCCTGGTCCTCGACCAGCCAGCGGCGGGCGTTCACCAGCCGGGCGAACGCGTTCCACTGGTCGTCGGTGAGCTGCCCGGACGACCAGGTGAGGGCGAGCAGCGCGTCCTCCTGGGAGATCTGTTCGGCCGCGTGCTCCAGCGCGACGAGCGGCCCGGCCTGCGAGGTGAGGTCGCCGTCGTCGACCTGGGACAGCTCCTGGAAGGCGTGGATCTGGTCGTCGATGATCGCGGTGTACTGGTCGAGCACCTGTTCGGCGGTGATGTCGGTGGGGTCGTCGACCTGGCCCCGGTAGTACTCCAGGCTGCCGACCGAGGCGACGACCGAGTACATGCGGTCCTTGACGCGGGCCGGGGCCCGGCGGATCTCCTTCGTCTGCCCGACCAGTTTGGCCACGGCCGCGTCCGTCGTCCTGCGCTGGGCGTCGAGCGCCGCACGGGAGCTGTGCGGGGAGGCGAGCCACGCGGCGGACAGCCGGCGTTCCTGCTGCAGTGCGAGGGTGGCCTCGGTGCCCATCGCCCCGGTCGACCGGCTCAACTGGGTCTGTGCCCGCAGCCGCAGCCCCTCCGAGAACATCTGGGTCGTGGTCACGCCCCAGACGGCGGCGAGGGTGACGCTCGGCACGAGGGCCAGCAGGATCAGGTTGAGCCGTATGGAGCCCAGACGGCGCCGGGCACCTGTCCGTTCAGACATCGTCGTCCTAGGGGCGGTCTTCGGGGGCGGGATGGGGGACAGGCGCGGCGGGTGACCGCGTGTCCGATGCGGCAGCAGGGGTGCGCAGGATGCTATCCGCACATGTGACCGCATGTGCCGCAAGTGGTCGAATCGTTGGCGTCGGCTTGGGCGAACGGCCGGATCAGCGCGTCCCGTTGGCGGCGAACTTCGCCACCGAGGCCACGTTCGTCCGGGTCACGAAGGCGGGGCCGGTGAGCACGGGCGACACCCCGCCGCCGCTGACGTTGCCGTTGGTCCTGTACAACCACAGGGCGTCCACGGCGAGATAGCCCTGGAGGTAGGGCTGCTGGTCCACCGCGAACTGCACGTCACCGCTGCGTACGGCCTTGACCAGGTCGTTGTTGAGATCGAAGGTCGCCACCCGGGCCCGGCTGCCGGCCTGCTTGACGGACTTGACCGCGGCGAGCGCGAACTGCGCCCCGTTGGTGACCACTTCGTCGATGCCGGGGTTCTGCCGCAGCTGGGCCGCGATGGCCTCGGTGACCGCTTCCGTGTCGGTGCCGTCGACGTAGGCGATGGTGGTCCGGCCGTCGAACGTCTTCTTCACACCGGCGCACCGCGCCTCGACGGCGATGTTGCCGCGCTCGTGGATCACACACAGGGTGTGCTTGGCCTTCAGGTCGTCCAGCTTGTCGCCGACGGCACGGCCCGCCACGCTCTCGTCCTGGCCGAAGTACTCCAGGGCGCCCGCCGACTGCCAGGCGTCGATGCCGGAGTTGAGCGCGACCACGGGAATGCCCGCCGCCTTCGCCTGGTCGAGCGGGCTCTTCATGGCCTCGGGCTTGGCCAGCGTCACGGCGATGCCGTCGACCTTGTCGCGGATCGCGTCGCGGACCAGCTCGGCCTGCCCGGCGGCGTCGGGGTCGTTCGCGTAGGTCAGCTCGATGCCGTCCTTGGCCGCGGCCGCCTCGGCTCCCTTGCGTACCCGGTCCCAGAAGGCGTCCCCCCGGTCGCCGTGGCTGATCAGGGCTATCTTCAGCCGGGCGGCAGCCGCCCCGCCGGTGTCGGCCGGCGACCGGGTGCCGTCGGTGCCGGAGCAGCCGGCCACCAGCAGACAGCCCGCCGCCGCGGCGGCGGCCAGCGCCGTGGCATGCGCCGGTCTGCCGGGGAAGGGGCGTGGGGGAGACGTGTTCATGAGGGTGCGGCACCTCGCTGTGCGGCCGAGCATGAGCGGAAGGGAGCGCGGGTCCGGCGCTCGGGCGCGCCGGCCGGTCCGCTCTCCGGGCCGGAGCCAATCGCGTGTGACCGCGGGTAGTCAAGTGTGCCGAGAGCGTCAGGGGGTGTCGGTGCCGCATCGTGATGATGCGTGTGCGGTGCGGCGGCAGGGGCGGGAGAGCGGGCCGGGCACTGAGTGCCGCGGCGGCCGCCGGCCCGGCGGCCGTCTCATGTGGGGGCGGCGGTGTCGGGGACGGCCTCGTCGTCGCCGGGGTCCGGCTGGCAGGTGGGGCACAGCTCGTGGCGGCCGTCGAAGGTGACGACGGTTCCCCAGCCGAGGCAGTGCTCGCAGTTTCGGGCCAGGCTCAGGTCCGGGTGGGGAGGCAGAAAGGGGCTGTGGTGGGCTCCGTGTGCCATGCGGTGCGGCTCCTCGAAGTCGCGGTGCGGTGTCTCCAGTCTGTCCCTTTTTGTTAAATATGTCAGTGACCCGTGTCACCGAGTGCCAGCCGGGACCGAGGGGAGCAGGCATGGCCGTACTTTGCCGATCACGGTCGGGCGCCCCACCGCTGGCCGCGGACCACGGTCGTCAGCAGCCGCCCGCGCCGGGCCGCGTACCGCTCAAGGCGGGGTCGAAGGTCCTCCTGGTCGAAGGGCTTGAGCAGCCGTCGGCGCGGTCAGCTCCACAGGGGGAGGGTCGTCACCCGCTCGTATCCGGCCGGCCGGCTGTCGGTATAGGTGAGGCTGATCCGGGTGTAGTGGTCGAGGTCCGGATGCCGCTGCCAGCGCTCGGGGTGTTCGAGGCGGACGGTCACCGGGTAGGCGTGGAACCTGCCCGCGGCGCAGTACGGCTTGCAGTCGTTCACCAGATTGACGCCCTTGGCCGTCGCCGCCTCCCGGCCCCACTGCGTCCAACGCAGCCCGGTGAGGCGGCTGTTGCCGTCACCGCAGGCGAGGATGAAGTCGCCGGGCCGCACGCTGGAGTTCCACAGGCAGTCCACGAGGACGGGTGTCGCGCTCTGCCGCGCCCGGTGACCGGCGGGCGCCGGCGCCGACGGGGCCGCCGCGCCCGTCGTCGCGGCCCCCGCGAGCAGGACGCCCGCCGAGAGCATGATCGCGGTACGCCGCACTGGTCTGCGCATGGTCGCTCCCGCCAGCCTTGCCGCACTCGCGGCCCCGCCGCTTCGGGCGCCGCCGCCTTCGTATCGACGCTACGACCGTCCCGGGAGATCCACCACTCGCGCCCTGCGGCGGCCCACGACGGGCCGCCGAGCCGGGCGGCCGGGTCCGGCGCCGTGCGCGGCCGGTGCCCGCCGTCCGGGGACGACAGGCACCGGCCGGGTCTTATGTGCGGTAGCCGAGGATGGTCATCATGCCCGACTCGGAGTGGTACTGGTTGTGGCAGTGCAGCATCCACAGCCCGGGGTTGTCGGCGTCGAAGTCGACGACGAGCTTGCGGTGCGGGAGCACGATCGAGGTGTCCTTGCGGGCGCCCACCCCGTTGAGGCCGACGACCGCGAACGTGTGGCCGTGCAGATGCATGGGGTGCCACATGTCGGTGCCGTTGATGAGGGTGAGGCGGACGCGCTCGCCCTGCCGGATGGCATGGCGCTGGGTGAGCGAGTACGGCTGGTGGTCGAACGACCAGTTGTACTGCTTCATGTCGCCGGTGAGCCTGATCCGGATCTCCCGGTCGGGTTTGCGCTCGGAGAGGGCCACGGACTCGTGCGGGTTGATCCGCCGGGCCGGCACCAGCTCGCGGTCCAGCTCCGCCGGGTAGGCGTCGGCCCGCGGCGCGGACGTCTTGTCGCTGGTGCGCAGCAGGGCCATGGCACGGGAGCCCTTGCCCTCGGCGAGCGCGACGAACGGGAAGACGCCGTCCTTCGCGGTGATCAGCACGTCGTAACGTTCCGCCATGCCGAGGATCAGCGCGTCGGTCTCCGTGTGCTCGACGGGGTAGCCGTCGGTGTGGGTGACGATCATCCGGTGCCCGCCGAGGGCCACCCGGAAGGCGGTGTCCGAGCCCGCGTTGACGATGCGCACCCGGATCCGCTCGCCGGGCCGGGCCCGGAACACCGACGGGTTGCCGGGCAGCCGGCCGTTGGCGAGGTAGTGGGGGTAGGCGACATTGCCGCCCACACTGTGCAGGATGGCGCTGCGCTCGCCGTGCAGCATGCGGGAGGGCCCCTTCGGCTTCGCGGGGGCCGGGTGCGGCGCGGCCGAGGCGCCGTGGCCGCCGGCTTCGGGGCCCTTGCCCATCCCCTTGTCCATGCCCATGCCGTCCATGGACATGGTCTTGCCGTGCCGCAGTTCCGTGAGGACCTCGTCCGGGGTGGAGCCGCCGACGCCGTCGATCCAGTCGTCCAGGACGATCAGCCACTCCTTGTCGTAGTGCAGTGGCTCCCTGGGGTCGTCGACGATGAACGGGGCGTACAGGCCGCGGTCGGGCTGCATGCCGGAGTGGGAGTGCAGCAGGTAGGTGCCGGGGTGGCTGACGGTGTAGCGGTAGGTGAAGTCGGAGCCGGGCGCGATGGCTTCCTGGGTCAGGCTGGGCACGCCGTCCATGTCGCAGCGCATGCGCACGCCGTGCGAGTGGAGCGTGGTCTCGGCGGGCAGGCGGTTGGCGAGATTGAGGCTGAGGACGTCGCCGGCTGTGACGCGGACCAGCGGGCCCGGCAGGCTGTCACCGTAGGCCCAGGTGCGAACCTTTCGTCCGTCCAGGTCCACGGTCGTCTCGGCGGCGGTGAACTCGAACCTGCGTACGGGCCCGGAGCCGCGTCTGCGTTCGACGGCGTGCACCTCGGGTCCGGAGGGGTTCACGAACCCCCTGGGTCCCGGGGGGACGAAGTCGTGGCTGGGGCCCTTGGCCGTCGCGCCGGCTTCTGGTCGGGACTGCGGTTGCGAGCCGTTTCCGGTGCAGGCCGACAGGAGTCCCGAGCCGACGGCCGCGACCGAGGCGGTGAGCAAGGTACGCCGCGAAGGTTTGTGCATGGATGAATAACACACGTTTAAAGCTGATATGTCCGGTATCTGGGGCGGCGCGTCATGATGTCGCGGGCGGCGCGTCATGACGCCGCAGGCGGGGTGCGGTGACGCGGGGGCGGGAAGCGGTGCCCGGACCCGGGCGCGGTGCGGTGTCAGTGCCGGATGCGACCCTGCACGGCATGGATGAGCGGGAGTTCATGCGGGGCCGGGTGTACGGGGCCGATCACGAGGACGCGGGCCCCCGGCCCGGCCGCAGCTATGCGGAACTGGTCGGGGGTCCCCTGGACGGGCTGCTCCTGGACGTCACCGGACGGCCCGAGCGGGCGACGGGGGAGCAGGTGGCGCTGGTGACGGAGCTGGGCCGCTACGGCCCCGGCGGCCGGGCCCTGTACGCGCCCCGCCCGCCGGACGGCCGCCGCTACGACTGGCGCGGCGACGCCCCCTGAGCCGGCGGCCGGACCCGGCGCGAGGTCGCCCGTGGCGGGTGGGAATGCGTGCCCCGGGGTGCTTGTTGGACAGTCCGTGGCTGTCATGCCCGTTACAAAACGGGGATGCGGCCGGAGAGGAGATCCCCATGGCACGCAGCACCACGCGTCCCGTCGTCACGCTGAGGTCGACGGCCGCGACCGGCGTCACCTATGTGACCCGCAAGAACCGGCTGAACGACCCCGACCGGCTCGTTCTGCGCAAGTACGACCCCGTGGCGGGGCGGCACGTCGCCTTCCGCGAGGCACGCTGACCCCGTCGAGAGCGCCCCGGCCGTCCGGCCGGGGCGGGGCATGGCGCGGGCGGGGCGCGGTCAGGTCACGGGTGGGGTGGCCGAGTGGCGCAGCAGGCCCAGCGTCGTGTCGAGTGCCGCTTCCAGATGGGTGATGCCGCCCGTCGACATCAGGATGACCACCCCGCCCTGTACCGCGGCGACCAGCGCGGCCGCCGTGCGGTCGGCGTCCAGCCGCCGGTCGATCGCGCCCCCGTCCTGCATACGCCGGATCCCGGCCCGCAACGCCTGCTGCCACTGCTCGATCAGCCGGCCGGTGAGCGCCTGCGCGGCCGGTGTGGTGCGGCCCAGTTCCGTGATCAGCACGCCCAGTGGACAGTTCACGCCCTGCTGCCGATAGCGCCGGACCACCGCTTCCCGCCAGTCCCGCCAGGCCGGCCAGGTGCTCAGGTCGCTCAGATGCGGCTCCTGGTCCTCCAGTACCCGGTCGGCCTCCCGGGCGGCCACCGCGTACAGCAACTCCTCCTTGCCGCCGGGGAAGTAGTGGAAGATCTGGCTCTTGCTGGTGGCGGTCCGCGCACGGATGTCGTCCAGCGTGGTGGCCGCGGCGCCCCGGGCCCGGATCTCGGCCGCGGCGCCCTCCACGATGCGGCGCCGCGTGGCCGCCCCCTTGGCGGTGAGCTTCGTCCGCGGCGAACTGGCCATGAGAAGCCTCCTTCTGGACCGATGGGTCCACTCTAGCCCGGGCAGCGCCCCGCAAGGGGCGCGGGGAACTGCGCGCTCAGCCCCCACGGCGCCGCACACGAACGACGTTCCACTGGACGTGCGGTGCCGGATGGACTCGGGCCCGGGCTGGGCCCCGTAAGGGGCGCGGGGAACGGCGCGCTCAGCCCCCACGGCGCCGCACACGAACGACGTTCCACTGGACGTGCGGTGCCGGATGGACTCGGGCCCGGGCTGGGCCCCGTAAGGGGC
>NZ_JBIWKB010000026.1:34717-45038 GCF_044765425.1 Streptomyces sp. NPDC102462 | reverse complement strand
CGCGGGGAACTGCGCGCTCAGCCCCCACGGCGCCGCACACGAACGACGCCCCACCGGACGGTGCGCTACGCCCACCCGTTCCCCGTCGCCTTCTACAGTGCTGTAGAAATCTCTCCTGGAAGGTGATCACTCGACAGCCGGTCGGCCGGGCCCGGCGGGCCGGGTGAGCGCGGCACGTGAAGGAGCGGAAGCAGCACCATGTCGGACGAGTCGGACCAGCACCAGCACGCGGCCGAGCCGGTACCGTTATCCGCCCGGAGTGAGCTGGCCCGGCGCTGCCGGGCCGTCACGGAGGCCCGCTGGTTCGCCCTCACCGTCTTCACGGTGATCCTGGCGAACGCGGCACTGCTGGGCGTGGAGACCTACACCGGCCTCGCCGCCGACTGGCAGCACTGGCTGAGGCTCGCCGAACACGCCTGCCTGGCCGTCTTCACCGTCGAGATCCTGCTGCGCCTCGCGGCCCACGCGGACCGGCCACGGGAGTTCTGGAAGGACCCGTGGAACCTCTTCGACCTGGCCGTCGTGCTGTGCGCCTTCCTGCCCGTCGTCCGCGAGAACACCACCGTGCTGCGGCTGCTGCGGCTGGCCCGGGTGCTGCGCACCGCCCGGTTCCTGCCGCAACTGCGCATCGTGCTGGTCGCCGTGGCCCGCAGCCTGCCCGGCACACTGAGCTTCCTCCTGGTCGGCGCGCTGCTGCTGTACGTGTACGCCATGGTCGGCTGGGTCTTCTTCGGCAGGTCCGACCCCGAGCACTACGGATCCGTCGGCCGGGCGGTCCTCACCCTCTTCCTGCTGATGACGCTGGACGGCATCGGGGACGCGGTCCGGGCCGGCCTTGAGGTGTCCCGCTGGAGCCTGCTCTACTACGCCTCCTATGTCCTGCTGGCCTCCTTCGTCCTGGTCAACGTGCTGATCGGAGTGGTCCTGACCTCCCTCGAAGAGGCCCGCGAGCTGGAACGGGACGAGTCGCCCGCCCGGCGCCCCGCCCCCGTCGCACCAGAGGAGCGGCGGCACCTCGCGGAACGCATCGCGACCGCACGCCGCGCGCTCGACGACCTCGAACGCGACCTGCAACACGACCTCCGACACGACCTCCCACGCGACAGCGAACGCGATGCCGGACGCGGGCGTGCCCGGGCCCCGCTCGCCGTGGCGGGGGAACCGACGCTCCCGGCACCGGGCAGCGGCCCCTGACACCCGGGCCCCCCGGGGACACGCAGGGGGCTTCGGGTGGCCCCTGGTCGGACCCGGATGTCAATGTGATGTTCGCCCCCTTCAGCCGTCGCCCGCCCGCCCCTAACGTTGCCGCGTGGCAGGGCAGGGCAGTCGCCGACACGATGGTGTTCGTCGCCGGCAGGCCGAAGGGGTCGATTGATGTTCCGCAAGGTGCTGGTCGCCAACCGAGGTGAGATCGCGATTCGCGCATTCCGCGCCGGCTACGAGCTGGGCGCGCGCACGGTCGCCGTGTTCCCGCACGAGGACCGCAATTCACTGCACCGGCTCAAGGCCGACGAGGCCTACGAGATCGGCGTACCCGGACACCCGGTACGGGCCTATCTGTCGGTCGAGGAGATCGTGGCCGCGGCACGCCGCGCGGGCGCCGACGCGGTGTACCCCGGCTACGGGTTCCTGTCCGAGAACCCGGAACTCGCCCGGGCCTGCGAACAGGCCGGCATCACATTCGTCGGACCCAGCGCCCACACGCTCGAACTGACCGGGAACAAGGCGCGTGCCGTGGCCGCCGCCCGCGCCGCCGGCGTGCCCGTGCTGGGCTCCTCGGCGCCCTCCACCGACGTGGACGAACTGGTCCGGGCCGCCGACGACATCGGTTTCCCGGTGTTCGTGAAGGCGGTGGCGGGCGGCGGCGGCCGCGGGATGCGCCGGGTCGCGGAACCCGCCCAGTTGCGCGAGGCCATCGAGGCGGCGTCCCGCGAGGCGGCCTCCGCGTTCGGCGACCCCACCGTCTTCCTGGAGAAGGCGGTCGTCGATCCGCGCCACATCGAGGTGCAGATCCTCGCCGACGGCGACGGTGATGTCATCCACCTCTTCGAGCGGGACTGCTCCGTGCAGCGCCGCCACCAGAAGGTCATCGAACTCGCGCCCGCGCCGAACCTGGACCCCGCGCTGCGCGAGCGGATCTGCGCCGACGCCGTGCGCTTCGCCCGCGAGATCGGCTACCGCAACGCCGGCACCGTCGAGTTCCTGCTCGACCGCGCGGGCCACCACGTCTTCATCGAGATGAACCCGCGCATCCAGGTGGAGCACACGGTGACCGAGGAGGTCACCGACGTCGATCTGGTACAGGCCCAGTTGCGGATCGCCGCCGGGCAGACCCTCGCGGACCTGGGGCTGACCCAGGAGTCCGTCACCCTGCGCGGCGCCGCGCTGCAGTGCCGCATCACCACCGAGGACCCGGCCAACGGCTTCCGCCCGGACACCGGCCGGATCAGCGCGTACCGCTCGCCGGGCGGCTCGGGCATCCGCCTCGACGGCGGCACCACCCACGCCGGTACCGAGATCAGCGCGCACTTCGACTCGATGCTGGTCAAACTCACCTGCCGGGGCCGGGACCTGAAGGCCGCGATCGTCCGCGCCCGGCGCGCCGTCGCCGAGTTCCGCATCCGCGGCGTGGCCACCAACATCCCCTTCCTGCAAGCCGTCCTCGACGACCCGGACTTCCAGGCCGGACGGGTGACGACCTCGTTCATCGAGGAACGCCCCCACCTGCTGACCGCGCGCTCCTCCGCCGACCGCGGCACCAAACTGCTCACCTATCTCGCCGACGTCACCGTGAACAAGCCGCACGGCGAGCGGCCCGACCTGATCGACCCGGTCACCAAGCTGCCCCCGCTGCCCGCGGGCGAGCCGCCCGCCGGGTCCCGGCAGCGACTCGTCTCGCTCGGCCCCGAGGGCTTAGCCCGCCGACTGCGCGAGTCACCGACGCTCGCCGTCACCGACACCACCTTCCGCGACGCCCACCAGTCCCTGCTCGCCACCCGGGTGCGCACCAAGGACCTCCTCACCGTCGCCCCCGTCGTCGCCCGCACCCTGCCCGGGCTGCTGTCCCTGGAGTGCTGGGGCGGCGCCACCTACGACGTCGCCCTGCGCTTCCTCGCCGAGGACCCCTGGGAGCGGCTGGCCGCCCTGCGCGAGGCCGTGCCCAACATCTGTCTGCAGATGCTGCTGCGCGGCCGCAACACCGTCGGCTACACGCCGTACCCGACCGAGGTCACCGACGCCTTCGTGCAGGAGGCCGCCGCCACCGGCATCGACATCTTCCGGATCTTCGACGCGCTCAACGACGTCGGCCAGATGCGCCCCGCCATCGACGCCGTGCGCGAGACCGGCACCGCGGTCGCCGAGGTCGCCCTGTGCTACACCGCCGATCTCTGCGACCCGTCCGAACGCCTCTACACCCTCGACTACTATCTGCGCCTGGCCGAGCAGATCGTCGCCGCGGGCGCCCACGTCCTCGCGGTCAAGGACATGGCGGGACTGCTGCGCGCCCCCGCCGCGGCCACGCTCGTCACGGCGCTGCGCCGCGAGTTCGACCTGCCGGTCCATCTGCACACCCATGACACGGCGGGCGGTCAGCTCGCCACCTACCTCGCCGCGATCCAGGCGGGTGCGGACGCGGTGGACGGCGCGGTGGCGTCGATGGCGGGCACCACCTCACAGCCGTCGCTGTCGGCGATCGTCGCCGCCACCGACCACTCGGCGCGGCCCTCGGGCCTCGACCTCCAGGCCGTCGGGGACCTGGAGCCGTACTGGGAGAGCGTCCGCCGGATCTACGCGCCCTTCGAGGCGGGCCTCGCCTCGCCGACCGGGCGGGTCTACCACCACGAGATCCCCGGCGGACAGCTGTCCAACCTGCGCACCCAGGCCGTCGCGCTCGGCCTCGGCGACCGGTTCGAGGAGATCGAGGCGATGTACGCCGCCGCCGACCGGATGCTGGGCCGCCTGGTCAAGGTCACCCCGTCCTCCAAGGTCGTCGGGGACCTCGCCCTGCACCTGGTCGGCGCCGATGTGCGCCCGGAGGACTTCGAGGCCGCACCGGACCGGTACGACATCCCCGACTCCGTCATCGGCTTCCTGCGCGGCGAGTTGGGCACCCCGCCCGGTGGCTGGCCGGAGCCGTTCCGCACCAGGGCGCTGCGGGGCCGGGCCGAGGCGAAGCCCGTGCCGGAGCTGACCGCCGAGGACCGTGAGGGCCTGGAGAAGTCCCGGCGCGCGACGCTGAACCGGCTGCTGTTCGCCGGCCCGACGCGGGAGTTCGAGACCCACCGGCAGACCTTCGGCGACACCAGCGTCCTGGACAGCAAGGACTTCTTCTACGGGCTGCGCCCCGGGACGGAGTACGCTGTCGACCTGGAGCCCGGGGTGCGGCTGCTGATCGAGTTGCAGGCCGTCGGGAACGCCGACGAGCGGGGCATGCGCACGGTGATGGCCACGTTGAACGGGCAGCTCAGGCCGATCCAGGTGCGCGACCGGTCGGCGGCTTCGGACGTGCCGGCCACACAGAAGGCCGACCGCGGCAACCCCGGCCATGTGGCGGCGCCGTTCGCGGGCGTGGTGACGCTGACGGTCGCCGAGGGCGACGAGGTGGCGGCCGGGGCGACGGTGGCCACCATCGAGGCGATGAAGATGGAGGCCGCGATCACCGCCCCGCGGGCGGGCCGGGTGACCCGCCTGGCCATCAACCCCGTCCAACAGGTCGAGGGCGGCGACCTCCTGGCCGAACTGACGTAACCCGCGCCCCCCGACCCAACGGCCCAGCAGGGTGTTTCGGCCCACCCATCCGGGCGCCCCGCGAGGCGTTTCCGGGCGGGGTGGGCTGGGGTGGCCTGCGGGGCGCGCACCCCGATGCTCCGTGCGGCGCCGTCGAGTTGGGCGGGCCGCTGCCTCGTGAGGCGGTCGTCGGGAGGGCGGGCCGGTGGTCCGTGGCGTGTTTTCGGGTGGGGTGGGTTGCCTCGCCTGCCTGACCCGCGTCGGTCGTCGAACACGGTGTCGCCCTCCTTGGCGGAGGCGGCGCACGGCAGCCCGCGCGGGCGGTGCGGCCGGTCGTACCGGGGCGTCCAGCCGGGATCGGACCCGCGGGGCACCCGCGACCTGCGGATTCGCAATGCCCGTGCCCGCGGTCCGGACCGGGTCGGTTGCGGCGACACCGCCCGGTCCCCGACCGCTGGTCCATGCGCCGGTTCCCGTCCGTGCGGGTTCCTCCCGGTCAGGCGCCCTGCGGATCTCCTCCCGATCAGATGCCTCGGCTCGTCCGGCCGCCAGCGCCTTTTCCGGCCCGCTGCCGTACCACGTCGCTGTCGCCGTCGAGGACGGCCGTCGCGGCGGCGTCCGGAGCCCTGACCGGTCCTCGGCGGCCCGGACCGCGCGGCGGCCCGGACCGCGCGGCGGCCCGGACCGCGCGGCGGTGCGGTCATGCGCGCATGCCGCCGTCCACGCGCAGGACGGTTCCGGTGACATAGGACGCGCGGTCGCTCAGCAGCCAGGCCGCCGCCTCGGCGATCTCCGCCGGGTCGGCGGCCCGGCCCAGCGGGGTCTGGGCGTTGAGACGGTCGATGACGCCCGGGTCGGCCTCGTCCCAGTGCTCCAGCATGTCGGTGCGGGTGGTGCCCGGCGCGATGGCGTTGACCCGGATGTTCTCCGGGCCGTAGGTCACGGCGGCCGACGCGGTGACGCTGTTCAGGGCCCGCTTCATCGCGCCGTAGCCGGGCAGCCACGGGTTGCCCATCAGGCTGCCGACGCTGGAGGTGCTGACGATCGCGCCCCGCCCGGCGGTGGCGCGCATCGCCGCGACCTCGGCGGCCACGGCGATCCAAGGACCCTTCAGGTTCACCGCGTACAGATGGTCGAGATCGGCCTCGGGCAACCGGTCGAGCGGGTTCGGCGGCACGGCCACCGCCCCGTTGTTGAAGGCGATGTCGAGGCGGCCGTACACCGCCACCGTCCGGTCCACGGCGGCCCGTACGGAGTCCGGCTCGGACAGGTCGCACACGATGTGGTCCACGCGCGTGCCGGTCGCCCTGATCTCGTCGGCCACGGCCTTGAGCCGGGCCTCGGTGGGGGACGCCAGCAGCAGCCGGGCGCCCTCCCGGGCGAACAGCCGGGCCGCGGCGGCGCCGATGCCCCGGCCGGCGCCGATGATCAGCCCGGTCTTGCCTGCCAGCAGACCCGCGGCCGGGGCCGCCGGGACGGGTGCCGAGTTCACTGTTTCGTTCATGCCGTCGAGGCTGCGCCGGGCGCCCGGGCCCAGCCAGGCACCGGCAGTACCTGGCTGGGCCCGGACGCTCGGCGGACACTGGGGGCATGGACAGACGCGAACTGGCATCCTTCCTGCGCAGTCGGCGCGAGCGGATCACCCCCGCCGACGTGGGCCTGCCCGCCGGGGCACGGCGGCGTACGCCAGGACTGCGCCGCGAGGAGGTGGCGCAGCTGGCGTTCATCTCGACCGAGTACTACACGCGCCTTGAGCAGGCACGGGCCCCGCGCCCCTCGCACGAGGTGCTGACCGGCATCGCCCGCGCGCTGCGACTGTCGGACGCCGAGCGCGCCCATCTGCACCACCTGGCGGGCGTCCCCCCGCTGCCGCCGTCCGGCCCGCCGCGGGTGGTGCGCCAGAGCATCGTCGACCTGCTGCAGCGGCTGCCGCAGGCCGCGGCGTTCGTGCTCTCCGCGATCTACGAGGTGATCGCCTGGAACGACCTGGCCGCCGCGCTGATGGAGGACTTCTCCGCGCTGCCCCGCCGCGACCGCAACCTGATCCGCCGGGTCTTCCTCGGCCCCGGCGGGAGCGGGCGGCGGCTGTACGCCGTCTCGGGCACCGACGAGTTCGCCCGTACCTCCGCCCACCATCTGCGGGCCGCCGCCGCCCGCTACCCGGACGACCCGGAAGTGACCGGCCTGGTGGCCGAACTGCTCGCCGGCAGCGAGGAGTTCGCCCGTCTGTGGGACTCCCACGACGTGACCGCGGAGCCCACCCTGTGCAAGACGCTCCAGCACCCCCTGGTCGGCACGGTGACCGTCCGCTGCGACGTCCTTGACATCACCGACCTCGACCAGCGCGTCGTCATCTACACCGCCGCGCCCGGCTCGCGGGACGAGGAGGCGCTGCGGTTGCTGTCGGTGATCGGCACCCAGCGCATGGACGTACCGGGCTGAACCGTCCGGACGATCACAACACCCCCGACGCCCGACCCGGACCCCTCCCGGGCATCTTGTTTCACAGTACATCTAAGTGCATCATGCAGGTATGCATAAGCGGGTTATGGATCCGGCGGCGCCCGGCGCCGCACCGGAGGACCTGATCATCGCCGTCGAGCAACTGGTCCGGCACGTACGGCGCAGTGCCACGGCCGGCGGCCTGAGCACGGCGGCCTCCTCGGTGCTGGCCCGGCTCGGCCGCGAAGGCCCCCAGCGGCTGACCGAACTGGCCCGCGCCGAAGGCGTCTCCCAGCCGAACATGACCCAGCTGATCACCCGGCTGGAGCGGGCCGGTCTGGCGCGTCGCACCGCCGACCACAGCGACGGCCGGGGCGTCCTGGTGGCGGCCACCCCCACTGGCCTCGATGTCTTCCGGCAGCGGCGCGCGGAGCGCGCCGAGGCGCTTCAGGACCTCGTCGCGCGGCTCACCGAGGCCGAACGGGACGCGGTGCACATCGCGCTGCCCGCCCTCGCCCGGGTCATCCAGGACGACCACGAGCGCCCAGCCCCCTCCTGACCCCGTCCGGCCCCTTACCCGTCCCCTTCTCCGCCCGTTCCGCCCCGTCCCCGTCAACGCTCCGGAAGAGAAGCACACATGAGTGCACCCCATGGAAAGGCCGCCAGTCCCTTCAAGCAGCCCAAGGCCGTCTGGGCCGTCGCGTTCGCCTGCGTGATCTCGTTCATGGGCATCGGCCTGGTCGACCCGATCCTGCCCGCCCTGGCCGAGAACCTGCACGCCACGCCCAGCCAGGTCTCCCTGCTGTTCAGCAGCTATCTCATCGTGACCGCGGTCGCCATGCTCGTCGTCGGCTGGTTCTCCAGCCGCTTCGGCGCCAAGCGCACCCTCGTCATAGGACTGGCGGTCATCGTCGTCTTCGCCGCGCTGGCCGGCTCCTCCGGCTCCATCAACGGCATCGTCGGCTTCCGGGCCGGCTGGGGCCTGGGCAACGCCCTGTTCATCGCCACCTCACTGGCGGTGATCGTCGCCTCGGCCAGCGGCGGGTTCGGCGGCGCGATCATCCTGTACGAGACCGCCCTCGGCCTCGGCATCGCCGTCGGCCCGCTGCTGGGCGGGGAACTGGGCGCGATCAGCTGGCGCGGACCGTTCTTCGGCGTCGCGGCGCTGATGGCCGTCGCCCTCGTCGCCACCCTCGCCTTCGTGCCCACCCTGCCCCGGCCGGCCCGCCGCAGCTCGCCGCTCGACCCGCTCAGGGCGCTGCGCCACCGCGGCCTGCTGACCATGGGCATCATGGCGCTGCTGTACAACTGGGGCTTCTTCACCATGCTGGGGTACGCGCCCTACCCGATGGAGCTGAGCGCCCATCAGCTCGGACTGGTCTTCACCGGCTGGGGTCTGCTGGTGGCCGCCTTCAGCGTCTTCTTCGCCCCCCGCCTCCAGGCCCGCTATGGCACCGCCCCCGTGCTCTACGCCAACCTGCTCGGCCTCGGCATCGTGATGGCCGTGATCGCCGCGGGCGTCGAGACCCCCACCGTGGTGATCGTCGCGGTCATCCTCAGCGGCGCCTTCATCGGCATCAACAACACCCTCACCACCCAGGCCGTCATGCTCGTCTCCCCGGTGGAGCGCCCGGTCGCCTCCTCCGCCTACGGCTTCCTGCGCTTCATCGGCGGCGGCCTCGCCCCCTATGTGGCGGGCAGGCTCGCCGACGCCACCGACCTCAGCGTCCCCTTCTACCTCGGCGCCGCTACCTTCGTGCTCGCCATCCCGGTACTGGCCAGCGGGCACCGTCTGCTGCGCGCCGCCGAGACCGACACCGGCGAGGGCGAACCGGTGACCCCGCTCCTCACGCTCGTCGGCACCGCACCGCGCAGCGGCACCCGGCCGGTCATCGTCGCGGTCGGCGCCCATGAGGGGGCCGCCGCCACCGTCGACACCGCGGCCCGGTTCGCCCAGGACACCGGCAGCCCGCTGGAGATCGTCCATGTGCACCAGACCGCCGTCGTGGAGGAACAGGCCGTCGACACCGAGACCGCCGACCAGGCCCGCGCCGCCGTCGCCGCCCACCTCGACCGCCTCGCCGCGCTGGACATCCCCGTGACGGGGCAGATCCTCAGCAGCGTCGGCGACCACGCCGCGGCCGGACGCGTCCTGGCCCGGCACGCCGCCGAGGTGGGCGCACGCGCCATAGCGGTCGGCCGTTCGCCGCGCGGCCCCCTCGCCCAGTTCGCCGACGGCAGCCTCACCACCGCGCTCACCCACGCCGCCGACTGCACGGTCGTCCTCGTCGAACCCGAACACACCCCACGGCCGCTGACCTCGGCCACCCTGTCGGAACTGCGCGCACAGGCCCGCTGATCGCCACCACCGACCGGCACCGCCCGGCGCCGGACCCGCGCCTACGGGCCCGGCGCCGCCGCGGGGGCCGTAGGCGCGTACGCCCGGGAACGTATGCGGGGTTACTCCCCTCGGCAGACGCCCCGGCGGGCCGGGACCGGCACGGTGAGGGCCATGAAACTGAGCCGTCCGGCCCGCCGGGCCCTGCTCGTCGTCCATGTCACCGCCTCCGCGAGCTGGCTCGGGATCACGCTCGGGCTGCTCGCGCTGGGGATCACCGCGGTCACCGCCGGGCAGGCGGGGACCGTCACCGCCTCCGTGCGCTCCATGCGGCTGTTCGCCGACTGGCTGCTGCTTCCCGTGGCGCTCGCCACGCTCCTCAGCGGTGTGGCGCTGTCCCTCGGCACCCCGTGGGGCCTGGCCAGGCACCGCTGGGTCTGGACCAAGTTCTGGCTGACCCTGGCCACCACCGCCGCGACGGCCTTCGCGCTGCGCCCCGGGGTGCACGCGGCGGTCACGGCCGTCGCCGTCGGCGAACCCCTGCCCGACGCCGGTGCCGTCGTGATCGGACCGGCCGTGTCGCTGGCCGCCTATGGCTTCATGACTGCGATCTCGGTGCTCAAGCCCTGGGGTCCCACCCGGCGCGGGCGCCGGGTGCGCGCCGGTGAAAGACGCGCCCGGCTCGCCGCACACGGTGGTGGGCCGGCCCCCCCCGCCCCGCCCCCCCCCCCCCCCGCCCCCCCCCCCCCCCCCGCCGGGCCCCGCGCCCCCGGGCCCGCAGGGGGCCCCGCTGGTAACCCCCCAAACGCCGCA
>NZ_JBIWKB010000026.1:32750-34707 GCF_044765425.1 Streptomyces sp. NPDC102462 | reverse complement strand
CGGGGGTTTCCGCCCCCCCCCCCCCCCCCCCCCGGGGGGGGGCCCCCCCCGGGGGGGGCGCCCCCCCCCCGCGCCGGTTCAGCGCCCTGAAGGGGCGCGGGGAACTGCGCGACCAGCCACGATGGTGCCGCAGATGATCACCGGCATATCGCGGCATTTCCAGCGGAGCGCTCAGGCCGCGAGCGCGTGTCCGGGGTGCAGAACGACCTTGGTGTATCCCTCGATCCGTTGGTCGAACTTCTCGTACGCCTGCGGAGCGTCGGCCAGCGGCAGCTCGTGCGAGACCACGAAACTGGGCTTGGCCCGCCCCGAGATGATCAGGTCGCGCAGCTGGCGGTTGTACTGCTTGACGTTGCACTGGCCCGTGCCCATCTGCTGGCCCTTCTCGAACATCCGGCCGATGGAGACCAGCAGTTGGCCGTGCTTGGCGTGCTCGTCGGGTCCGCCCGGGTCGGAGGGCACGTACAGGCCCGGTATGCCGAGCATGCCGGTCGGCCGCACCGTCTCGACGAGCGTGTTCAGGACGACGGCGGGTTCCTCGTGGCTGGCGTCGGGCGCCTGGGCCTGGTACCCGACGGCGTCCACACCCTTGTCGGTGCCCTCGCCCCGGGTCTGCTCCTTGATCTGCTCGGTCGGATCACCCTGGCTGAAGTCGATCGGGACGGCCCCGATCTCCGCCGCCTTGGCGAGCCGTTCGGGCACCCGGTCCACGACGAACACCTGGGACGCACCGCGCAACAGCGCGGAGTAGGCGGCCATCAGGCCGACGGGGCCGGCGCCGAACACGGCCACGCTCTCACCGGGGGACACCTTGGCGAGTTCGCAACCGTGATATCCGGTCGGGAAGATGTCGGCGAGCAGCACGAAGTCGGTCTCGAACTCGTCGCCCGGCGGCAGCTTCAGACAGTTGAAGTCGGCGTAGGGCACCCGCAACCGCTCCGCCTGGCCGCCGATGAAGGGGCCCATCGCCACATAGCCGTACGCACCACCGGCGAACCCCGGGTTGACCGTGAGACAGAACCCGGTCTTGCCGGCGAGACAGTTCTTGCAGAACCCGCACGCGACGTTGAACGGCATCACGACGCGGTCCCCGGAGGACAGGGAGGTCACACCGCTGCCGACCTCCTCGATGACGCCGAGGTTCTCGTGCCCGAAGACGATGCCGGCCTCGGCCGCCGTGCGGCCCTCGTACATGTGCAGGTCGGATCCGCAGATCGCGGTCGACGTCACCCGTACCAGCACGTCGTTCGGGTGCTGGATCTGCGGATCGTCGACATCCCTCACAGCCACGCTGAAGGGCTTCTCGTAGACGACGGCTTTCACCTGTACCACCTCCGCGTCGAACGCCGGGGCACCGGCGACGGGCCGCCGCATCCGCAAAGACGCGCACCGTGACACGGCCTGTCGGCCCGTGTCGCGGGCCCAGGCGCTCTTGCTTCGCCACTCGATACTTCCAGGGAACGCCCGTACGCCAGCCTCTGCAACCCGCACCCCCCAAACCCCCAAACCCGTCGGCCAGGCGCCCCGTGGCAGCCGACGATACCGATGAGCACCCCAAAGGGGCGCGGGGAACTGCGCGACCAGCCACAACGGCGCGGCGGCCGAAAGCCATACCGGGCCGGTCGTCCGGTGGCAGCCGACGGTACTGATGAGCGCCCCGAAGGGGGCGCGGGGAACTGCGCGACCAGCCACGACGGCGCGGCGGCCGAAAGCCTTGCCGGGCCGGTCGTCCGGTGGCAGCCGACGGTACTGATGAGCGCCCGATGGGGGCGCGGGGAACTGCGCGATCAGCCACGACGGCGCGGCGGCCGAAAGCCTTGCCGGGCCGGTCGTCCGGTGGCAGCCGACGGTACCGGTGAGCGCCCCGAAGGGGGCGCGGGGAACTGCGCGACCAGCCACGACGGCGCGGCGGCCGAAAGCCTTGCCGGGCCGGTCGTCCGGTGGCAGCCGACGGTAC
>NZ_JBIWKB010000026.1:18361-32659 GCF_044765425.1 Streptomyces sp. NPDC102462 | reverse complement strand
CGAAAGCCTTGCCGGGCCGGTCGTCCGGTGGCAGCCGACGGTACCGGTGAGCGCCCCGAAGGGGGCGCGGGGAACTGCGCGACCAGCCACGACGGCGCAGCAGCCGAACCCCCCGCCCCGCCGACGGCAGTCAACGCCAGCAACGTCAATCGGCAGAGCGCACCGCAGACCCGACCCGCCCCGCACCGCAGGTCACCGCACCGCAGGTCACCGCACGGCGACCACCGAGCAGCAACCGCCGCGCGGGCCGCTCCACCATCTCGTACAGGACCCAGGACAGGCCGAGGGACACCGCGAACGCGACGGCGGTCACGACGAGGCCCCCCACCGCCCCGAACCGCGGCGAGAGTCCGAGCACATTGGTGCCGGCCCGCAGCACCAGCAGGTGCACCATGTAGAACGCGAACGACAGCTCCCCGAGCCGCACCAGCCGGCGGCGCCGCCACATCGAGGGCAGCCCCCGCAGGTCCGCGACGGCCGCCGCCGGGATGAGCAGGCCGAAGCCCGCGATGGTGCAGGCGGTGGCCGCGTAGCCGGGGGTGATCTGCGGCACGAAGAAGTAGCCGATGACCGCGAGGGCGAGCGATGCCTCAAGCCCGGGCCCGCGCCACCGGTCGAGGAACACCAGCCGGGCGGCGGCGGCGCCGAGCACGAACTCCGGCAGCCGGGCGGCGGGGTTGGCGCTGATCGACTGCGCCGTCCAGTGGTGCGTCTCCGCCCAGGCCAGCACCAGCACGGCCAGCACCGATGCCCCGGCCAGCACCGCCGACCCGCGGGCGCCGAGCCGGCGCAGCAGCAGGGCCAGCAGCGGGAAGGCCGCGTAGAAGAACGCCTCGCAGGCGAGGGACCAGCTGACCGGGTTCAACGTCTGCCACCAGGGGCGCCACCAGGAGTGCACCAGCAGCACGTTGGCGACCGCCTGGGACGGTTCGGGCTTGGTCTGGTGGGCCAGCGTGAACGCCATGAGCAGCGCGATCGCGGTCGTCACCAGGTGCACCGGATAGACCCTGGCGATCCGCCGCCGCCAGAAGGCGAGCGCGCGATCCCTGGGGCGCGCGGACCAGGTGAGCACGAAGCCGGACAGTACGAAGAAGAACGACACGCCGCTGGCGCCGGGCCCGAACGCCCAGGTCACATAGCGGTCGCCGGCGCCACCGAAGTAGTGGAAGTTGCGTACGTGCAGTCCGAAGACCAGCAGGGCCGCCACCCAGCGCAGCCCGGTCAGGGACGGCAGTGAGGGCGCGGACGCGGCGGGTGGCAGCCGGGCGGCGGGGGAGGGGGCGGTGACGGGCGGCGTCCCGGTGGTGCGGGTCGTCCTGGTCGCCGTCGTCATCGAATCACCTTCCGGGGGAGTGTGGGGCGGGCATGAAGGGGAACGTTGCCAGTTCGGCACCTTTCATGCAGGTTGCTCTGGAAACCTCACACCCATGGCGTGGCGGAGCGTCGATGGCGCGTCTTGGCAGGTGGGGCGGGTCCCCCGGATGGCGGACCCGGGACGGCCCGCCACCGGACGCGGCGGTATCCGCCCCGCGTTTTTCCCCCGCCCGGGGGAACGGGAGCCTTCGGCGACTTCACGGCCGACGTCCGCTTCAGGTTGCCGTCGGCTGTGTGATGGCGCCGGGCCGGGTAGGTCTTTGTCTGCGGCGTCGTTGTGGTTGGTCGCGCAGTTCCCCGCGCCCCTTTGGGGCGCTGATCGGTTCCGTCGGCTGCATGGGGATTCCGGGTGGGGTGTGCCTTTGTCTGCGGCGTCGTTGTGGTTGGTTGCGCAGTTCCCCGCGCCCCCTTCGGGCGCTCACCGGTACCGTCGGCTGCCACCGGACGACCGGACCGGTATGGCTTTCGGCCGCCGCGCCGTCGTGGTTGGTCGCGCAGTTCCCCGCGCCCCTTTGGGGCGCTCATCGGTAGCGTCGGCTGCCACGGGCCCCTTTTGGGGGCGCTGCTTGTTGTCGGCTCAGAGCATTCTGCGGCGGCGGCCCAGCCAGGTTTGGGCGATCACGACCACGGCCAGGAACGCACCGCTGACCACCTGCTGGTAGGCGGAGTCGAGGGAGCCGATCTGGTTGATGACGTTCTGGATCACCTTCAGCAGCAGCACACCGACCAGCGAGCCGCTGACGAAGCCGAACCCACCGGTGAGCAGGGTGCCGCCGATGACGACCGCCGAGATGGCCTCCAGCTCCATGCCCGACCCGAGGATCGTCACGCCCGACACCAGCCAGGCGGCGTTGAGCGCCCCCGCGAGCCCGGCGCACAGGCCGGACAGGGTGTAGACGGCGATCTTCGTGCGGGCCACCGGCGCCCCCATCAGGGCCGCCGCGTCCTCGTTGCCGCCCACCGCGTACACGTACTGCCCGAACCGGGAGCGGCGCAGCACGACCGCGCCCAGGACGAAGAGCGCCACCGTGATCCACACCGGTACGCCGATGCCGAGCAGCGAGCCCTGCCCGAGGGTCGCGAAGAAGGAGTCCTTGTCGACGAGATACGTCCGTGAGCCCTCGTCGGTGACCGCGAGGAGGATGCCGCGGGCACCCAGCATGGCGGCCAGCGTCACGATGAACGGTGCCAGACCGGACCGGGCGATCAGCAGCCCGTTGACCAGCCCGATCAGCCCGCACACCGCGAGCGGCAGCAGCAGCGCGACGGCCGTGCCGTACTGCGAGCCCCAGGCGGCCAGCACACCGCCCAGCGCGAACAGCGAGCCGACGGACAGATCGATCCCGCCGGTGACGATCACGAACGTCATGCCCAGCGCGACCACGGCGAGGAACGCCGAGGACAGCGCCATGTTCTCCAGGTTGTCGCCGGTCAGAAACGTGTCGAAGCTCAGCGAGGCCACGACCATGGCGAGCAGCAGGGTGACGAGCGCACCGTGCTGCTGGGCGAGGGCGCTCAGCCGCTCGGCCCGGCCGGGGCCGCTCACCTCGCCGGTGTCCGGGTGGAAGGTGCCGGAGGGCATGCCGGCCTCCGTGGTGCCGGTGGTCATCGTTTCCCCCGTTCGCGGGCCGCGTAGACGGCGGCGACGATCACCACGGCCTGGGCGATCTGCGTCCACGACGGCGGCAGGTCGTGCTTGACCAGCGTGGTGGTCAGCAACTGGATCAGCACGGCGCCGGCGACGGTGCCGCCGATGCGCACCCGGCCCCCGGACAGCGGCGTGCCCCCGACGACCACCGCGGTGATCGCCGACAGTTCCATCAGGGTGCCCAGCGACGTGGGGTCGCTGGCCGTCAGCCGGGCCGTGGCCAGGACGCCCGCGACCGCGGCCAGGGCGCCCGAGCAGACGTACACCACGACGAGGACCCGGCGGACGGGCAGTCCGGCCAGCCGGGCCGCGGGCCGGCTGTCGCCGATGGCGAGCAACTGCCGCCCGAACGTGCTGCGCCGCACCACGAAGGCGACCAGCAGGGCGAGGGCGGCGGCGATGAGCACGAGGTAGGGCACGCCCAGCACATCGCCGGAGCCCAGTGCCGACATGCCCGGGTCACGCACGTCCTTGAGCTGGGGCAGCAGTACCAGCGCCAGCCCGCGCGCGCCCACCATCAGGGCGAGCGTGGCCACGATGGGCTGTACGCCCACGAACGCGACCAGGGCGCCGTTCGCGAGCCCCACCAGGATGCCGCCCGCCACCGCCACCAGCGCGGCGAGCCACGGGCCGTAGCCGAGGTACAGCGACAGCAGGGAGGTGGCCAGCGCCATCACCGAGCCCACCGACAGGTCGACGCCCTCGGTGCCGATCGCCAGCGCCATGCCGAGCGCCACGATCAGCACCGGGGCCACCTGGACGGCCTGGGTGCGGAAGTTCTCGGCGGAGGCGAAGTGCGGGGTGAACGCGAAGTTGAACAGCAGCAGCACGACCACGCCCGCGTACACGCCGTACTGCTGCGCCAGGCGCAGCAGCCGGGCGCGGTCCAGCGAGCCGCGTGCGACGGCGAGTTCAGTCATGGCGGCCCCCGGCGGGTGCGGCCGCGACGGCGCGCAGCAGCGCGTCCTCGGTGACGGCGTCGCCGGCCAACTCGTCCACGACCCGTCCGTCCTTGAGCACCACGACCCGGTCGCTGCCCTCGATCAGCTCCTCGGTGTCGGAGGAGATCAGCAGCACGGCGAGGCCGTCCTCGGCGAGTTCGTCGATGAGTGCCTGCACCTCCGCCTTGGCGCCGACGTCGATCCCGCGCGTCGGCTCGTCGAGCAGCAGCACCTTCGGGTGCACGGCCAGCCAGCGGGCCAGCAGCACCTTCTGCTGGTTGCCGCCGGACAGCTCGCCCACCTTCTGGTGCGGGCCCGCCGACTTGATGCGCAGCCGCCGTACGAAGGTGTCCACGATCCGGTCGATGCGGGCGTCGTCCACCAGGCCGAACCGGGAGAGCGCCGGCAGCGCGGCGAGCGCGATGTTCTCCCGCACCGAAAGTCCGGGGACGATCCCCTCGGCCTTGCGGTCCTCCGGCAGCAGACTGATGCCCGCGCGGATCGCGGCGGGCGGTGAGCCGCCGCGCACGGGCACGCCGCCGACCGAGACCCGGCCGGCGTCCGTCGGCAGCGCCCCGGCGACGGCCCGCGCCGTCTCGCTGCGGCCGGAGCCGAGCAGCCCGCCCAGCCCGACCACCTCGCCGGGCCGGATGGACAGCGACACCTCGTGCAGCTGATGACGGACCGTCAGTCCTTCTGCTGTCAGTACGGGTTCAGCCGTGGCGTGGTGGGAGCCGGCGAACTTGGTCAGGCCCTCGCCGCGCACCTCGCCGATGTCCCGGCCCAGCATGAGCGAGACCAGCCGCAGCCGGTCGAGTCCGGCGAGCGGCCCGGTGTGCACCACCCGGCCGTCGCGCAGCACGGTGACCGCGTCGCAGATCTCGTACAGCTCGTCCATGCGGTGGCTCACATAGATGACGGCGACGCCCCGGTCGCGCAGCATGCGGATCACCTCGAACAGGGTGCGCACCTCGCGTGGTTCGAGGGACGAGGTGGGCTCGTCCATCACCACCACGCGCGCGTCGACGGCGACGGCCCGCGCGAGGGCCACCATCTGCTGGGCGCCGACGCCGAGTTCACGCAGCGGACGGCGCACGTCGACCCGGATGCCGAGGGCGCGCAGCGCCTCGTCCGCCTCCCGGCGCATCCGCCGGAAGTCGATCAGGCCGAACCGACCCCTGGGTTCGCGGCCCAGGAACAGATTGCGGGCCACGCTCATCAGCGGGACCAGGTTGACCTCCTGGTAGATGGTGGAGATACCCGCCTGCTGGGCCCCGAGCGGGGTGGTGAAGCGGACGGGCCTGCCGTCGTAGCGGATCTCGCCCGCGTCCGGCGGATGGACGCCGGTGAGCACCTTGATGAGGGTCGACTTGCCCGCGCCGTTCTCGCCGACGAGGGCGTGCACCTGCCCGGCGCGGGCGGTGAAGTCCACGTCGGACAGGGCCCGCACGCCGGGGAAGACCTTGGACACCCCGGTCACCGAGAGCACGTCAGTACGCCTTGCCGAGGTCCGACTCGGCGTTGGCCGAGGTGTACGCGCTGTCCTCGATGACGATGTCCTGGGCGACGGCACCGCCCTGGGTGAAGGTGTCGAGGGTCTGGAAGGCGAGCGGTCCGAAGCGCGGATTGGACTCGATGACACCGTCGATCCAGCCGTCCACGATGCCCTGCACGGCGTTGCGCGTGCCGTCGATCGTGACGATCTTCACGTCGCCGGGTTTCTTCCCGGCGCCCTTGAGGGCGTTCACCGCGCCCAGTCCCATCTCGTCGTTCTCGGCGTAGATGCCCTTGATCCCGGGCTTGGACTGGATCAGGTTCTCGGTGACCGACTGGCCCTTCTCACGGGCGAACTCGCCGGTCTGCCGGAACACCACCTTCAGGCCGGGCGCCTTCTCCTTGAGCCGGTCCTCGAAGCCCTTGGTGCGTTCCGTGGTCACGTTGTTTCCGGCCGCGCCCAGCAGGATGGCGATCTCGCCCTTGCCGCCGGTCGCCTCGATCATCCGGTCCGCGGCCCGCCGGCCCTGTTCCACGAAGTCGGAGCCGATGAAGCTCACATAGTCCTTGCAGGCGGTGGCGTTGATCTTGCGGTCGACGGTGACGATCGGGATGTGCTTGGCGGCCGCGGTGCGCAGCACGGGTTCCCAGCCGTCCGAGTTGAGCGGAGCGATCACCAACAGGTCGGCGCCCTTGGCGATGAGGTCCTGGACGTCGCTGATCTGCTTGGAGAACTGGGACTGTGCGTTGGCGGTGAGGAGCTTGACGCCGCGCTTGGCCGCCTCCTCCTTGATCGAGGCGGTCTCCGCGATCCGGAACGGATTGGCCTCCTTCTCGGACTGGGAGAAGCCGACGGTGGCGGACTTCAGGTCGATCTTGTCGCCGCCGTAGGCGTCGATGGCGCAGGTGGGTCCTGAGGCGCTGGGCGAGGCGACCACCTGGCCCGAATCGGCCTGCTGGGCGGACGACTTGTCGGTCGTGGCGGCGGAGTCCTCGGACTTGGCGCAGCCGGTGATCAGGGCCAGGCCCGTGACGAGACCGGTGGCGAGAAGGGCCCGTGCAAAGGCACGGGAACGCAGTGACGTGGGCTTCATGAAAGTCCCCAAACGGCGCGGCCCCGGCGCTGAGAGCGCTCACGGGGAGGTGGCACTTGCGGTCAACACGGCGTGCACGTCGTTCAGGGGAGGTTTTTACATCGTTGGAAGGGCGCTGTAAACCCTTCCGTCCGAAATCCCGGCCGGCCCGCCCGGGCCGGCGGTCAGCGCCGGCCCAGCGTGCTCTCCCGCTCCACCAGCCGGAATTCCGCCGTGAGTTCACGTCCGCCGGGGTCCTGCCGGCCGGACAGGCTGCGCAGCAGCGAGGCCACCGCGAGCCGGGCGATGGCCTGCTTGTCGGGCGAGATCGTGGTCAGCGAGACGGCCCCGAAGCGGCTCTCGGCGATGTCGTCGAAGCCCACCACGGCGACGTCCCACGGCACCCTGAGCCCGCGCTCGTGCAGCACCCGCATGGCGCCGATCGCGATGAGATCGTTGAACGCGAAGACGGCGTCGGGCCGCACGCCCGCGTCCAGCAGCTGCGCCATGGCCCGCGCGCCGTCGTCCCGGTCCCAGCCGCCGACCGGCACGACCAGGTCGTCCGCGGCCGGGATCCCGGCCGCCGCCAGCTCGGCCCGCCAGCCGTCCAGGCGCAGATGGGCGGGGCGGTTGGCGGAATCCGTGCGGACGCCGAGATAGGCGATCCGGGTCCGGCCGCGGCCGAGGAGATGGCGCACCGCGGTGCGGGCGGCGGCCACGTTGTCGATCGCGATGTGGTCGAACGGCAGGTCGTACTCCCGCTCGCCGAGCAGCACCAGCGGCACGTCGTCGGCCCGGCCGCGCAGGTCCTCGGCCTCGAGCTCCAGCGGGCTGAGGATCAGCCCGTCGATCACCCGGGCCCGGAACCCCTGGCTGACCAGCAGCTCCCGTTCGCGTTCACCGCGCGTGTGATCGAGCAGAACCGTGAACTCGTGCTCGGCGGCGGCGTCGATCACGGCGCCCGCCAGCTCGGCGAAGTACGGGTTGCCGAGTTCCGGGACGGCCAGCGCGATGATGCCGGTACGGCCCTTGCGCAGATGGCGCGCGGTGAGGTTCGGCCGGTATCCCAGCTCGTCGATGGCCTGCTGCACCCTGGCCCGCATGGCCGGTGTGACGTGCGGATAGTTGTTGACGACGTTGGACACGGTCTTGATCGAGACGCCGGCACGTTCGGCCACGTCCTTCAGGCTGACCCGCAAGGGATCTCCTCGGCATCGACGGGTGCTCCGGGACGGAGCTTTTGTCACGGATCTGGACAGCGGCTGAGAGCCCGTGCTCTCATGCCAACTGCCTCTGCTTCCAACGTTGTACAGACTGAAGCACCGAGCCGCCACCCTTCCTCAGTCAAGGAGGATTCGTGCGCATCAGACCGATCAGAGACCGACTCGTCCTGCTCCTCGCGGCAGTGCTGGGCGCCGCGGGACTCGCCGCCGCACCCGCCGCGACGGCCGCGGATGACCCCGTCGAGGTCCATGGCCTCAAGGGCGAGTACTACACCCAGTCCGCCCCCGGCGCCTTCGACTTCCACGAACTGAAGGCCACCGGATTCGACCCGCAACTGGACTTCGACTCGCTGGAGTCCCGGCTGAGTTCGGCCACCGGGCAGTCGGACGACGTCAGCGTCCGCTGGACCGGCCGGATCGTGCCGGAGAAGACCGGCCCCACCACCTTCTCGGTCATCGGCGACAACGGCTTCCGCCTCTGGGTCGGCGGCCGGCTCGTCATCGACCACTGGGTCGACGACTGGGACCGCGAACAGACCGCCCAGCCCGTGGAGTTGACGGCCGGGCAGTCCTACGACTTCAAGGTCGAGTACTTCGAGCACTACGGGGGCTCCAACCTGCACGTCCGCTGGAGTCCGCCGGGCGCCGCCAAGACGGCGATCCCGCAGTCCGCGTTCCGGCTGCCCGAGGGCTACGCCTACGACGGCGCCATCGGCACCACGGTCCTGAAGGACGGCCGCACCCTACGCCTCGACTTCGCCCAGGCCCTCGCCAAGCCCCCGGCCAAGCTCACCGAGCACCTGAACGCCGTGATCGGCGGCGCCGCCTGGCCGATCGGCCGGGCCCGCCTCGACCCGGCCGACCACAAGTCGCTGCTGGTTCCGCTCAAGGAGCCCGTCGTCGGCAACAAGACCGGCACCGCGCGCGGCACCGCCGATGTGCGCTACGACGGGGCGGGCGGCCTGACCGGTGCGGACGGCAACGTTGTCAGCCCGTTCTGGAGCAGCGGCGCCAACCACTCCACATACGAACTGCGCACCCCCTGGGCCGACGACGTCACCCCGGCCAACGCCCACCGCGAGTACCCGCGGCCCCAGTTGACCCGCGGCGACTGGCAGAACCTCAACGGCAGCTGGCAGTTCGCCGCCGCCAAGGCCGGCGAGCAGCCGCCGGTCGGCCGCAACCTCGCCGAGCGCATCCTCGTCCCCTACCCCGTCGAGTCCCAGCTCTCCGGCCTCGAACGGCACGAGGACCGGATGTGGTACCGGCGCACCTTCACCGTGCCGGCCGGCTGGAAGATCGGCTCCGGCAAGCGCCTGCAACTCAACTTCGGCGCGGTCGACTGGCGTACCGAGGTGTTTGTCAACGGCACCAAGGTCGCCGAACACGAGGGCGGCTACGACAAGTTCAGCGCCGACATCACCGACGCCCTCAAGCCCGGCCGCACCCAGGAACTGATCGTCGGCGTCTACGACCCGACCGACTCCGCGAACGGCGAGAACCCGCCGCTCGGCAAGCAGCGGCTCGACCCCAGCGGCATCTGGTACACGCCCAGCTCCGGCATCTGGCAGACCGTGTGGCTGGAACCCGTCGCCGCCGACCACGTCGACTCGCTGAGGCTCACCCCCGACGTCGACGCGGGCACCCTGACCGTCGAGCCGAAGGGCGTGCGCGACGGACTCACGGTCACGGCGACGGCGTACGCGGGCAACCGGCCGGTCGCCACCGCCACCGGACGCAGCGGCACCCCGCTCACCCTGAAGATCCGCAATGCCCGGCTCTGGTCCCCGGACGACCCGTATCTGTACGACCTGAAGGTGAGCGTCGGCGCCGACCGCGTCGGCAGCTACTTCGGCATGCGGTCCATCGCGGTCAAGAAGATCGACGGCACCCCGCGCACCGTCCTCAACGGCGAACCGGTGTTCATGATGGCCACCCTGGACCAGGGCTTCTGGCCGGACGGCCTGCACACCGCGCCGAGCGACGAGGCGCTCGCCTACGACCTGAAGATGCACAAGAAGATGGGCTTCAACTCCGTCCGCAAACACATCAAGGTCGAGCCGGACCGCTGGTTCTACTGGGCCGACAAGCTGGGCCTGATGGTGTGGCAGGACATGCCGGCGATGACCGCGGGCCGGAACCCGGACAGCGCATCCCGCGCCCGGTACGAGCGCGAGATGAAGCAGATGATCGACGAGCACATCAGCAGCCCGTCGATCGTCATGTGGGTCACCTTCAACGAGGGCTGGGGCCAGTACGACATGGCCCGCATCGCCGACCAGGCCAAGGCATGGGACCCCACCCGGCTGGTCAACAGCATGTCGGGCCTCAACCTCGGCGCGGACGGCGGCACCGGCGACATCATGGACGAGCACGGCTACCCGAGCCCCGCGCTGCCCCCGCACCCGGACGGCGAACGGGCCCTGGTCAGCGGCGAGTACGGCGGCCTCGGCCTCGCCGTGCCCGGGCACGCCTGGTCGGTGCAGCAGTCGTACGTCGACGTCGATCCGGCCACCTACACCGACGACTACCTCACCAAGCTCGCCGAGGTGCACGCCCTGGCCTGCCGGGGCGGCAACGGCGCCGTGTACACCCAGATCACGGACGTCGAGGGCGAGCTGAACGGGCTGATCACCTACGACCGCAAGGTCGTCAAGCCGGACGTGCGGCGGCTCAAGGCCGCCCACGAGGCACTGATCGGCGACGCGTCCCGGGCGACCCCCGCGGGCTGCGCCTGACACCCGGCCGCCCGGCGCGCACCTTCCCGCCCGCCGGGCGGCCCCGGCGTCCCGTCCGAACCCGCTGGACGGGACGCCGGAACCCTCCCCGGCCGCAGGACCGCTTTGCGGAAACCGCAAAGAGCATTGCCGCCTCCGGCCGGATCGGCGCAGGCTCTCCCCGGGTGGCGCCGTAACCACCCACCGCGGCCCGGACCGCGCCGAACCCAGGGAGGCCCCATGACCGAGACGCCCACGATGCGACCCGAGGAGTTCTGGGAGACCAGATACCGCACCACCGACCGGGTCTGGAGCGGCCGGCCCAATGCGCTGCTCGTCCGCGAGACCGCCGGGCTGCGCCCCGGCACCGCCCTCGACCTCGGCTGCGGCGAGGGCGCCGACGCCGTGTGGCTGGCCACACACGGCTGGCGGGTCACCGGCGCCGACATCTCGGCGACCGCCCTCGACCGCGCCGCCACGCACGCCGCCGCCGCGGGAGTCACCGACCGCACCACCTGGGAGCGCCACGAACTGGCCCCGAGCTTCCCCCGGGGCCGGTTCGACCTGGTGAACGTCCAGTATCTGCAGTCCCCGGTGGAACTGGACCAGCGCGAAGTGCTGCGCCGCGCTGCCGACGCGGTCGCCGCCGGCGGCACGCTCCTCGTCGTCCTGCACGCCGGCTGGCCGTCCTGGCAGACCGAACCGCCCTTCCCGCACGCGTTCCCCACACTGCGCGGCGTCCTCGACGAGCTCGCGCTGCCCGAGGAGCACTGGAGCGTCGAGACACTGGAGTCGGTGCGGCGCACCAGCACGTCACCCGACGGCACGGAGGGCTTCCGCGACGACAACGTGTGGCGCCTGCGCCGCACCGACTGATCTTTGCCGGCCCCGGTCAGCCCGCCGGCTCCCGCTTGCTCCGGCTGCGCGCGGCGGCCGGCCGGGCCGTCAGGCGGCCCGCCGCGGACCGGCCGCGGCGGCCGTCCAACTCGACGGCCAGGGGCGTGGCGGTGAACACCGAGGAATAGGTGCCGACCGCAAGACCGATCAGCAGCGCCAGGGCGAAGTCGGTGAGCGAGTCGCCGCCGAGCACCGCCAGCGCGGTCAGGATCAGCGCGGCGCCCATCCCCGTGTTCACCGTGCGCGGCAGGGTCTGCAGGATCGCCCGGTCGGCGATGTCCGCCAGCGCCGCCCGGTCACGGCGCAGCAACTCCCGGACCCGGTCGAACACGACGACCGAGTCGTTGACCGAATAGCCGATGACGGTGAGCAGCGCGGCGAGGAACACGCCGTCGACGGGCTTGCCCAGCCAGGCGAAGACACCCACCAGGATGAGCACGTCGTGGGCGAGCGCGACCACCGCCGCGGTGCCGAGCAGCCAGCGGAAGCGGGCGGCGAGATACAGCAGTTGGGCACCGAGGGCCACGGCCAGCGCGATCAGGGCGTTGCGGCGCAGCTCGTCGCCCAGGCTGGGGCCCACCAGCTCGTCGCGGACCCGCTGGGCCGTGCCGCCGAGGTCACCGACGGCCTCGGTGACCTTGGCCGCCTGCGCGTCGGTCAGCTCACCGGTGCGCACCGTGAGCCGGTCCTCGCCGGAGGACTGCACGACGGCCTGCGGGAAACCGGCGTCGGCCAGCGCGGCACGGGCCCGCTCCGGGTCGACCGGGGTGCCGGTGGCGTACTCGATGAGCCGCCCCCCGGTGAACTCGATGCCGAGGTCCAGGCCGCGGAACGCGATGCCCGACCCGGCGAGGACGAGGGCCGCGGCGGAGACCGCCAGCCAGCGCCGCGGACGACGCATCAGCCGCGGGTCGCGCCGCACCAGCCGGTCGCGGACCGCGCCGGTGGTGGCGATGCCGGTCAGCCGGGGGTGGCGCCGCACCCAGGGCCGGCCGGCCGCGTACTCGGCGAGCACCCGCGTGATGACCAGGGCGCTGACCATGGACGCGACCACGCCGATGCCGAGGGTGACGCCGAAGCCGCGCACCGGCCCGGAGGCGAGGAAGAACAGCAGTCCCGCCGCGATCAGCGTGGTGATGTTGGAGTCGGCGATCGCGCTGAACGCGTTGCGGAAACCGGCGGCGAGCGCCGACCGCGGGCCGGACCTCAGCCGGGCCGCGCTCTCCTCCCGGGCGCGTTCGAAGACCAGCACGTTGGCGTCGACGGCCATGCCGATCGCCAGGACGAAACCGGCGAGGCCCGGCAGCGTCAGGGTGGCGCCCAAGGCGGCCAGGGCGGCGTAGGAGATCAGGCCGTAGCAGAGCAGTGCCACGGTCGCGAGGACGCCCATCAGCCGGTACACGCCGATGATGAACAGCGAGGTCAGTACGGTGCCGAGGGCCGCGGCCCAGGCGCTCGCGGTGATGGCCCGGGCGCCCAGGCTGGGGCCGACGGTGTGCTGCTCGACGGTCTCGACCGGCACCGGCAGGGCACCGCCGCTGATGAGCAGCGCCAGTTCACGGGCGCCGGCGTCGTCGAACGCCCCGGTGATCACGGTCGAGCCGCCGGGGATGCCCGTACCGCAGGAGACCGACGGGTCGACCTGCGGCGCAGAGATGATCTTGTCGTCGAGGACGATCGCCACGCGGCGCGTGGGATCGCCGGCGGGACGGCAGGCCGCCTCGCCGGTCAGGTCGGTCCACCGGTCGTGGCCCGAGCGGTTGAAGTCCACGGTGACGCCCCAGCCGGCGCCGGACTCCTGGTCGAAGCGCGCGGCGGCGCCCTTGACATGCTGCCCGGTCAGGGCCGCGGCCCCGAGCCGCAGCAACTGTCCCGACTCGTCGGGCAGGGTCCGCTCCCTGTCCGTCCCGGACTGCGACCGGGGCGCCTCGGCGGCGGTGCCGAGCACCGGATGGACGGTGAGCTGCGCGGTACGGCCGAGCACGTCGGCGGCCTTCTTCGGGTCCTGCACGCCCGGCAGTTCCACGATGATCCGGTTGCTGCCGGAACGGACGAGGGTGGGTTCGGCGACGCCGAGCGCGTCGACGCGGCCCCGCAGCACCTCCAGGGTGCGGTCGGTGGCCGCGCGGTCGGCGTCCACGGTCTCGGTCGAGCGGGTCTCCAGCACGATCTGGGTGCCGCCGCGCAGATCGAGGCCGAGGCGGACCGGCACGGTCAGGGTGATGTACAGCGATACGGCGATCACGGCGAGGGCGAGCAGCGCGCGGCCGCGCACCGAGCGGGAGCGGGAGCGCGAGCGGGCGGGGGGACGGTAACGGGAACGGGTCAACGGTGCCTCCGGCGGGCACGCCGCGGCTGCGGCCGGCGCGGTCGCGGCGGACGGTCAGGACGGAAAGGTCAGGAGCCGGAGGACAGGGGAGGCGCCCGCCCGCGCTCCGGGGGCGCGTCGGACCCCGACGTCCCGGGAACGTCCGCACCCCACGGCGCCCGCGCGGCGCCGGGAACGGGGAGTGACACGTCGGCGGTCACGGCGGCCGCGTGCTGGCCGGGCGGCCCCGGCCGCTCGGCGTGCTGCTCATGCCGCGTACCGGCCCGACTGACACCGCGCGCATCGTGCTCGGCGTCGGCACGGGGGTGGGGGCGTGCCCGGTGGGCGGGGTCGGTGTGGTGGCTGTGCGCGGTGGTGTGGTGGCCGGTCGGGCCGGACTGGTGTTCGTGCCGTGTGCCTGCCCGGCTGGTGTCGCGGGCGTGGTGGTCTGTGCCGGCGTGGGGGTGGGGGTCGGCCCGGTGGGTGGGGTTGTCGTGGTGGCCGGGCTGCCCGGGCTGGTGTTCGTGGCGTGTGCCTGCCCGGCTGGTGTCGCGGGCGTGGTGGTCTGTGCCGGCGTGGGGGTGGGGGTCGGCCCGGTGGGTGGGGTTGTCGTGGTGGCCGGG
>NZ_JBIWKB010000026.1:0-18263 GCF_044765425.1 Streptomyces sp. NPDC102462 | reverse complement strand
GGCTGCCCGGGGTGGTGTTCGTGGCGTGTGCCGGCCCGGCCGGTGTCGCCGGTGTCTGCGCTGACGCCGGGGTGGGGGTCGGGCCGGTGGACGACGTTGCTTTGGTGGGCGGCATCGTCCGGGGCCGCGGCGCCGGCGGGGTGGCTGGCGTCGGGGTGGTGGCCGTGCGCGGGCGCCGGCGCGGCGGCCCGTGGCGTGTGGTTCGGGGCCGGTCGGGGGTCCGCCGGGGTGAACGCCGTCGTCAGCAGGGCCAGCAGGACGGCCGCCAGCACGGCGAGCCGACGGGCCGGCCCCTCGGCCACGGCCCCGGAAAGGGCCGTGGACCGGCCGGCCGACGCCCGGGGGACGGCGTTGGGACGCACGGACATGCGCCGTCCCCTTTCGTGATGGCGGTCGTGCCGCGGCAGGCGGGCCCGGGGCCCGCCGAAGCGGAGGATCAGGGCTCGACGAGCCCGGCCCGGATCGCGTACCGGGTGAGGTCAAGCCGGTCGCGCAGACCGAGCTTCTGCAGCAGGTTGGCCCGGTGCCGCTGGACCGTCTTGACGCTGATGAAGAGCAGTTCGGCGATCTCCTTGGACGACCGCCCCTCGGCCACCAGCTTGAGCACCTCCTCCTCGCGGGGCGTGAGGATCTGGTCGGGCGTCTCCTCGCCGTGCCGCACCCGCTCCAGGTAGTTGCGGATCAGGGCGGTGACCGCGCCCGGGTAGAGGAAGGGCTCGTCGCGCATCGCGGCCCGGCAGGCGGCCACCAGATCGCGGTCGGCGACCGACTTCAGCACATAGCCGCAGGCGCCCGCCTTCAACGCCTGGAAGAAGTACTGCTCGTTGTCGTGCATCGTGAGCATCAGGATCCGCAGCCCCGGCTTCAGCCCGGCGAGCTCCCGGGTGGCCTGCAACCCGGTCAGCCGGGGCATGGCGATGTCCAGGACCGCGAGGTCGACCTCGTGGCTGCGGGCCATCTCGATGGCCTCCGCCCCGTCACCCGCCTCGGCGACCACCTCCAGGTCGGGCTCCCGGTCGAGGATGAGCCGCACACCGCGCCGCACCAACGCGTGATCGTCGGCGAGCAGAATGCGGATCTTGGCTGGGTCGGGCATGGTCAGGACTGCTTTCTCGGGACGGGCGCGGCGAGCCGGATCTGGGTGCCGGTACGGGGTGGGCAGACGGGGGAGATGTCAAGGGCGGCACCGATGAGCAGGGCCCGCTCCCGCATGCCGCGGATGCCCGCGCCCTCGCGCGCCGCCTTCATTCCCCGGCCGTCGTCGGTGACGGCGAGGACCACCGCGTCATCGGTGTGCTGCAACGCCACCACGACCCGCTCGGCGTCCGCGTGGCGGGCGGCGTTGGTCAGGCTCTCCTGGGCGACCCGGTAGAGCACCAGCTCGGTCTCCGGCTCCAGCGCGGGCAGGTCGGCCGCGAAGCTGCGCTGCACCCGCAGGCCGGTGTGGGTGGCGAAGTCATGGGTGAGCGAGGTCAGCGCGCTCACCAGACCCAGGTCGTCCAGCACGCCCGGGCGCAGCCGGCGCACCAGGCGGCGTACCTCGTCCAGGCTCTCCCGGGTGATCTCCTGCACCTGGCGCAGCTCCCCGCGCAGCGGCTCCTCCGCCTCGTCCGCGGCCCGCTTCAGCGCGAGCAGCACGGCGGTCAGGCTCTGCCCGACCTCGTCGTGCAGCTCCTGGGCGATACGGCGGCGCTCCGCCTCCTGCGCGAGCAGCACCCGGGCACTGCTCGTGGCCCGTTCCTGCTCAAGCCGCTCCAGCATCGCGTTGAAGGTGCGGATCAGGTCGGCGACCTCCGCGCCGCCCCGGGCGGGCAGCCGCTGGCCGGGCCGCAGCAGATCGACGGTGGTCATCAGCCGGGTGAGCCGGTCCAGCGGGGCCAGGCCCCAGCGCAGCAGGGCGGCGTTGGCCGCGAGCAGCACGGCAAGCCCGCCCAGCAGGATGATCGCCTCGGTCAGCACGACCGGCACGGAAACGGTGACGGGTGCCCACAGCAGCAGCGCCGTGGCCGTACCCAGCACCGCGGCATTGAGCGCGAAGATCCGCCAGAACAGGGACACCGGTGCGTACTCCTCCTCGTGTGACGCGGCCTGCCTCTACTGTCGTCCATCGCACTCCGGCACCGGCCCGCGGCCCCCGGGTCCCGATGCGCGCCCGCCCCAGCATGACCGCCGCCCGGTCGCCGGTCGATGGGACCTGACGCCCATTTCGGATGGCTCGACGTACCCATGCGGGCCCCGGATGGATGCTCCGACCTCGGGGAAATGGGGCCTGCGCCCGATGGGTCCGGGCCGCCGCAGCCAGCAGGCTTGAGGCATGACCGAACCGCCTCGTGCACGGACGGTGTGGCCGTCGGACCGCCCGCCACCCGGCGCCGTCCGCCGCCGCCCACCATCCGCACCGGCCGAGAAAGGGCCCCCACCATGTCCCTCGACACCCCGCGCGTGCCCCTCGACACCTCCCCGCGCACCGCGCCCCGTTCCGCCCGCCTGAGCCCGGACGAGGCGCGCCGCCGGCTCGAACACGCGCGCGCCACCCGGCTGACCCAGCTGGAGGCGCTGGACGAGACCGGGCAGACGGCGGACGACCACCTGATGTCCGCGCAGCGGACCGCCATCCAGGGCGTGCTCGCGGAGATCGAGGCCGCGTTCGCCCGCATCGAGGACGGCAGTTACGGCATCTGCCTGGGCTGTGCCCAGCCCGTGCCCCCGGAGCGCCTGGAGATCCTTCCCTACACCCGTCACTGCGTCGCCTGCCGCCGCGCCACCGCCTGAGCCGTCCTGGCGGCCCCTCGTCCCACGGCCCTGTACAAGGGGTGAACCGGTGAACCCGAACCAGCAGACCATCACAGACCGCGACACATGTCTCACACCCGAGGACCTTGCCGCGCTCCGCGAGAACCTGACCGAGCAACGCCTGTTCCGCAGGGAGCAGTTGCAGCAGATCGCGGCGGCCACCGTGCCCGCCGCCGGCGACGTGAGCGGGCTGCCGGCGGCCGCGCAGGCGGAGGTCCGGGTGAAACTCGCCACCTCCGCCCGCATGGTGCTCGCCGACGTCGAGGCGGCCCTGCGCCGCATGGACGAGCAGCGCTACGGCGACTGCCACCTGTGCCTGCGTCCGATCGCCCGGGAACGGCTGATGATCGTGCCGCAGGCCCGCTACTGCGCGCGCTGCCAGCAGGTGAGGGAAGCCGGACGATGAACCCCGCGCACAGTTCGCTCGCGGTGCCCCGGCACCGGTCCTGGCCGGCCTGCCGGCAGTGCTGGGGTGTCGCCCTCGACATGGGCAGCGCCCGTACCCGGGTGTGGCTGGCCGGCCGCAGGACGATCGTCGACGTGCCCACCGTCACGTTCCCGGGCAGTGGCGCCGAGTACCCCATACGGCGCGGGGCCATCGTCGACACCGCCGGCACGGCCCGGATGCTCGACCGCCTGCTCGGCCATCGGCTGCCCCGCCTGGTGCGTCCCCTGGTCGTGGTGACGACGCCCGTACTCGACGGGATCGCCTACCGTGCCGCGGCCCGGGCCGCCGTGGCGGTGCTGCGGCCCCGGAGCGTGCTGACCGTGCCCGGCGCCCGCGCCATCGCGCTCGGCGCCGAAGCCGACCTGACCCGTCCGCTGCTCGTGGCGGACATCGGCGCGCATCTGACCGAGGTGGTGCTGCTGGCCGACGGCGCGGTCATGGACGCCCGCCGGACGTCGCTGGGCACCGGTGACCTCGACTCGGCGGCGCCCGCGGAGATAGGCGAGGCGGTGGTCGCGATGGTGACGGCGATGGTCCGGCAGGACCGCACGTCCCTGATGCGCGACGCCCTGGGCAGGGGGGTGCTGCTGGCGGGCGGCGGCGCCCTGTGGCCGGAGATCACCCACCGCCTCGGCGACCGGCTGCACGCCCCGCTGCGGCCGGTACCGGCACCGCACACCGCGGCGGTACGCGGCGCCGCCAGACTCCTGAAGGCGGCCCACGGTCACCCCGCCGTCATCGGAGCACCCCCACCCCACCCCCCGGACCCCGCATGACCACCCGAGCAACCTGCCCCGCCCCCGCCGTCCGGGCCGCGCACGACCGGTTGGGTCCGGCCGGGGAGCGACCCGTTCCGTTCCCGGCGGCTGGGTCGTGTACGACCGGTTGGGTCCCGGCGCGGAGCAACCTGTCCCGCCTCCGTCCGCCCGGTCGAGTCCCACCCGAGCATCAACCCCGTGTTTCACAGCCGTGTCGCACACCCGTCCGCTCGGTCGCGCCCTGCCCGCCCAGCCGCGCATGGCCGGGTGAGCCCCGCCGCCGGGCAACCCGTCACGGCCCGCCCGCACACCCGCTCCCCGCCGCCCGCCCCACGGCCCACGGCCCACGTCCCCACGGTCCCGTCCTACGCACCACCACCCCCCGCGTCCCCTCGCACTCACCCGGCCGAAGAAACCCCCGCTGTCCCGGCCGCAGAAAGGAGTACCCCCATGCCCGGCGGCATCCCGCGGGCACAGCCGCCCCCCGACGACCTGCCACGCCACCCGCTCTGGCGTTTTCGCCGCAACCCCTTGCGGCGCGCCACCGACGTGGCCCAGGCGTGGATCGGCATCGGTCTGCTGCTGGCCGTGCTCGCGGCGATGCCGGGTGCCATGTTCCTGATCGGTGACACCGCCTTTCGCCACTACGCGCACACGGCCCGTCACCAGGCCGCGACCCGTCACCAGGGCACCGCGGTCCTCCTGCACGACTCCCCGAGACACCCCGAGCCGGGCTCGGACGAGGAGAAGCGGACCCGTTACCGGGTCGAGGTCCGCTTCACCGACCGGCTCGGCCACTCCCGTACCGGGCGCGTCGACGTCCGCCCCGGACTGCCCGCGGGCAGCACCGTCCCGGTCTGGACCGGCCCGGAGGGCGGGATCACGGATCCGCCGATGACCGCGGCGGAGATCCGCAGCCGCTGCATGGGCTGGGCGATCATCGCCGCCCTGGCGGTCGCCCTCGCGGGAGCCGCGGCGTACGGCATCGCCGAGCGCGCGCTGCACCGGCGCAACCTCGCCGCCTGGGACACCGCCTGGGCCCGCACGGCTCCCCGCTGGACGACCCCCACCTGACCCCGGCCTATTCGAACCGCCCCTCGACGACCCGCTTGGCCGCCTCGCTCTCGGCCGCGGCCGGGGACAGTTCGCTCAGTGTGTCGAGGTCCGTGTCCACGCGCAGCTCCTCTTCCCAGGCGGCCGCGAGTCGTTCCTGTTCGTCGTGCGGCTGCTGTTGGACCCGTTCCCGGTCGTGCGGGCTCAGCGCGGCCAGGAAGCGCTCCAGGGTGTCGATCGGCATCCACTTCTCCTTGATCACGGGCGTGGGCGCGCCCTTGCGGACGCCGTCCCAGAGTGATCGCTGCCGACCGTCACCCGGCGGAGCCGAGGCGTGCTCCGACCCGAATGGAGCACGGCCGGCGCACCCGGGCCGGTGCGGTCACCGCTCGGTGTGCTCCGGACAGGGCAGATCGCCCGGCGGATGCACAGGCGCCGCCCGCGCCAGGGACGGAGAACACCTGGGCGAGAACACCTGGGCGTCCGTCGACCGCCTGCTCGCACAGCCGCCCCCGGCCGCGGACATGTGTCGTGCGGCCGTACCGAGGTGAGGGCGGAGTGTGTCAGGCGTCGTCCGACGCGTCGCCCTCGGTCGTCGCCGGCTCGGCGGACGTCGGCTCGGCGATCGAGTACAGCACCGACCGCTGCTGCTTGTGCCGCTGGATACGGCCCTTGGCGACCAGTGCCTCCAGGGTGTTGCGCACGACCTGCGGGGTCGGGGTCCGCTCGGGGTGTTCCCGCACCAGCTCCTCGCGCAACTCCTTGGCCAGACGGGGCTCGTCGTGCGCGCGGAGCAGATCGAGGAACACGTCACCGAGCAGGGGCTGACGCGACTTGGCCTGCGCGGAGACGCGATCGGCCTTCTTCTTACCGGACTTGGCACCCGACTTGGCGCCGGACTTGTCGGCGGTCTTTTCGGCGGTCTTCTCGGCGGACTTGGCACCGGTCTTTTCGGCGGTCTTGGCACCGGACCTGGGGCCCGCCACCGCACGTGCCGCACGCGCACGGCGCCGCGGCGCCACCGGCGTCGCAGCCTCGGTGTCGGTACCGGCGTCCGTGTCCGTGGTGGCGGCCGTGGCGGCGGGGACCAGGACGGGCTCGTCCTGCGCCTGCTGCGGCAGCGGCGCCGCTTCGGACACCACGCCGTCCGACGGGGTGTCAAAACGCTCGGCGATGTTCAGGATGTCCAGCAGCAGCGCCTCCTCCTGCTTCAACGTGCTGACACGCTCGGTGAGTTCCTGCTGCCGGCGCCGGTTCTCCTGCAGATCCGAGGCGGCCTGCTCCAGATAGCGGGATCGGATCGAGGGATCGGTCGACTGGTCGGACACAATCATTCACTCCTTGAAGACGATGGATGGTGGTGCGATGGTACCGACCCACCGACCCGGTATTGCGAGGTGTGAGGGAGCCGGGGCGGAAACACACGTACATCGCACTCGTTCGAGCGACGCCCAAGCCTGCGGCAGGCATGTGCCGCAGGCCGCGGGTTGCGGCGTACCGTACCCGGTGACGCCCCCCGCCGACTAGGGTGTGAGCGGGCCGCGCGGGTGCCGAACTGCCGTGCGTGGCACCGCAGGTCACCTCCCAGGGGAAAGGTGTTCCACATGCGCAGAAACCTGTCACGGCTCGCCGTGGCCGTGGCCGCCGCCGTCGGTCTGTCACTCGGCACCGGCACCGCCTTCGCCACCCCGCCCGGCCCGGGTGTCACGGGTACCGTCATCGCGCGGACCACGAAGAGCGGGACGGACTACATACTCCGGCAGATCACCGTGCCGCCGGGCCAGAGCACCGGCTGGCACTACCACGACGGACCTCTGTACGCCTATGTGCAGCAGGGCATGCTCAGTCATTTTGACGCCGGTTGCGCCTCCGACGGCGTCTACCGGGCCGGCAGCCGCCTCACCGAACCGCCTGGCAAGGACCATGTCCACATCGGACGCAACCTCGGCACGACCCCGGTCGTCCTGGACGTGCTGTACGTCCTGCCCCACGGGGCCCCGCTCTCCGAGGACGCGCCGAACCCCGGGTGCGACTTCGAGTAGCGGGGCCCCTCTGCGGGAGGCCGCCCGAGGACGGGTCAGCGGCCGGCCGCCGCGGGTGTTCTCCCCGCGGCGGCGGGCAGTCGCCGGGTGTCACGGACCGGCGAGGCACGTCACAGGCCGCCCGGCCTGCCCTCGGCGGTCAGCCGGAGTTCGCGGCCCGGCCAGCGGCGGCGCAGCCAGCGGTCATGGCTGGCCAGCACGATCGCGCCGGGACCGGAGCCCAGCGCCTCCTCCAACTCGTCGCACAGCCGCGGCGACAGATGGTTGGTCGGCTCGTCGAGCAGCAGCAACTGCGGTGGGCGGGCCACCACAAGAGCCAGCGTGAGCCGCCGCCGCTGACCGACGGAGAGGTGTCCCACCGGCTTGTCCAGGTCCGCCTCGTGCAGCAACTCCAGTGAGGACAGCGGGACCGCCGCCGCCCGCTCGGCGCCGAGCGACGCCTCGTAGGTGTCCCGTACGGTGCGGTCGGGCCGGCCGAAGACGGTGTCCTGCTCCAGCAGCGCCATGCTGAGACCGGGCCGCCGCCGTACCGTGCCCCGCGCTTCGAGCCGTCCGGCGAGCACCGCCAGCAGGGTCGACTTGCCGGTCCCGTTGTCGCCGGTGACCAACAGCCGGTCGGCCGCGAGCACATCGAGCCGGCGCACGGCGAGCCGCCCCGCCACGCGCACATCGCGCAACGACACGACGGTGCCACGCGCCGACTCGTCGGCGAGCGCCTGGGGCCCGAAGCGCAGCGGCCGGGGCGGCTGTGCGACCTGGGTGCGTTCCCGTTCCTCCAGCCGCCGGGCGGCGTTGCGGACCCGGCGTGAGATCTGGCTCTGCACCCGGCCGCCCCGGTGGCCGTAGCCCATCTTCTCGTTGTCGCTGCGCCCCCGGTCCGGTGCGACGCGGCGCGCGGTGACCCCGGCCGACCGGCGCAGCGCCGTCAACTCCTCCTGCTCCTCGGCGTACCGACGTTCCCAGCGGTCCCGCTCGGCATGTTTCTCGGCGAGATAGGCGGTGTAGCCGCCGCCGTAGCGGACCGGGCCGTCCACCGCGGGATCGAGGTCGATCAGGTCCGTGCACACGGCGTCCAGGAACGCCCGGTCGTGGCTGGCCACCACGACCACCCCGGGCAGATCGCGCACCTGTTCCTCAAGGAAGGCGGCGGCCCGGTCGTCGAGATGGTTGGTCGGCTCGTCCAGCAGCAGTGCGGCGGGCCGCCGGACCAACAGCGCGGCCAGGGCCAGCCGGGCGCGCTGCCCGCCGGAGAGCGAGCCGAGCGTGCGCTCGTGCGGGACCCCGGAAAGACCGAGCCCGGTGAGCATGATCGCGGCACGCCGGTCCGCGTCCCACGCCTCGCGCCGCTGCGCCTGTTCGAGGCATCGGCCGTACTCCTGGAGCAGATCGGCGTGGCCGGGGTGGGACGGTGGGGTGTCGGCGAGTCGCCCGGTGAGGTGTTCGAGCCGGGCGAGGTCGGTACGGGCCTCGCGCAGCGCGTCGTCGAGTACGTCGGCGATCGTGGACGTGGCGTCGTACGGCATCTCCTGGGGCAGATGTCCCAGGTCGGCGGGGCGTACGACGCTGCCGGAGTCGGGTTCGTCGGTTCCGGCGAGCAGGCCGAGCAGGGTCGACTTGCCGACGCCGTTCTCCCCGATCAGGCCGATGCGCCGGCCGGGGGAGGCGGTGAGGGAGACCCCGTCGAGCACACGGCGGGTGCCGAGGGTGCGCACGAGGTCGCGGGCGAGCAGGGCGGGCTGAGCGGACATGGTTTTCCACCGGACGTGAGGGATGCTGGGCCCGCCGGGCTGCCGCCTCGGGCGCGGGCCTGGTCGGCACGTCGGCGGGTCACACCTCGGGCGCCGCCGTCTCCGCCAGCGCACCCCGCTCCAGCCGCAGCCGGCGCCGCACCCCGATCTCGCGCAGGAACCGCTCGTCGTGGCTGACGACCACGAACGCGCCCTGGTAGGAGGCGAGCGCGCTCTCCAGCTGGCCGGTGCTGATCAGGTCCAGATTGTTGGTCGGCTCGTCCAGGAGCAGCAGGTGCGGGGCCGGTTCGGCACACAGCACGCAGGCCAGGGTGGCTCGCAGCCGCTCACCGCCGGACAACACCGCGGTCGGCAGGTGGACGCGGGCACCGCGGAACAGAAAGCGCGCGAGCAGGTTCATCCGCTCCGCGTCCGTGCGGTGCGGCGCGTACGCGGCGAAGTTCTCGGCGACGGTCCGGTCGAGGTCGAGCAGGTCCAGGCGCTGCGAGAGATGGGCGATCCGGCCGTCGGCCCGTCGGATCCGCCCGGTGGCCGCCTCCAGATCGCCGTTGATCAGCCGCAGCAGGGTGGACTTGCCCGCGCCGTTGGGCCCGGTCAGCGCGATCCGTTCGGGACCGCGGACCGTGAGGTCGACGCCGTCGCCGGCGAACAGGTCCCGCCCGCCGTGCCGGACCTGGAGGTGCTCGCCCTCGAAGACGGTGCGGCCCGCCGGGACGACCGTGTCGGGCAGGTCCAGGCTGATGCGCTGTTCCTCCCGCACGGCACGCTCCGCCTCGTCCAGCCGGGCCCTGGCCGCGCTGACCCGGGCGGCGTGCTGCCGGCCCGCACGGCCCGCGGACTCCTGCGCGCCGCGCTTCATGTTTCCGGCGAAGATGCGGGGCAGTCCCGCGCTGTTGAGGTTGCGCGCGGCGTTGCTCGCGCGCCGCTCGGCGCGCTCGCGGGCCTGCTGCATCTCCCGTTTCTCCCGCTTCAGTTCCCCTTCGGCGTTGCGGACGTGTTTCTCGGCGGCCTCACGCTCGGCCCGTACGGCCTCCTCGTACGCGGTGAAGTCACCGCCGTACAGCCGCAGTTCACCGCGGTCGAGTTCGGCGATGCGCTGCATACGGTCGAGCAGGGCGCGGTCGTGGCTGACCACGAGCAGACAGCCGGTGAAGTCGTCGAGCACGTCGTAGAGCCGGTGCCGGGCGTCGAGGTCCAGGTTGTTGGTGGGCTCGTCGAGCAGCAGCACGTCGGGGCGCCTGAGCAACTGGGCGGCGAGCCCCAGCGAGACGGCCTGGCCGCCGCTGAGCGTGCCGAGGCTGCGGTCCAGGGCGAGACCGGTGAGGCCGAGCCGGTCCAGCTGGGCCCGGGTGCGTTCCTCGATGTCCCAGTCGTCGCCGATGACCGTGAAGTGGTGCTCGCTCACGTCCCCGGACTCGACGGCGTCCAGGGCGCGGATCACCTCGGCGACGCCCAGCACCTCAGCGACCGTCGTACCGGTGGTCAGCGGGAGGCTCTGCGGGAGGTGGCCGAGTGTGCCGGAGACGGTCAACGACCCGGAATCGGGACGCAGTTCACCGGCGATCAGCCGGAGCAGGGTGGTCTTTCCCGAGCCGTTGGGCGCGACCAGGCCGGTGCGGCCGGACTCCACGGTGAAGGACAGGCCACTGAAGACCGGGGTGTCGTCGGGCCAGGAGAAGGACAGCTCGGAGCAGACGACGCGGGCGTCGGACATGAGGGGACCTCGGAGAAGAACAGGGCAGGGGCACGGCACTGCCCGGGCAGACAGGGGAAGAAGACGACGACGACCGGGCCACGACGGCGGCGCTCCGCGGCGCCGGCCGGTGGCCGATCAGCTCCGGGTATCACCCGGAGATGTCGTCGTCACCTGCCATGTCTGGTTTCCCTCCGAAACGGTCAAAGGTCCGGCCGAGTGTAGCAGCCCCGTGCGCGCGGGTGCCGCCCTCCCGGCCCGTCCGGTGCCGCTGTCCCGCGGGCCAGGGGCGCGGGCCCGAACCGGCCGCCGCGGCGCGGGCCGGGCCGCCTCACCGGCGCGCGGCGCCGAGGCGGCCCGGCTGTCGCGCAGGGCCGCCTCGCCATGGCGGGCGCGGCCGGCGACCAAGCCCCCGCGCATCAGTGCGGCGGGCCGTTGTCACCCGCCCGGGCCGGGGGCGGGGCGACTGCGTGCGCGTGGCCCGGGCGGGGGCGTGACCCGCGCACCTGGACGCGGCCAGGTCGACGCGGCCGACCTGCGTCCGGGGGGAATATCCTGCGAGACACCGGTGGTTCGATGGGACGACCACGGCGGACGGCCGGGACCCGCGCGTGGCGTGAGGCGCGGGCGGGGAGCGGCGCGCCGGAGTCCCGGACGCTGAAGAAGGGTGACGTGTGATGAGCGAGAACGAGCAGAGGGCCGTGCTGGCCGGTGGCTGCTTCTGGGGCATGCAGGAACTGATCCGCAGGCAGCCGGGAGTCCTGACGACGCGGGTGGGCTACAGCGGCGGCGAGGTGTCCCATCCGACGTACCGCAACCACGGAAACCACGCCGAGTCGATCGAGATCACCTTCGATCCCGCGGTGACCGACTACCGCACCATCCTGGAGTACTTCTTCCAGATCCACGACCCGACCACGAAGGACCGGCAGGGCAACGACGTGGGTGCCAGCTACCGCTCCGCCATCTTCTACCTGGACGAGCAGCAGCGGCGGGTCGCCGAGGACACCATCGCCGACGTCGAGGCGTCCGGTCTGTGGCCCGGCCCGGTGGTGACCGAGGTGGTGCAGGCCGGCCCGTTCTGGGAGGCCGAGCCGGAGCACCAGGACTATCTGCAGCGCTACCCCAACGGCTACACCTGCCACTTCCCGCGCCCCGGCTGGCGGCTGCCCAAGCGCGCCGCGTGAGCGCGGCGGCGTCGCCCGGGCCGCCGCGCCGCGGGCGACACCGCGCTACCCGGCGATCACGGCCGACCCGGTCCGGCCGCTGTCGACGTCCACCACCGTGCCGTGCACGAACACGGACTCGTCGGAGGCCAGCCAGACGGCGGCCCGGGCGATGTCCCGCGCGGAACCGATCGTGCCGGCCGGGGTGCCCCGCATCATGACCTCGGCCGGGTGGGACCCCGCGCCCTCGGGGGCGACGACACCGACGACGCCCGGTGAGATCGCGTTCACGCGGACACCCCGCGGCCCGAACTCCGCGGACCAGGCGCGGGTCAGGGTCTCCACGGCGCCCTTGGTCGAGCTGTAGAGGGCGCCGACGGGAATGCCCAGGCGGGCCACCCACGAGCCGAGGTTGACGATGGTCCCGCCGCCCTCCGCCGCCATCCGCGGGGCCACGTCGGCGGTCAGGAAGAACGGCGCCTTGACGTTCACCGCGTAGACCCGGTCGAAGGTCTCCTCGTCGGTCGCCGTGGTCACGTCGCCCGGGTAGATCCCCGCGTTGTTCACCAGGATGTCGATGCGGCCGCCCAGCATCTGGCGGGACCGCTCGGCCAGGGCCCGGGACGCCGCCGGGCTGCCGTCGAGGTCGGCCGCCACGAAGTCGGCACGGCCGCCGGCCGCGCGGATGTTCTCGACGACCCTGGCGCCCCGTTCCCGGCTGCGGCCGGAGACGACGACATGTGCCCCCTCGGCGGCGAACGCCTCGGCGATGGCCTGCCCGATGTTGCTGGTGGAACCCGTCACCAGCGCGGTCCTGTTCCGTAGCCGTGCACCCATGATGCCGGTCCTCTCCCTCTCGGTCAGCGGATGAGGAAGCTCACTGTGCACACCACACAATGGACCGGCAAGTCCAGAAACTGGCTTCCCGGGTCGCGCGCGCCGGGCGGGTCAGTCCCGGACGCGCAGCACGAGCTTGCCGCGCACCCGCTGTGCCTCGATGCGGCGGTGGGCCTCGGCCGCCGCGCTCAGCGGCAGTGTCTCGACGGCGCGGGGCCGCAGCCGGCCCGCGCTCAGGAGCATGTTCACGTGGTGCGCGGCCCCGGCGAGCTGCGTGGTGTCGGCATGGGAGATGGCGAATCCGTGCAGCGAGCGGTCCTTGACGTACAGGTCACGCACCGGCAGGACGGGCCGGGACCGCAGGCCGGACATGACGACGATCCGTCCGCAGTCGGCGAGCAGACCCACGGCGGTCTCCAGGTCGTTCCGGCCGGAGGTGTCGACATGGACGTCGACACCCTCGGGCGCGGCCTGCCGGATCAGGGCGCCCGTGTCCGCGCGGTGGTAGTCGATGACCCGCTCGGCACCCAGGGAACGGACGTAGGCCGCGTCACGGCCGGCGGCGACGGCGATGACCCGGGCGCCGGCGTGCGCCGCCATCGTGACGAGCGCGCTTCCCACATTGCCCGCGGCGCCGAGCACGGCGACGGTCTCGCCGCACCGCAGTCGCCCGTGGGTGAACAGGGCGAGGTGCGCCGTGGCCGCCGCGTGGGCCAGCGCGACGGCCTCGATCGGGTCCGCGCCCCGCGGCAGGCGGTAGAGCCGGTCGGCGGGCACGACCGCCTGCTCCGCGGCGGCGCCCTGCCGGCCCGCGTGCCCGAGGCTGTTGCACCAGACCCGGTCCCCGGGCCGGAAGCCGTGGGTCGCGGGCCCGGCGGTGGCCACGGTGCCCACGAGGTCACGGCCGATGACGAAGGGGAAGGGCAGGGCAGTGGCGTACGCCCCCGAGCGGACGAGGGCGTCGACGGGGTTGACCGCGCTGGCCTCGACGTCGACGAGCACGTCATGGGGGCCGGGCGCGGGCGACGGCAGTTCGCCGTGGCGGATGGCCTCCGGTGGGCCGAGTCCGGTGATGTAGGCGGCACGCATGGACACCGACTGTGGCATGCGAGGGCGGCCCGGGCCGCCGGGCGCGCGCGAAGCGGCGGGCCGGTACGCCGGAACGGCACTGCCGCCCGGCCCGGGGTGTCCCGGCCGCCCCAAGTGCCTGCCGCGGCCCCGACCGGTCGCCGCAGGCGCGCGGGGGCGGCCGGCCGTGGGGACCGGCCGGGCGGGACTGGGCTTAGGTCCGACGGGGAAAGAGGAGTCCGAATACGGGGCGCCCCTGTTCGGCCGACGGGCGGTGGCGGGGGCACGACTTGGGGGAGGAGCGCCGCGATGGGCTGGGGGATGCGTGCGGACGAGGCGGAACGGCGGGCGCTGGACCGGGCGTTAGAGACGGCCGGACGGCATGGTCTGGGCGAGCACGTCACCACCGAGAACCTCGGCAGCCGCATCCGCGGACTGGGGTGTGTGTCGGCCATGGTGGCGCTCGTGCTGCTGCCGCCGGGCATCGGACTGCTGTCGGGCCCGGGCGGAGCGACGACGAAGGCGGTCGCCGCGCTCCTGGTCGTCCTGGGCATCGCCCTGCCCGTCGGCGCCATCCGGATCGAGGGCCGGCTCACCCACCGGGACACGCGGCTGCATGTCTTCGACGGCGGTCTCGTCGTCACCGGGCATGACCGCACCGTGCCGTGCGCCTGGCCGGACCTGCGGGTCGAGGAACGCACGGAACACGGCACCTACGGCAGCGCCGGACACGGTTTCACCGCGCACTGGCTCCATCTGTCCGCGCACGGCGTCTTCCTGTGCCGGCTGAACGCGAACAACCCCGCCGCCCGGCACATCCCCCGCTCCGCCTCGGACGCGGAGCTGTCCTAGCCGTGCCGTACCTGATCGGGCATGAACCGGGTTTCTGCCGACGGCCGTTCACGGTGACGTCGGCGGAGGACCTGCGGGGCGGGCGGATCGCTTCGCGGCCTGCGCTCGATACCGCCCCGGTGTGATGCCGAACTCCCTTGCGAACGCGTGGGAGAGCGCGTACGGGCTGCCGTAGCCGACCCGGCCGGCGATGGTCTCCAGGGTGTCCTGGGTGTCGCGCAGCTGGGTGGCGGCAAGGATCAGCCGCCACCACGTGAGGTACGCCATCGGAGGGCGGCCGACCAGGGTGGTGAACCGGCGCGCCAGGGTGGGACGGGAGACGCGGGCCTGGGCGGCGAGGCGGTCGTTGCTCCACGGGGCGGCCGGGTTCGCATGCAGCGCCCGCAGGGCCGCGGCCGTCACCGGATCGCCCAGCACACGCGGCCAGCCGCCGCCGGATACTCCAGCGGGCAGCCGATGAGCGGGAACTACTCGTCCCCGCGCACTTCGGCGGTGCGGGTGCGGTGCAAGTACACCGACGCAGCGGGGGATTCACCCTCGGTCCATGGGCGACGGCCGGTCCGAAGTCGGCAACGCCCGTGTCCGAGTGAGCCTTCGGGCCGTGCTGCGCGCCGGGGGCCGAAGCCGGGTTCCCCGCAGGGCAAGCGTCCCCTCGGCCGCCGTCTACTTGCTCCGCAGCTTCCCCAGCGGGGCGGGGTCGTCCTCCAACGCGCCGGCCGCCGCCTTCCAGCCGGTGTCCTGCGGGTAGAGGGCGCTGCGCAGGAAGGCCCAGCTGAGCCGCTGGATCAGCGCGACGCGCGCGGGGTTCTCGTCCGTCGTCTCGGCGACCTCGTACCCCGGGATGCCGCCGAGCGAGTGCTCCGCGCCGAACAGCGTGAGCAGGCTCTTGCCGCCCGGGCTGTGGGTGTAGGCGTCGGTGAACCAGTCCGGCCCACGAGTGGCGAGGTGTGACTGGTCGCGGTCACCGGCGACGATGAGGGCCGGGGCGGTCATGGTGTCGAAGGACGGCTTCATGAAGGGGAAGTTCTCGGCGGCGAACGGGGTCAGGTCGTCGCCCAGTCCTGGCAGGGCGAGCAGCACACCCGCCGTGACCCGGGCGTCGGACATGTCCTCGCCGGGAACGCCGTCGGAGCCTAGGACACGCGCGCCCAGCAGCGTGCTCGCCGTCTGGGCTCCCCAGGAGTGGCCGGCCACGGCGACGCGGCCGCGATCGAGGCGCCCGCCGAGGCCCGGCACGGACGCTTCCAGAACGTCGAGGCCGTCCAGCACGCGCGTCAGGTCGTCGACACGCATGCGCCAGATCCGCGGTGTGCGGGGGTCCTCGGCGGGGATGCCGAGCGTCCGGGAGTCGAGGTGGGTGGGCTGCACGACCACGAAGCCGTGGGCGGCCCAGAAGTCGGCCAGCGGCGCATAGCCGTCCATCGACCAGCCGAAGCCGTGCGAGAAGACGATGACGGGCCGATGGCCGCCGGTCGCGGGTGCGGACACGCGGACCTGGAGGTCCGTGCCGCGGCCCGGGGCGGGCAGGGCGACCGGCTTCGCGGACATCACCAGGGTGGGCGCGTCCGCGGCCTGCTGTGGGTTCGCGGTGTTCGAGTCGGACATGGTCGTCCCTTCCGTTGAGTCTCTTGCCCCGTGGTTCCGCGGCCCGCGCCATGAGCAGAAGCGGTGCACATGCGGCAGAAAAACCGGAACCTCGTTCCGCTCAACGATATGGAACCATGTTCCGATTCGTCAAGCGTCATGGGAGGGGTGTCCGGCTTCGTGGTCGGCCGTCGCGGGGGCGCGGCGGTTGCGAGCCCTGGCGGGCGCTCAAATCCTTGTGAACACCCAAGAGTTCACGGCTCATTGGGGTCCGAGGGCTTGGCGGACGACCGACCGGCTCCGATCATCATTGTCATGACCCTGCCGCTCTGACATGAGCGGCAGCTTCTGGGAGGAGTGGAATGCACCGCAGACTCGCCACCGGCCTCGCCGCATCGGCGCTCGCCCTGATCACCGTCGCCGCCACCGCCAGTGCGGCCGACGCGGCCCCCGCCGACAAGCCCCAGGTGCTCGCGAGCTGGACGCAGACCAGCGCGTCGAGCTACAACCAGTGGGCTGCGGCCCGTGCGAATCAGGCGGCCTGGTCCGCGTACGGGTTCGACTGGACCACCGACTACTGCTCGTCCTCCCCGGACAACCCCTTCGGCTTCCCCTTCGCCACGTCCTGCGCCCGGCACGACTTCGGCTACCGCAACTACAAGGCGGCCGGCACGTTCGACACCAACAAGTCCCGCCTGGACAGCGCCTTCTACGAGGACCTCAAGCGCGTCTGCGCCGGCTACGGCGGCGCGACCAAGAGCGCCTGCGACAGCACGGCGTGGACCTACTACCAGGCCGTCAAGGTCTTCGGCTGAGTGACCGGCCGGCCGCGGGTGAAGTCGTGGCATGAGCGGGGCCAAGCCACAGGGGAACGTGCCGTGCCGTGAGGGGAGTTCGTCGTCCATGGCCCGCTCTCCCGGCGCGGCCGGTCGCGCCACCCGACCCGATCGAGCACAGGATGTCGGGTCGGGCCGTGCGCCCGCCGCCTAGTGTGGCGATCACTGACAAGGAAGGTGATCGGGCGTGCTGGACCGGCTCAATGAGGCCATGGACGACATCGAGGGCCATCTCGACCAGCCGGTCGACGCGGCCCGGCTGGCGCGGATCGCGGCCACCTCGGAGTACCACCTGCGCCGGATGTTCTCCGCGCTCGCGGGCATGCCGCTGTCGGAATACGTCCGGCGCCGGCGGCTGACGGTCGCGGGCGCCGAGGTGCTTGCCGGGCGTGCGCCGCTCCTGGAGATCGCGGTGCGCTACGGCTACGGCTCGGGCGAGGCGTTCGCCCGGGCGTTCCGCGCCATGCACGGCATCGGTCCGGGCGAGGCCCGCCGCACCGGTGCCGCGCTCGTCTCCCAGCCCCGGTTGGCCTTCCGTCTCACCGTCGAAGGGAGCACGAGCATGCGCTACCGCGTCGTGGACCGGCCGGACTTCACCGTCGTCGGCCTCAAGGCCCGGGTACCGCTGGTGCACACGGGGCCGAACCAGGCGATCATCGACTTCGTCCGCGGCATCGCACCGGGGACACTGGAGAGCCTGGAGAAGCTGTCGGACCAGGAGCCGCAGGGCATCGTCGCCGTCTGCGACGACCTCGACCCGAGCCGCGCCGAGGGCACCGAACTCGACTACTACCAAGGGGTGGTGACATCCCCGGCCACCCCCGTCCCCGAGGGTGCGACGGCCCTCCCCGTGCCGGCCGGCACCTGGGCGGTCTTCACCGTCTCCGGTCCGGCGCCCGAGGCCGTGCAGTACCTGTGGCGGGACGTGTTCACACAGTGGTTCCCGGCGAACCCTTACCGCAGCCGCCCGGGGCCGGAGATCCTGCGCACCCGTCTGTCCGCCAACGGGGCGGAGGCCGACGCCGAGTTGTGGCTTCCGGTGGAACGGGAGGTGTGAACCCGGCCGCCGGCACACCCGGCACCGCCGACCGCGCTCCGCTGACATGGTTGCGGACATGTCAAACAGCGCCTACGGTTTACCGGGTTCCTTGCAGAAAGCCCCGGCGTTCACGCCGGGGATGAATGCATCTCAAGATTGCTCTGACGTGCACTTTTAGAGCGGACTTTTTTGCTGCTCGATGTACTGGCGGACGATCGCCAACGGTGCTCCGCCGCACGATGCGGAGAAATACGAGGGCGACCACAGGTGCCCGTGCATGATGGCGCGGTTGATCCGGCCGGTGAACTCTCCCCCAGCCTTCGGCCGGGTGGTGCCCCCAGCCGTA